>NZ_JBIRFA010000023.1:0-144835 GCF_044327205.1 Kitasatospora sp. NPDC018058 | reverse complement strand
AGTTTCATTCATCGGATTCGCTTTCCGCTTTGCCGCCCCGGTCTCCCGCGGCGACTCCGGAACTGTACGGGGGCCGACCCGCCACATGCAAATCGCCCCCGCCCGGGGGTTCCGGGCGGGGGCGATGCGACGGCGATCAGATCCGGCGGACCGGATCAACGGCCCCGGATCAACGAACCTCGGTGATCTCCGGGCCACGCGCGAACGGGTCGAGCGCGGTACCACCGAAGCGGCTCTCGCCCTCGCCGGCGGTGGCAGCAGCCCCGCCACCGTCGGCAACCATCTGGGCGTCCTCGGGAAGCTTCAGCACGATCGGGTCGCGGGGCGCCATCGGGCTCTCACCGCGCACGACGACGGTCTGGCGGAAGACCTGCTCCAGGATGCCGGCCATCTCGGGCTGCACGGCGGCCTGGCCCGAGATCACACCACGCAGGAACCAGCGCGGGCCGTCGCAGCCGACGAAGCGCACCAGCTGCACACCCTGGGTGCCGTCCGGGAGCTGCACCGGGACCTGGGCGCGGAGGTGCCAGCCGAGCGGGCCCTCCTCCTCGTCCACGATGCCGCCCTGCGAGGTGATGCCGTTGGCGATCTCCTCGCGGACCTCCCCCCAGATGCCCTCCGACTTCGGGGCCGCGAAGGCCTGGAGCTGGATGGCGCTGTTGCCGAGCACGAGGGTGGCGGCGACGATCGCGTCACCGGCGACTTCGACGCGCAGCTCCATGCCCTCGACACCGGGGACCAGCAGGCCCCCGAGGTCGACGCGGCCCTCCTCGGGGTTCTCCAGCTCGGAGTGGTCCCACGGGCCGTCCGGCCGCGGGGCCGGCGGCAGGCCGACCTTGTCGGCCGGGTCCAGCTCGGTCACGTTCTCGCTCTCGGCGGAACCTTCGACGTCATCGGCCGTCTCGTCGGCGCTGATGGCGTCGTCGGCGAGCTGCTCGACAGCGTCCTCGCTCTTCTGGCGACGACGGAACACGGTCACTGTCCTTCCCGGTCCAAGACCGATGCGAATACCTGCTCGGCTTCCTGCGAGGCCGCGGGAATGCTAGACCGCGGCGTGGCCACCGGTCGACCCGAACCCGCCCTCAGCGCGTGCCGACCCGGGCAGCTCGGCCACCTCGTGGAAGCGGGCCTTCTCGACCTGCTGGATGACCAGCTGGGCGATCCGGTCCCCTCGGCGGAAGCTGACCCCCTCGCGCGGGTCCAGATTGACGACGATCACCTTGATCTCTCCACGGTACCCGGCATCGACCGTCCCCGGGGCGTTCACGAGCGCAACTCCGCAACGAGCTGCGAGCCCGGAGCGGGGGTGGACGAAGGCCGCGTAGCCGTCCGGGAGCGCGATGGCGACGCCGGTGGGGAGCACGGCCCGCTCACCGGGGGCCAGCTCGGCGTCGACGGTGGTGCGCAGATCGGCACCGGCGTCCCCGGGCTGCGCGTACTCGGGCAGCGGCAGCTCGGGGTCGACGCGCCTGATCAGGACGTCCAGCGGCGGGCGGGGGGTCTCGCTCAAGGGTTCACCTCAAAGGCTCGTGCGCGCTTCATCAGATCCGGGTCGTCGAGGACCTTCTCGATGTCCTCGGGTCGACCGTGCGTGGTGAAGTGTTCCAGCTTCACCTGGATGAAGAGCGCCTGAGCACGCACGGCGACCGGTCCGTCCGGCCCGCCGATCCGTGCCTCGGCGGCGCTGTAGATCTTGCGGCCGTGCACGCCGGTGATCCAGGCGCGCAGGTGCAGCACCGAGTCGACGGGCACCGGGCAGAGGAAGTCGGTCTCCAGCCGGCCGGTCACCGCGGGGGCGTGCAGCAGCCAGTTGAGCGTGCCGAGGGTCTCGTCCATGGCTGTTGTCAGCACGCCGCCGTGGGCCAACCCGGGGCCGCCCTGGTGGACGTCCCGGACGGTGAACTGGGCGGTGACGTCGAGCCCCTCGCCGGCGACCGCGTCGATCCGCAGGCCGCCGGGGTGCTGCGGGCCGCAGCCGAAGCAGTGCTCGTAGTGGGAGCCGAGCCGGGTACCGGGGGCGGGCGCCTCGGGGGCGCGCGCCGGCAGGACGGCGTCCGGCGGCGGGGTGGTCGGGGTCGGGGTCGGGGTCGGCGGCAGCGTGGGCGCCGGCCGGTCGGTGGGGATGGTGGGGGGTGTCGTACCGGTCACGCCGACCCACCCTACCCAGGGGTAGCAAGGCCTCCGGTGGGGGTGGCGTCCCGCCCCTGGCGTCAGGGCGCCCACAATGGAGGGCATGTACGACGAACGCCTCACGGTGCCGCGCTCCTGGTGGCTGCTCCCGGTCGCAGTCGGCCTCACCCTCGCACTGATCCTGATCCGGGTCAGCGGCCCGGCCGCGTTGATCGGCCTGGTGGCCGGCATCGCCGTCGGCGCGGTGGCGATCAGCAGCTACGGCTCGGCCCGCATCCGCGTGGTGCAGGGCTCGCTGGTGGCCGGACCGGCCCGGATCCCGGTGGAAGCGCTGGGCGCCGCGCACGCGCTGAGCCCCGCCGAGGCCACGGCCTGGCGCGGTCCGAAGGCCGACCCCCGCGCCTTCATGCTGCTGCGCAGCTACGTCCCGACGGCGCTGCGGGTCGAGGTGGACGACCCGGCCGACCCGACGCCCTACCTCTACCTGTCGACCCGCTCGCCGATGAAGCTGGCCGACGCGCTGGAGGAGGCCCGCCGCGGCGCCCGGACGTAACGGGCGCGCCCCGGGGCGAGAAGGCCGAGAAAACCGAGAGGGACGGTTCCGCTGCTGCGGGACCGTCCCTACGACTTTGTCCTGGCCGACGCCCTATTGGCCGGTGCTGTACCGGTCGAGGCCTTGAGTGCCTGTGCGCCGCCGAACGACTCCGTCCTCCCGGGCCCGTCCCTGTGGACGGTCCGCGGACCTGCCGTCCGGCCCCGCTGCCCGGGGCCGGAAGGGGCGTTGTGCCGGTCCCGCGGGAGCCGCGGGCACCGGGCGCTGTCCGCTACGGCGCTCAGGCGCCGCAGTCCCGGCAGATCGGGTTGCCGTTCTTCTCGCTGTAGAGCTGACTGCGGTGGTGCACCAGGAAGCAGCTCATGCAGGTGAACTCGTCGGCCTGCTTCGGCAGCACCCGGACGGCGAGCTCCTCGTTCGAGAGGTCGGCACCAGGGAGCTCCATGCCCTCGGCAGCCTCGAACTCGTCGACGTCGACAGAGCTACCGCCCTTGTCGTTCCGCCGAGCCTTGAGTTCCTCGATGCTGTCCTCGTTGAGCTCGTCGTCGGTCTTGCGTGGGGTGTCGTAGTCCGTTGCCATTTTTCGCTCTCCCCCTCCGGGTTGTGCGGTGTGTGCGGTATCTCCAGCGCACGTAACGCATGGGAGGTCGGTCTTGTGCCCGACCCGAGGCGGAGATTTTGCCTTACTTCAAGCCCTGTTACTCAATCGACACTCAGCCAGGGCTCCGTTGGGGTGATCCCTCGGGGCGCGGGAGGCCTCACGCTGGGCCATCACCGACCCTCCGCACGCCCGCCGGGGCAGCGACGCTCAGTGAGCGAAGACCGTACTGGTGTCCGGCGAATCCCTTGCCCACCAGGGATGCCGACCAATCCTTCGGACCGCCCGCAGGCCGGAATCCGGTCACGGACGGCGATCGGCACCCCCAGCAGGGCGATCACTCTCCGGGGTTATCCGATGTCACGGAGCGACACGGTGTGAGCTTGATCACGTTCAGAATCTTCCGGGGCAAATTACGGAAAATCCACCCACTCCGACCTCCCGGCGAAGGGTCGCCGGCGCCCCCTTACTCGGCGGCGCGGCGGGCCGCCCGGCGCGCCAGCATGGCGGCCTGGCGCTCCTCGAACTTGCGCGCCTGCGCGTCCAGCCCGTCCAGGAACACGCCCAGCTCGTTCTGGGCCACCGTGCCCTCGGGGCCGAGGCCGCCGATCTCCATCACGCGCAGGTTGCGCAGCACCGGCTGCAGCACGTCGTCGTGGTGGATACGGAGGTTGTACACCCCGCCGAGGGCGATCTGCGCGGCGGCGCGCTCGAAGCCGGGGATGCCGTGGCCGGGCATCCGGAAGTCGATGACCACGTCGGCGATGGCGCGCATGGCCTGGTCGGGGGCGATCTCCAGGGCGGCCTTCAGCAGGTTCCGGTAGAAGACCATGTGCAGGTTCTCGTCGTTGGCGATCTTCGCCAGCAGCTGCTCGCACAGCGGGTCCCCGGCGAACTTGCCGGTGTTGCGGTGCGCGATGCGGGTGGCCAGCTCCTGGAAGGCCACGTACGCGACCGAGTGCAGCATGCTGTGCGCGTTGTCGGACTCGAAGCCCTCCGACATGTGGTTCATCCGGGCCCGCTCCAGCTCCACCGGGTCGACGGCCCGGGTGGCGAGCAGGAAGTCACGAATGGCTATCCCGTGCCGACCCTCCTCGGCGGTCCAGCGGTGCACCCAGGTGCCCCAGGCGCCCTCGCGGCCGAACATGGTCGCGATCTCGTGGTGGTAGCTGGGGAGGTTGTCCTCGGTCAGCAGGTTCACCACCAGCGACACCCGGCCGAGCGGGGTCACCTTGGACTGCTCGATGTTCCAGGCCTCGCCGCCCAGCACGCCGTCGAAGTCGCGGCCCTGGCTCCACGGGACGAACTCGTGCGGCATCCACTCCTTGGCCACGCCCAGGTGGCGGTTGAGCTCGTTCTCCACGACCTCTTCGAGGGCCAGGATCAGCCGCGTGTCGGTCCAGCCGCTCGATCCGAGCGAGGTGCTGCTCTGCACAGGGGCGATGGTCACGGTCTTGCTCCTGGGGGACGGGCACGCGCGGGGCGGGCGCGTAGGGCGGGCACACGCGGTACGGAGCCGTCGGCGGGGCACACCGGCGGACGCACTTACGGTTGCGTAGGTTACGACACCGTAAGTTGCCCGGGCCGGAAATGACAAGCCGCCCCCGTCAGGCCTTACGTCGTCTTGACAGGCCTGACGGGGGCGGCTGGAAACGGTCGCCCACGGAACGTGACGACCCCGGGGATCCGTTACGGCGCGGGAATGCGCACCCGCATGGTGAGGCCGCCGCCGGCGCGCGGGGTGGCCTCGATGGTGCCGCCGTGGGCTCGCACCACCGAGCGGACGATGGACAGGCCGAGCCCGACCCCCTTGTCGCTGCGGGTGCGGTCGGCGCCCTTGATCCGGCGGAACGGCTCGAAGATGTGCTCCAGCTCGTACCCGGGCACCATCGGGCCGGTGTTGGAGACCACCAGCTCGCCGCCGCCCGGCACCTCTGCGGTGGCCAGCTCGACCCAGCCACCGGGGGTGTTGTAGCGGACGGCGTTCTGCAGCAGGTTGAGCGCGAGCCGCTCCAACAGCACGCCGTTGCCCGCGACCACGGCCGGATCGAGCTTCGAGCGCAGCTCGACCTCGCGCTTGTCGGCCTCGCCCCGGGTCTGCTCCAGCGCCCGGGTGGCCACCTCGGACAGCTCCACCGGGCGGCGGTCGGTCAGCTCGTTCTCGCTACGGGCGAGCAGCAGCAGGCCCTCGACCAGCTGCTCGCTGCGCTCGTTGGTGGCCAGCAGGGTCTTGCCGAGCTGTTGGAGGTCGGGCGAGGCGGCCGGGTCGGAGAGCTGGACCTCCAGCAGGGTGCGGTTGATCGCCAACGGGGTGCGCAGCTCGTGCGAGGCGTTGGCGACGAAGCGGCGCTGGGAGTCGAAGGAGCGGTCCAGCCGGTCCAGCATGCCGTCGAAGGTGTCGGCGAGCTCCTTGAGCTCGTCGTCCGGCCCGTCCAGCTCGATCCGGCGGTGCAGGTCGGAGGAGGCGACGTCGCGGGCGGTGCGGGTGATCCGGCCGAGCGGGCGCAGCACCCGGCCGGCCATCGCGTAGCCGGCCGCGAAGGCGATCACGGCGAGGCAGATCAGGACGGTGAGCAGCTTGCGCAGCAGGGTGTTGAGCGCGGCGGCGGCCTGGATGGACTTGTTGTCGTTCAGCCACTGGTCCAGCGCGGACTGGCTGGTGATGGTCAAGCCGTCCGGCGTCCGTACCGAGATGCCCTGCCCGGGGAGCAACAGGTGCGGCTGGCCGACCTCCTGGAGCGCCTGCTGGACGAAGAAGTACATCACCAGCAGCAGGACCACGCCGGCCATCAGGAACATGCCGCCGTAGAGCAGGGTGAGCCGCATCCGGATGGTCGGGCGGAAGGGCAGCCAGGCGAGCAGGCCGTCGCCGGGGACGTAGGTCTCGTTCTGGTGCGGCCGGGCCGGGCGCGGCGGGTGGACGGGCTTGGGCGGCACGGCGCGCGGGCCGCCGGCGGGCGCGCCGAAGGGCCCGCCGGCCGGGGGCGGGGTGGTCATGATGGGTCCTCTCGGGGCGTCCGCCGGGGGCGGGCGCGGGGTACGGCGGGGAACCCTCGGGGGCATACCCCTCCGAGGGGATCCGCCGGGGCTGGTCCCGCTTCGATGCGGAATCCGCCGAGGCGGATTCCGGTGGTCAGATCCGGTAGCCGGAACCGGGCACGGTGACGATCACCGGCGGGTCGCCGAGCTTGCGGCGCAGCGTCATCACGGTGACGCGCACGACGTTGGTGAATGGGTCGGTGTGCTCGTCCCAGGCCTTCTCCAGCAGCTGCTCGGCGGAGACCACGGCGCCGCCGGCCCGCATCAGCACCTCCAGGACGGCGAATTCCTTGGGGGCGAGCTGGACGGTGCGTCCGTCGCGGATCACCTCGCGCCGGCCAGGGTCGAGCGAGATGCCGGCCCGCTCCAGCACCGGGGGCAGCGGGATGGTCGCGCGGCGGCCCAGCGCCCGGACCCGGGCGACGAGTTCGCTGAAGGCGAACGGCTTCGGAAGGTAGTCGTCCGCGCCGATCTCCAGGCCCTCGACCCGGTCGCTGATGTCGCCGGAGGCGGTCAGCATGATCACCCGGGTGGCCAGGCCCTGCTCGACCACCTTGCGGCACACGTCGTCGCCGTGCACCAGCGGGAGGTCGCGGTCCAGGACGACCACGTCGTAGTCGTTGACCGCGATGCGCTGGAGCGCGGCCTCCCCGTCGTACACCACGTCCACGGCCATCGCCTCGCGGCGCAGGCCGGTCGCGACGGCCTCGGCAAGCAGCTGCTCGTCCTCGACGACGAGAACCCGCACGGTCGTTGTCCCTTCTCCAGGCCGGCCCCGGAAGCGGACGCGCGGCTCCGACGGTGCCTCCATCCTGCCTGGTCCTGCGGTAAAGCAGCGATAAGCTGCCGCTCAGGCACGGAACGGGGCCCCACGCCGGTGACCGTTCGTACCGGGACCGCTCCGCTTGGACTGTGACACGGGCAACTTTCTTCCGGCGGGAGGTTTCCCCGGCTTCCGGGCGGGGAGTAGAGCTGCACACCCGCGATCTGGCTGTTGGCCGATCGCACCCACCCGCCGTGCGTTCATCCGCGCCGGCCCTGGGGCTGGGACGTCACCGGGAGCGGCCGAAGGCCGTCTCCGCGCCCGACCGGAGATCCACCACCTGCCGGCCCGGACGCTTTCGCTGGCATGACCTCCTCGGGGCGGAGAACGTACGACCGTGCACGTCCGACACAGTAAGGGGGCCCGTATGGACGCCTTCAAGGCCGGAATCCTGCAGCGCATAGCCAACGCCGAGCAGGACCTGCACCGTGCGATCGAGGCCGGGGACGAGTTCCTCGCCGAGGTGGAGCAGTCCGAGCTGGACGACCTGCGTCGTCTGGCCGCCGAGCACGGTGTGGACACCGTGCTCGGGCGCCACCGCACCGCCGCCTGACCCGACGCCGGTCTTCCGGCACCTGCGGCCCTGCGGGGGCCGTGCGAAACCCCAAGGCCCTGGCATCCCCCGTATGCCAGGGCTCTTCGCATGTCCGGGGGCGCCCGGTCAGTCCGCCCAGGCGCGCAGCGCGGCCAGGCGCTCCTGCAGCGGCTCGTACACGCCCGGGGCGGCGGCCACGGTCAGCTCACCGTCCGGGCCGTGCCCGGGGCGGCCGCCGACCAGGGCGCCGGCCTCGGTGGCGATCAGGCAGCCGGCCGCGCGGTCCCAGGGGGCGAGGCCGCGCTCGTAGTAGCCGTCCAGCCGCCCGGCGGCCACGTCGCACAGGTCCACCGCGGCCGCCCCGCCCCGGCGGATGTCCCGCACCTCGGGCATCAGGGCGAGCAGCACCTCGGCCTGGCGCACCCGCACCGACTGGACGTAGTTGAAGCCGGTGCCGATCAGCGCCTGGCCCCAGGGCGGGGCTGGGCGGGCGGAGACCGGCCGGCCGTCGAGGCGGGCGCCGCGGCCGAGGACGGCGTGGAACAGCTCGCCGCGCGCCGGGGCGTGAACCACCCCGACGACGGCGCGGCCGTCCACCTCGGCGGCCACGCTGACCGCCCAGGAGGGCAGTCCGTAGAGGTAGTTGACCGTGCCGTCGAGCGGGTCGACGACCCAGCGCACCCCGCTGGTGCCGGGGCGCTCGGCGCCCTCCTCGCCGAGGTAGCCGTCTTCGGGGCGGCGGTCGGCGATGAGCTCCAGGAGGAGCTTCTCGGAGGCGAGGTCCATCTCGGTCACCACGTCGACCGGGCTGCTCTTGGTGCCGGCCACGCCGAGGTCGGCGGGGCGGCCGTCGCGCAGCAGGGCGCCGGCCTGCCGGGCCGCGTCCAGGGCGACGTCCAGCAGGTCGTCGAGGAGCCGGTCGTCGGGCAGGGCGGGGGTGGACACGGGATTCTCCTCCGGAAGGGGTCAGCGCTCGGCGGCGGCCGGGCGGGGGGCGCGGGGGTTGGGGCAGCAGGCCACGGCGCACACGTCGTGGCTGGGGCCGAGCGTGCCCAGGGCCCGGCGGGTCACGTTCCCGCCGCGCTCGACGGCGGCCCGTTCCAGGACCAGTTCGCGCACGGCGGCGGTGAACCGCGGGTCGGCGCCGACGGTGGCGGCGCGGGCCACCGGCAGGCCGAGTTCGGCGGCCTTGGCGACGGCCTCGGTGTCGAGGTCGTACTTGACCTCCATGTGATCGGAGACGAAGCCGATCGGGACCATCACCACGGCCGGCGCGCCGTCGGCGTGCTGGGCCTCCAGGTGGTCGCAGATGTCGGGTTCCAGCCACGGGATGTGCGGGGCGCCGCTGCGGCTCTGGAACACCAGCCGCCACGGCCGGTCGGCCACGCCGGTGCGCTCGGCGACGGCCGCGGTGATCAGCCGGGCCACGTCCAGGTGCTGGGCGACGTACGCGCCGCCGGGGGTGCCGCGGGCCGGGTCGTCCGGGGCGCCGGAGGTCTCGGCCATCGCGTCCGGGATGGAGTGGGTGGTGAACGCCAGCCGGGCGCCGGGGCGGACGGCCTCGGGCAGTTGTTCCAGGGCGGCCAGGGTGGCGTCGATCATCGGCTCGACGAAGCCGGGGTGGTTGTAGAAGTGCCGCAGCTTGTCGACGGTCAGCGCCGGCCCTCCCTCCTCGGCGAGGGCGGCGAGCGCGTCGGCCAGGTTCTCCCGGTACTGGCGACAGCCCGAGTAGCCGGCGTAGGCGCTGGTGGCGAGGACGGCGATCCGGCGGTGGCCGTCGGCGGCCAGCTCCCGCAGGGTGTCCACCAGGTAGGGCGCCCAGTTCCGGTTGCCCCAGTACACCGGCAGGTCCAGCCCGTGCTCGGCGAAGTCCTTCCGCAGGGCGGCGAGCAGTTCGCGGTTCTGCTCGTTGATCGGGCTGACCCCGTCGAACATGAAGTAGTGCTTGCCCACCTCCTTCAGGCGTTCCTTGGGGATGCCGCGGCCGCGGGTGACGTTCTCCAGGAAGGGGACGACCTCCTCGGGGGCCTCGGGCCCGCCGAAGGAGAGCAGCAGCAGGGCGTCGTACGGGGCGGCGCCGGAGGGGGAGGGTTTGCGCGCGTCGGACATGGCACCGATCCTGCCACTGAGGGGCCGGGGCTCGGCGCCGGGGCCGCGCGGGTGTCCGGAAAATACCGTTTGCCAACGCACGTAATCTGTGTTGGCCAGCCTTGTTCCTTACCCCCTGTCCGGAGCTCCCGTGCTGTCCAGCTACCGCCGAATATTCGCCTCCCCCGGCACCGTGGCCTTCTCCTCGTCCGGGTTCATAGCCCGCCTGCCGATCTCCATGGCCGGCATCGGCATCGTGACCATGCTCTCCCAGCTGACCGGGTCGTACGGACTGGCGGGCGCGGTCCAGGCGACGACGGCGACCGCCGCCGGGGCCCTCGGCCCGGCGGTCTCCTGGCTGGTCGACCGACACGGACAGCGCCGTGTCGCCCTCCCGGCCACCGCGCTGACCGTCGCCGCGGCGGCCGGACTGCTGCTCAGCGCCCATTTCCACGCACCGTCCTGGACGCTCTTCCTCTTCGCCGTCGGCCTGGGCGTGATGCCCAGCGCCGGCGCCATGGTCCGCGCCCGCTGGGCCCACCTCTACCGCGACGACGCCGCCAAGCTGCACACGGCGTACTCCTTCGAGGCCGTCGTCGACGAGGTCTGCTTCATCGTCGGCCCGATCGTCGCCATCGGCCTGGCCACCAACCTCTTCCCCGAGTCCGGCCTGCTGGTCGCCGTCATCGCGCTCGCCGTCGGCATCGCCCTGTTCACCACCCAGCGCGACACCGAGCCGCCCGTCCACCCGGCCACCGCCCGCACCGGCGGGAGCGCCATCCTCAACGGCGGCCTGGTCGTCCTGGTGCTCACCTTCATCGCCACCGGCGCGATCTTCGGCTCGGTCGAGATCGTCACCGTCGCCTTCGCCGACGCCCAGGGCCACAAGGGGCTCTCCAGCGTCGTCCTCGCCGTGTGGGCGGTCGGCTCGGGCCTGGCCGGCATCGTCTACGGGGCGCTCAGGCTCAAGAGCCCGCTGTCCACCCGCTTCTTCGTCGGCGTGGTGATGATGGCGCTCAGCATGGTCCCGATCCTGCTCGTCGCCTCCACCATGCACGGCATCGGCGCCCTGGTGGCGGCCGGCGCCGCCCTGTTGATCGCCGGCCTGGCCATCTCCCCCACCCTGATCTCCGCGATGGCCCTGGTCGAACGGCTCGTCCCGGCCGCCCAGCTCACCGAGGGCATGGCCTGGACCACCACCGGGCTCGCCCTCGGCGTCGCCTTCGGATCCTCCGCCGGCGGCTGGGTGGTCGACGCCTCCGGCGCCGCCTCGGGCTACTGGGTGCCGCTCGCCGCCGGCCTGCTCGGAGTGCTCGCCGCTCTCGCAGGACTCGGCCGCCTGCGTGCCGGACTCGCCGCCGAACAACCGTCCGAGGTGGCCGCCGAAGGGGTCGGACGACCCGTAGACGTCGAACGGTGAACTGACTAATCTCGCCCTACCCGTGGCCCTACCCACGGGTAGGGCCTGTCTCCTGGGAGTCGCCGGGCCAGGCCGCCCCGGACCGCGCCGACCCGTTCGGCCACGGAGCAGGAGGCAACAGCATGCCCCAGGCCAGTACCGCGACCCGCACCCGGTGGACCAACTGGGCCGGGAACCAGAGCGCCCTCCCCGCCCGGACCGCCACCCCCGGCACCGCGGAGGAACTGGCCAAGGAGATCCTGCGCGCCGCCGACCAGGGCCGCACCGTCAAGGCCGTCGGCTCAGGCCACTCCTTCACCGCCATCGCCTCGGCCGGCGACGGCCTGCTGATCCGCCCGCACGCGCTCACCGCCGTCCGCGAGATCGACCGCACGGCCGGCACCGTCACCGTCGAGTCCGGCCTCCCGCTGAACCGCCTCAACCGGATCCTCGCCGCCGAGGGCCTCTCCCTCACCAACATGGGCGACATCGAGGTCCAGACCGTCGCCGGCGCCACCAGTACCGGCACCCACGGCACCGGCCGCGACTCCGGCTCACTCGCCGCCCAGATCCGTGCCCTGGAGATCGTCCTCGCCGACGGCACCCTCAAGCGCTGCTCCCCCACCGAGAACCCCCGGCTCTTCCAGGGCGCCCGGCTCGGCCTCGGCGCCCTCGGCGTGATCACCGCGCTCACCTTCGGCGTCGAACCGGCCTTCCTGCTGAGCGCGCACGAGCAGCCGATGGACTTCGACGAGGTGCTGGAACGCCTCGACGACCTCACCGCCATCAACGAGCACTTCGAGTTCTACTGGTTCCCGCACACCGACCGCTGCTCCACCAAGCGCAACAACCGCAGCCAGGGCCCGGCCGCCCCGCTGCCCCGGTTCAAGGAGTGGCTGGAGGACGACTTCCTCTCCAACACCGTCTGGGAGGGCGCCTGCCGGGTCGGCCGCCGCTTCCCCCGCTCCATCCCCTCGATCGCCGCGCTCGCCAGCCGCGCCTGGTCCGACCGCAGCTACACCGACACCGCGTTCAGGGTGTTCACCAGCCCGCGCAAGGTCCGCTTCGTGGAGATGGAGTACGCCGTCCCGCGCGCGGCCGTCGCCGAGGTGCTGCGCGAACTGAAGGCCCTGGTCGAACGCTCCGACTGGAAGGTCAGCTTCCCGGTCGAGGTCCGTTTCGCCCCCGCCGACGACCTCTGGCTCTCCACCGCCTCCGGCCGGGACAGCGCCTACATCGCCGTCCACCTCTACCGGGGCACCGCCGACCAGGGCTACTTCACCGGCGTCGAAGCCCTGATGACCGCCCATCAGGGCCGCCCGCACTGGGGCAAGCTGCACACCCGCGACGCCGAGTACCTCGCCGGCGTCTACCCCCGCTTCGGCGACTTCACCGCGCTGCGCGACGAGGTCGACCCGCAGCGCGTCTTCGGCAACGACTACCTGCGCCGGGTGCTGGGCGCCTAGGGCGCGGGGGCCTCGGCGGGCGGCGGGGCCACCGTCGCGTTCGCCGGGGCGCTGCTCGGCACCGGCGACTGCGGCGTGGCCTCGCCGGCGGGCTTCCCGCCACCGCCCGCCGACGGGGAGGAACCGGCCGACGGGCTCGCGCTCGGACCCGTCGAGGGCGAGGCGCTCTCACCGTGCTCGCCGCTGCCGCCGCTCGGGGTGGCGCTCGGCTCCCGGCTCGGCCGGGTCGTCGCCGGGGCCGAGGCACCGCCGGACGGCGGGTCCTGCGAGCCGCGCCCGCCGCCACCGGGGGACGGCCGCTGCGACGGGGCGTCCTGCGGCGTCGAGTCCTTCGGCGCCACCGCGCCGCCGAAGGACGTCCCGTTGCCGGACTCGCCCTTCACCGTCGCCGACACGGGTTGCCCGGTGGCCAGCTCGAAGGCCACGATCGGCGTCATCGCCAGCAGGAACACCAGCCCGGACACCGCCGCGTAGGTCTTCCAGGTCCACCGCCGGCGCGCCCGCACCACCCGCGGCTCGTTCCACTCCGAAGTGATCACCGGCGGTCCGGCCGGCGGCTCCGCCGCCCGCTCCGCCTCCACCGGCACCTGGCGCAGCGAGTTCGCGGCCTGGTTCGGCCCCCGGTCCACCGCCTCGCGCAGCTGCTCGCCGGTCCGCCTGAAGACGTGCTGGAACACCGCACCGCCGGTGGTGGCTCCGACACTCACCACCGCCGCGCCCATGATCGTGCCGTAGACCCCGAGTTCGGAGGCGAGCAGTGCGCCCACCACCGCGGCCAGCGCGCTCGCCACGACCTGAGCCACACTCAGATCGATCCGCCTGCGCTCTCTCTTGCCGCCCTCCTCGGCGGGGCTCCGCTCCGACATCGACATCCCTCGGTCCGTACGACTGCTCTTCGAACAAGTCACTCCATCTTGCCTAAAGAAGGACACAAGGGACGAAAATGCGGTTCTCCGCTCCCGGATTGTGTGAAGATGATCACCGTTCACCCGGCGGTGGTCCGCCATTGGGGGGGTGCGCTCTTGAGATTCCCGTGAATCGCGGGAGACTTGAGCGGCGAGCCGCCCCTTCGGATGCCACGAATGGAGTACTGTTCGTAAAGCCCGAGCCTTGGGTCGACTTGTCGACTGTGCCTACACCGGCAGCTTGACGAAGAGCCACGGAACGGGCACGCACGGCGACGCCGGTCCCGGATCGTCGCGATCTCTGCTCGTGCGAGGACGGCCGGGACACCCAGGCGCGACGTCGACGGATGACGTGGCAAAAAGGCAACCGTGCCACAGCGGCGAGCCCGGGCGTGAGCCCGACACGCCGGGGAACTCAGCAAGGTTGTGGCCAGTCGCGAGTGGGCAGGCCACACTCAGTACGGGAGCAGCGACGCAGGTGACGTCGGCAGGCACCACCCGGGAGGTAACCGTGCCCGAACTGCGGGTTGTGGCCGTCAGCAACGACGGCACACGGCTGGTGCTCAAGGCTGCCGACAGCACGGAGTACACCCTCCCCATCGACGAGCGGCTGCGCGCCGCCATCCGCGGCGACCGGCCGCGCCTCGGCCAGATCGAGATCGAGGTCGAGAGCCATCTGCGCCCCCGGGATATCCAAGCCCGGATACGAGCCGGTGCCTCCGCCGAGGAGGTCGCCCAGGCCGCCGGCATCTCCGTCGACCGGGTCCGCCGCTTCGAGGGACCGGTCCTCGCCGAGCGCGCCTTCATGGCCGAGCGCGCCCGCAAGACCGCCATCCGCCGCAACGGCGAGTCCCCCGGGCCGCAGCTCGGCGAGGCCGTGGCCGAGCGGCTCGCGCTGCGCGGCGCCGAGAAGGACACCGAGCGCTGGGACTCCTGGCGGCGCGACGACGGCACCTGGGAGGTCATCCTCGCCTACCGGGCCGACGGCGAGGGCCGCAGCGCGTCCTGGACGTACGACCCGCCCCGGCGCCTGGTCCAGCCCAACGACGACGAGGCCCGCGCGCTGATCGGTGAGACCGTCGAGCGCGAGGAGGACTCGGTCTTCCCGTTCATCCCGCGGATCGCCCGGCTCCCCCAGGACCGGCCGCCCCGCCCGATGATCGACCGGCCCTCCGCCGACCGCATCATGTCGGCCCGCGAGGTCCGCGAGTCGCGGGAGGCCACCGCCGAGTCCCGGGACTCGCTGACCAGCCTGCTCGACGTGGTCCCCGCCTTCCGCGGCGACCTCGCCGTCGGCGGCCCCACCCCGATCGAACCGGTGCCCGCCGAGGTCACCGAGGAGAGCGAGGAGTCGGCCGCGGCCGCCGCCCCGGCGGTCGGCGCGGGCTCGGCCTACGCCGACATCCTGATGCCGCGCGCGGTCGCCCCGCACCGCGAGCGCCTGGTCGGCACCACCGACCGGCAGGCCGAGGCGGACGGCGTCCGGCCCGGACGCCGGGCCACCGTGCCCAGCTGGGACGAGATCGTCTTCGGCAGCCGGCGCAAGAAGCAGGATTAGGACCGACGCCGAAGGGGCGGGAGGCTCGGCCTCCCGCCCCTTCGGCATGTCCGAGGACCTGTCCCTCGGGTTCCGCCGGGTCGGGCAAGACCCAAGAGACGGGCCCGGGCTCAGCCCGGCTGGTCGGTCACCGCGACCGGGCGGCGCTCGTCACTCGACCACTCGCTCCACGAACCCGGGTACAGCGTGGCGTTCAGGCCCGAAGCCGCCAGCGCCAGGATCTGGTGCGCCGCCGTCACACCCGAGCCGCAGTACACCGCGGTCTCCCGCTCGCCCGCGCCTAGCGCCCGGAACCGGGCCGCCAGTTCGGCGGCCGGCCGGAACCGGCCGTCCGGGCCCACGTTCTCGGCCGTCGGCGCCGACACCGCACCCGGGATGTGCCCGGCCCGCGGGTCCACCGGCTCGGTCTCGCCCCGGTAGCGCTCGCCCGACCGGGCGTCCAACAGCAGACCGCTGCGCGCCCAGGCCGCCGCGCCGTCACCGTCCACCGTCGGCAGCTGCCCGGGAACCGGCTTGAAGTCGCCCTCAGTCGGCTCCGGCAGCTCCGCCGTCACCGGCAGCCCGGCCGACTGCCACGCCGCGAAGCCGCCGTCCAGCACCCGGACGTCCCGGTGCCCGGCCCAGCGCAGCAGCCACCAGGCCCGGGCCGCCGCCATCGAGGCCGCGCCGTCGTACACCACGACCGGGCGCTCGGTGCTCACCCCGAAGCGGCGCATCGCGGCGCCGAACTCCTCCGGGGCCGGCAGCGGGTGGCGCCCACCCCGGCCGGGGGCGCCGGGCGCGGCGGCGAGGTCCCGGTCCAGCTCGACGAAGTGGGCACCGGGCAGGTGCCCCGCCCGGTACTCCTCGGCCGCGGTCGGGCCGCCCGGTGCGGCGCCGACCAGCTGGTAACGCACGTCCAGCAGCACCGGCGGGCACGCGGAGTCGAGCGCCTCCGCCAGCTCGGCCGCGGAGATCAGCGGGGAACCGTCGTTGTAGGTGGTCATGCCGGCCATTGTCGCGCAACACGCCCAAGCCACCCCTCTTTGTGCGCTCTTTGCCGGATTTTCCGCGCGGCCCGAGGGTTGGGCGCGCGCCAGGGTGGAAGCATCACCCTCACGCGCGAGGATTTCCGTGCTCCAACCACCCACGAGGAGGCCCGCATTGCCCGCGGTGGAACTCCGACTGGCCCAGGGCACGCCCTGCTGGGTCAGCCTGCTGACCGACGACCTACCCGGCGCCCGCGCCTTCTACGGCGAGCTGCTCGGCTGGACGTACTCCCCCGGGCCGGGCCAACTCGGCGCCTACGTCCGGGCCGAGCTCGACGGGGAACCCGTCGCCGGCCTCGGCGTCTCCACCGCCACCGGCTTCCCGGTGCAGTGGACCACCTACTTCGCCGTGGACGACGCCGACCGCACCACCCAGCTGGTGCGCGAGTGCGGCGGGACCGTCGCCGTCGGGCCGCTGCAGGCCGAACGCGCCGGGCGGATGGCGATCGCCGCCGACGTCTCCGGCGCCGTCTTCGGCCTCTGGCAGGGCGAGGAGCACCTCGGCCGGGAGGCCGGGACGGAACCCGGCGCACCCGTCTGGGCCGAACTGCTCACCCCGGACGCGGACGGCGCCGCCGTCTTCTACGCCGCCGTGCTCGACCGCCCGGTCCGGCCGGCCGGCGGCGAGTCCGCGCTCCTGGTGCACGGGCGCCCGGTCGCGGGCATCCGCCACCGCGCCGACCTGCGCGGCCACCCGCCGCGCTGGCGCACCCACTTCGCCGTCAGGGACGTCGCCCTGACCGCCCGTCACGCCGTCGAGATCGGCGGCCGCGTCCTGGTCGAGCCGCACGACACCGCCCGCGGCCGGGCCGCCCGGCTGGCCGACCCGCAGGGCGGGCACTTCTCGGTGCTCGAGGCGCTGTAACCCGCCCGCTCGCCTCCGGGGCGGTCAGGCCTGCTGTTCCTCGAAGGGAAGCACGTCCGGGGAGAGCACCGAGGCGCGGGCGGTCGCGGCGGTCAGCCGGCGGCGGTGGTGCCGGCGGCACAGCACCTCGTAGCCGACCTCGTCCTCGTTCACCGAGATGTCGCCGATCACCACCTGGGCGCCCTCGACCACCATCACCCCGCCGACCGTCCGGGCGTTGTGGGTCGCCCGCGCGCCGCACCAGCACAGGGCCTCGACCTGGAGCACCTCCACCCGGTCGGCCAGCTCGATCAGCCGCTGCGAACCGGGGAACAGCCGGGTGCGGAAGTCGGTGGTGATGCCGAAGGTGTAGACGTCGATGTCCAGCTCGTCCACCACCCGGGCCAGTTGGTCGACCTGCTCGGCGGCGAAGAACTGCGCTTCGTCGCAGATCAGGTAGTCCACCCGGCCGCCCGCCGAGAGCCGCTGCACCACGTGCGCGTGGAAGTCGAAGTCGTCCGTCACCTCGACCGCCTCGGCGCGCAGGCCGAGCCGGCTCGAGATGGTCGCCGCGCCCGCGCGGTCGTTGCGGGTCAGGATGACCCCCTGCCGGCCCCGCGCGGTGTGGTTGTGGTCCATCTGCAGCGCCAGCGTCGACTTGCCGCAGTCCATCGTGCCCGAGAAGAACACCAGTTCAGCCATGGGTGGAGCAAGGGCCTTTCACATCGAGGGGGTTCGGGCACAGGGAAATCAAGGGACCGGCTCAGCCGCGGACTTCGAGCAGTGGGACGAACTGCTCGACCGGGGTCATCGAGCCGTGCAGGCCGATCATCGCGGACTCGCCGGGCTCGTTGCGGGAGGCGGTGATCGCGATGTCGTCACGGGCCGCGGCGACCACGTCGCCGATCCGCCGGTACACCCGCTCGTCCACGCTCGGGCCGAACCAGCCCGCCGCGATCGCCTGGTCCCGGGTGGCCACCCACATCCGGTCGCCGAGCACCTCGCTCCAGACCGCGTGCACATCGGCCGCGGCGCCCGGTACGGCGTACACGTGCCGGGCCCGGCCCTCGCCGCCGAGCAGGGCGACGCCCGCGCCGAGCTCCCAGTCCTCGTCGAAGTCGATCCGGTCCTCCGGCGCGATGTCGATCATGCCGTGGTCCGCGGTCACGTACATCGCCGAACGCGGCGGCAGCTGCTCGGCCAGCCGGCGGGCCAGCCGGTCCACCGCGTCCAGGGTCATCCGCCACTCGTCGGAGTCCACGCCGAAGCGGTGGCCCGCGCCGTCCAGCTCACTGACGTAGGTGTACACCAGCGCCCGGTCGTGCTCGGCCAGCCAGGAGGCGGCCAGGTCCATCCGTTCCTCGCCCGTGGTGCGGCCGAGGAAGGTGCCGCCGGACAGCGCCACCTTGGTCAGCGGGGTCTGGGCGAACAACGGGGAGGACACCTGGGCGGTCGCCACCCCCGCCTGATGGGTGAGCTCGAAGACCGTCGGGTACGGCTGCCAGGCCTGCGGGTCGGTGTGCGGCTGCCAGCGCAGCTGGTTCATCAGGTAGTCGGCGCCCGGCACCGCCACCGTGTACCCGGCCAGGCCGTGCAGGCCCGGCGGGGTGCCGGTGCCCACCGAGGCCAGCGAGGTCGCGGTGGTGGACGGGAAGCCCGCGGTCAGCGGACGGCCGGTGCCGCCCAGCGAGCTCCCGGCCAGCGAGGACAGGAACGGCGCGTACTCGGGGTGGCGCAGCAGCAGCTCCCAGCCCAGGCCGTCCACCAGGAACACCACCGCCCGGTCGGCCGGGGCGATCGGCAGCGTCGCGGTGAACCCCGGGACGCCCAGGCCCGCCGCCACCGAGGGCAGCAGGTCGCAGAGCGAGCCGCTGCCGTACGGGGGCGCGGGGGCCGCGGCCGGGTCAAGGATCTCGAAGGCGTCGTAGCCGTCGAAGGGTGTGAAGGACATGGAACCGGATTCGTAGCGGTCGGAAGCTGCGGAGCTCAGCCGGGGCTCAGACCCGCGGGCTGTTGCTGATCGTCGCGTCGGACAGCGCCCGGGCGAACACCAGCGCCTGGGCCACCGTCTCCGGGCCGTCGCCGGCCTCGCTCACCCGCAATGAGAGGTCGTCAGCCGTCGCCGAGCCGGTGTAGCCGTGGTCGGCCTCACAGTTCGGGTCGGAGCAGCCGGCCGGCTCCAGGTCCAGGCGCTGCACGGCGCCCCAGCCGATGGTCAGCACCACCTCGCGGGGCAGCGTCCCCGGGGTGTACGTCTCCGGATTGGCCACCATCCGGCTCACCACGACCGAGCCGATCCGGTCCAGCCGGACGCTCTCCGTCGAGGTCGTCGCGAACGGCACCGCGGGGCTGCCCGCGTCGCCCGACTGCTCGTCGGTGTGGCTCACCACGAACCGGGTCGGGGTCAGCACCAGCACCGTCACGTGGCGGCGCACCTCGTTGGAGTCAAAGGTCGTCTCCTGGTGCACCAGGTAGGAGCTGATCGGCTCCGGACCCACCGCGGACTCCACCGCCTCGGACACCAGGGCCGGGTAGTAGCCGCTGCGCTCGATCGCCGAGCGCAGGTCCTGAGTGGTGGTACCGGTCTTCGCCATAACTCCATCCTGGCATGGTCCGCCGACGAAGCGGGCGGCGCGGCGCCGAGCTTCGGACATCAGCGCCCACGGGCAGGCGCAACCAAGGAAGGTTACAGCGTGCTCATCGCGCGCGGGCCCAGATCGCTGCGGACGGGCAGTGGCGCGACCCGCACCCGCGCCCCCAGGATCGCCAGTCCGTGCGGGGCCACGACCACCGGTTCGAGATCGACCGAGGCGATCTCCGGCACGTCGTCCACCAGCTGGGACACCCGCAGCAGCAGCTCCTCCAGGGCGCCGGTGTCCACCGACTCGGCCCCGCGCCAGCCGAACAGCAGCGGCGCCGCCCGGACCTCCCGGATCAGGCCTGCGACGTCCTGGTCGGTGGCCGGAACCAGGCGGTGGGCCACGTCGCCCAGCAGTTCGGCCGGGGCTCCGGCCAGTCCGAAGGAGAGGATCGCGCCGACGGCCGGATCCACCGTGGCGCCGATCACGGTGTCCACTCCGCGCGGGGCCAGCCGCTGCACCACCAGCTGGGCACCGGCCGCGCCGCCGAGCAGGGCGTCCAGCTCGCGGTGGGCGCGGCGCAGGCCCGGCTCGCCGGTCAGGTCGAGCCGGACGCTGCCCAGGTCGGGGCGGTGGCGCAGGTGCGGGGCGGTCGCCTTCAGGGCCACCGGGTAGCCGAGCCCTTCGGCGGCCCGGACGGCGCTCTCCTCGTCCGGGGCGGGCAGTGTCGCCGAGACGTCGATGCCGTAGCGGGCCAGCAGCTCCTGGGCCTCGGCCTCGGCCAGGGTGATCCGGGCACCGCCGGGCTGGGTGCGCGCGGCGACCGCGGCACGGGTGCTCAGCGCCCTCGCCACCAGGGTGCGGGCGCCGGGCTCGTCGATCCGGTCCAGCTCGGGGACGCGCGCCGTCTCCTCCGCCTCGGCGGTGCGTCGGCGCCACTGGGCGTAGTGCACGGCGTGCGCGAGGGCGTGCACGGCACGCTCGGGCGCCGCGTAGGCCGGGATGCCGCCGGGGCGCAGCCGGACCGGCAGGTCGGTCAGGGCCAGGTGGGCCAGCACCAGGGGCTTGCCCAACTCCCGCGCGCGCACGCCCGCTTCGAGCAGGGCGGTGGCGATCTCCGGGTCGTCGGAGCCCATCTCGGGATCGTCCGGGCCGGTCAGCCGGCCGCCCATGAAGGCGTGCGCGGAGGTGCCGATCGGCGGGATGGCCACGGCGATCACGGCGTCCACGGCGGGATCGCTGAGCGCGACGTCCAGCGCGATCCGGAAGTTCTCGCCGGTCGCGGCCGTGGTGAGGTCGACGGGCGTGTGCGGACGCAGGCCGGCGCTCAGGCAGGCGTCGTAGGTGAGCAGGCCGAGCGAGTCGGAGTTGCCGACCACGGCGACCCGGTCGCCCGGCGGCAGCGGCTGCTGGGCGAGCAGTTCGCCGGTGTCGAAGAGCTCGGTGATGGTCGCCACCCTGGTCACACCGGCCTGTTCGAACAGTGCGTCCACGGTGGCGTCGCGCAGGCCGGTGGCGGTGGCGGGGACGGCGTGGCCGGGCGGCAGGCTGCCGGTGTGCCGGGCGCCCTTGACCACGACGACCGGCTTGACGGCGGCCAGGCGGCGCGCGATGCGGGTGAACTTGCGGGGGTTGCCGAAGGACTCCAGGTAGAGCAGCACCACCTCGGTGGCCTCGTCCTCGGCCCAGTACTGCAGGAAGTCGTTGCCGGAGACGTCCGAGCGGTTGCCGACCGAGGCGAAGGAGGAGACGCCGAGGCCGCGCTTGTGGGCGGCCTCCAGCAGGGCCACGCCGATCGCGCCGGACTGGCAGAAGATCCCGAAGCCGCCGCGGTCGGGCAGGTGCGGGGCGAGTGAGGCGTTCAGCGGACGCTCGGGATCGGTGTTGATCAGGCCGAAGGCGTTCGGGCCGACCACCCGCATGCCCGCCGCGCGGGCCTGGCGGACCAGGGCGCGCTGCCGGCCGCGGCCCTCCGGGCCGGTCTCCGCATAGCCGGCGGTGACCACCACCAGGCCCTGCACCCCGCGCGCGCCGCACTCGGCCACGGCCACCGGGACGGCGCTCTCGGGGACGGCGATCACCGCGAGGTCGACCGGCTCGGGAATGTCCAGAATCGAACGGTAGACCGGGACGCCGTCCAGCTCGGTGCCGGGCGGGGCGTTGCGGTTCACCGCGTGGACGGCGCGCGGCTCGTCCTTGGGCTCGTACCGGCTCTCGAACTCGGTGTCGAAGCTGCCCAGCAGGTCCCGCAGGATGGCCCGGCCGACGGTCTGCGGATTGCGGGAGACCCCGACCACGGCCACCGAGCGCGGGGTGAGCAGCCGCTGCACCGAGCGGGCCTCGGCGCGGTGCTCGCGGGCGCGCATCACGGCGAGCGAGCGGTCGGTCTGTTCGAGGTCGAACTCCAGGTGCACCACGCCGTCGGCGAAGCTGCGGCGCTGGGTGTAGCCGGCGTCGGTGAAGACCTTCACCATCTTGCGGTTCTCCGGCAGCACCTCGGCCTGGAAGCGGCGGATGCCGCGCTCTTGGGCGACGGCGGCGATGTGCTCCAGCAGGGCGGAGGCCACGCCGCGGCCCTGGTGGGCGTCCTGGACGAGGAAGGCGACCTCGGCGTCCGTGCCGTTGTCGGAGGGGCGGCCCTCGGCGTCGATCCGGTCGTAGCGGACGGTGGCGATGAAACGGTCCCGGATCACCACGGCGAGGCCGACCCGGTTCACGAAGTCGTGGTGGGTGAAACGGCGGACGTCCTTGTCGGACAGCCGCGGGTAGGGGGCGAAGAAGCGGAAGTACTTGGACTGGTCCGAGACCTCTTCGTAGAACTCCACCAGCCGCCCGGCGTCGGCGGGGGTGATCGGCCGGATCCGGGCCGTGCCGCCGTCACGCAGCAGGACGTCGGCTTCCCAGTGCTGCGGATAATCGGGTTGCTCGGGGTTCGCCACCGCGGGGTCTTCCACATTCGTCAGGTTATCCGGCAGTGAGGCGAATGGCGCCAGTCGTGTGCTCTCGGCAGGGTGGACAGGGCCACTGGCCGGGCTTTATGCCCCGAAAAGAAACAATCACAAGTCCCGAACGCGGCGGCTCGAAGGGGTTGCCTGCATGCAACACTGGTCTAGACAACGCGGTCGTTTCCCCCGCTCCCCGAGCACGGCCGTGACCAGCTTCACCGGAAAGGCACGTCTCATGGCTGAGCGCCGCGTCACCATCGGTTGGGCCGAGGGCCTGCACGCCCGTCCCGCCTCCATCTTCGTCCGGGCCGTCACGGCCACCGGCGTGCCGATCACCATCGCCAAGCCGGGCGGCAACCCGGTCAACGCCGCCTCCATGCTCGGCCTCCTCGCCCTGGGCGCCCAGGGCGGCGACGAGGTCATCCTCGCCTCCGACGCCCCCGACGCCGACCAGGCCCTCGACCGCCTCGCCAAGCTCGTCCAGGAGGGCCTCGACGAGCTCCCGGCCGCGGCCTGAGCCCTCGCAGCGCACACGAAGCGCCCGGCAGTGCCTAGCACTGCCGGGCGCTTCTGTTCGCGGGTTCGATCGCTTCCACACCATCGAGCGAACTGGTGACCGTTCGACCCTCTCGAACGACGCGTCGCGCTGATGCTCGGGGCATGACGTTCTTCGACCTCGAACGACCCAAGCACGCCTACATGTTCGCCTTCCTCCAGGCGGACGGACACCTCCGGCAGGGCCCCGGCAACAAGGGCACCCTGAGCGTGGGACTCTCTGCGCGCGACGCCCCCATCCTGGAGGAGTTCCAGCGACTCTGTCCGCTCCACAACAGCATCCGGTATCGGACACGGAGCACCAACTTCAAAGCCGAACACACCTCGGTGGTGTGGACCGTGAGTGCTCGCGAGTTCCGCGAAGACGTCCAGGCCCTCGGCCTGCCGGCCGGGCGCAAGTCCGCGATCATCGCACCGCCGATCATCCCGTTCGATGGCGCCTCAATGGCTGCCAACCGCGAACGATAGCGTCATAGATGAGACCCCCGGGTGAGCCCGGGGGTCTCACTCTATTTGTCAGCCCTTGACGCAGACGACCTGCTTCAGGTGGGCGACCACCTCGACCAGGTCCTTCTGCTGCTCGATGACCTTCTCGATGTTCTTGTAGGCACCCGGGATCTCGTCCACCACGCCGCTGTCCTTGCGGCACTCCACGCCCTTGGTCTGCTCGGCCAGGTCGCGCGTGGTGAACCGCTTCTTCGCCGCATTGCGGCTCATCTTGCGGCCCGCGCCGTGCGAGGCCGAATTGAACGCCGCCTCGTTTCCCAGGCCGCGGACGATGTAGGAGCCCGTCCCCATCGAACCGGGGATGATCCCGTAGTCGCCGGAGCCAGCCCGGATCGCGCCCTTGCGGGTCACGAGCAGGTCGACGCCGTCGTACCGCTCCTCCGCCACGTAGTTGTGGTGGCAGCTGATCACCTCGTCGAAGGTGACCTTCGCCTTGGCGAACTCGCGGCGGACGACGTCCTGGAAGAGCGCCATCATCAGGGCACGGTTGTGCTTGGCGTACTCCTGCGCCCAGAAGAGGTCCTGGCGGTAGGCAGCCATCTCCGGGGTCTTCGCGAGGAAGACCGCCAGATCCTGGTCGACCAGGCCCTTGTTGTGCGACAGCGAGCGGGCCACGACCATGTGGTGCTCCGCCAGCTCCTTGCCGATGTTCCGCGATCCGGAGTGCAGCATCAGCCACACCGAATCGGATGTATCGACACAAACCTCCACAAAATGGTTCCCCCCGCCGAGCGTTCCCATCTGCTGCATCGCCCGCTCGCGGCGCCACTTGACGTCCTCCGCCACGCCGTCGAAGCGCTGCCAGAAGTCGTCCCAGCCCGCCGCACGGAAGCCGTGCAGCTTGGTCGGGTCGACCGGGTCGGTGTGGAGGCCGCGGCCGACCGGGATGGCCTGCTCGATCTTGGAACGCAGCCGGGACAGGTCGTCCGGGAGGTCCTTGGCGGTGAGGGAGGTCTTCACCGCGCTCATCCCGCAGCCGATGTCGACGCCGACGGCCGCCGGGCAGACCGCGCCCTTCATGGCGATGACGGAGCCGACGGTCGCGCCCTTGCCCAGGTGGACGTCGGGCATCACGGCGAGGCCGTGCAGCCAGGGCAGGGAGCTGATGTTGCGCAGCTGCTGCAGGGCCTGGCCCTCGACCGTCGCCGGGTCGGTCCACATCCGGATCGGCACCCGGATACCGGGCACCTCGGTGTACGTCATGGTTGAACGACCTCCACGGGTCGGGTGGTTCAGAAGGAAGGCATGCCGCGCGAAGCAATCCCGGCGTGGCTCGGGGAAGTTCAGGAACGGGTGCGCTCAGGCAGCCGGAGCGGAACAGGGGAGGTACGGCCTTGGGGAGCGTCGTCGTATCTCTCGCTCGACCCGCATGGTGACCGCCTCCCTTCGTTCGTCGCAGTTCGCACGTGTTGTGCGTCGGGGAACATCTATCCACGGAACCGCAGGGACCCGCAAGGGATTTAAAAACACGTCCGGCCCGGCGGAACGAAGACGCTCCACCGGGCCGAACGAAACGGCGTCGGACGTCAGCTGACGACGGTGACCTCGCCGATCCCGAGCGCCCGCACGTCCGCCTCGATCGCGGCGGCGTCGCCGACCAGGACGGTGACCAGGCGGTCCGGCGGGAACGCCGCGACCACGGCCTCGGTGGCCGCGGCGGTGGGCAGTTCGGCGAGCTGGCGGTAGACCTCGGCCTGGTAGTCGTCGGCGAGGTGCTGCTCGACCTGGTCGGCCAGGGTGCCGGCGACCGAGCCCGCGGTCTCGTACTTCAGCGGCGCGACGCCGACCAGGAACTGCACGGCCTCGTCGCGCTCGGCGTCGGTGAGGCCCTCGGCGGCGAGGGTGCGCAGGATCGTCCAGGTGTCGGCGAGCGCGGGGGCGGTGGAGGCGGTGTCCACCGAGCCGCTGATGGCGAGCAGCGAGCGCCCGCTGCCGTCGGCGGCGGAGCGCAGCGGCTGGGCGAAGGCGCGGACGCCGTAGGTGTAGCCCTTCTCCTCGCGCAGGACGCGGTCCAGGCGGGAGGTGAGGGTGCCGCCGAGGCAGTAGGTGCCGAGGATCTGGGCAGCCCAGACCGGGTCGTGGCGGTCGGGCCCGATCCGGCCGATGAGCAGCTGGGTCTGGACGGAGCCGGGGCGGTCGACGATGACGACGCGGCCGCGGTCGTCGCCGGTGACGGCGGCGTGCGTGGAGGGCTCGGCGGCGGAGCCGGTCCAGGTGCCGAGGGTGCTCTCCAGCAGGGCGGGCAGCTCGACGCCGGTGAGGTCGCCGACCACGACGACGGTGCTGGTGGCCGGGCGCACGTGGGCCTCGTAGAAGGCCTTGACGGCGGCGCGGTCGATCGACTTGACGGTGTCGGCGGTGCCGCTGCGGGGCCGGGAGAGGCGGTCGGCGGCGTCGAAGAGTTCGGCGTAGAGGGCCTTGGCGGCGCGCCGGGCGGGATTGGCCTGCTCGTGGACGATCTCGTCCAGGCGGTTGGCGACCAGGCGCTCGATCTCCTCCGCCGGGAGGGCGGGGGCACGCAGGGCGTCGGCGAGCAGGGTGAGACCGCGCTGCAGCCGGGAGGCCGGGACCTCCAGGGAGACCCGGATGCACGGGTGGTCGGCGTGCGCGTCCAGGGTGGCGCCGGCGCGCTCGAGCTCGCCGGCGAACTCCTCGGCGGTGAGGGTGTCGGTGCCCTCGTTGAGCGCGCGGGCGAGGATCGCGGCGATGCCGTCGAGGCCCTCGGGCTCGGCGGCGAGCGGGGCGTCGAGGAGGACCTCGACGGCGACCAGCTGCTGGCCGGGCCGGTGGCAGTGCAGGACGGTGATGCCGTTGCCGAGGGCGGAGCGCTCGGGAGCGGGGAAGGCCCAGGGGCTGGGGGTGCCGGGCTGGGGCTGGGGGTGGAAGGTCATCGCGGGGACGTAGTCGGTGCTCATACGGCGGCACCCTCCTCTTCGGAAGCGGCGTCGGAAGCGGCGTCGGTCGGCTCGTAGACGAGGACGGCCCGGTTGTCGGGGTGGAGCCGGGCCTTGGCGACGGCCTGGACCTCTTCGGCGGTGACGTCGAGGACCTTGGGGAGGGCGTCGTTCAGCAGCTTGGGGTCGCCGAACAGGACGGCGTAGCGGCAGAGTTCGTCGGCGCGGCCGGCGACGGTGGTGAGCCGGTCGAGCCACTCGCGCTCGATCTGCGCCTGGGCGCGCTCCAGCTCCTCGGCGGTGGGGCCCTCGGCGGCGAAGCGCGCGAGTTCCTCGTCCACGGCGGTGTCGATCTGCTGGAGCGTGGCGTCGCCGGAGGTCTTGACGTCGAGCCAGCCGAGGCTGGGGGCGCCGGCGAGGCGGAGCAGGCCGAAGCCGGCGGCGACGGCGGTGCGGTCGCGGCGGACGAGCCGGTTGTAGAGCCTGCTGGACTCGCCGCTGCCGAGGATGGTGAGGGCGAGGTCGGCGGCGTCGGCCTCCCGGGTGCCGTCGTGCGGCAGGCGGTAGGCGGCCATCAGGGCGCGGGAGGGGACGTCCTCGCGGATCTCCTCGCGCAGTTCGCGGCCGATGGTGTCGGGGAGTTCGCCGGAGCGCGGGGGCTGCTTGCCGTCGTGGGCGGGGATGGAGCCGAAGTACTTCTCGACCCAGGCGACGGTCTGCTCGGGGTCGATGTCGCCGACGACCGACAGCACGGCGTTGTTGGGCGCGTAGTAGGTGCGGAAGAACGCGCGGGCGTCCTCCAGGGTGGCCGCGTCCAGGTCGGCCATGGAGCCGATCGGGGTGTGGTGGTACGGGTGGCCGTCGGGGAAGGAGAGCGCGGTGAGCTTCTCGAAGGCGGTGCCGTACGGGACGTTGTCGTAGCGCTGGCGGCGCTCGTTCTTGACGACGTCGCGCTGGTTCTCCATGGACGTCTCGTCGAGGGCGGCGAGCAGCGAGCCCATCCGGTCGGCCTCCAGCCAGAGGGCGAGCTCCAGCTGGTGGGCGGGCATGGTCTCGAAGTAGTTGGTCCGCTCGAAGCTGGTGGTGCCGTTGAGCGAGCCGCCGGCGCCCTGGACGAGTTCGAAGTGGCCGTTGTTGGAGACGTTGGCGGAGCCCTGGAACATCAGGTGCTCGAAGAGGTGGGCGAGGCCGGTGCGGCCCTTGACCTCGTGGCGGGAGCCCACGTCGTACCAGAGGCAGACCGCGGCGACCGGGGTGAGGTGGTCCTCGGAGAGGACGACACGCAGGCCGTTGGCCAGGCGGTGCTCGGTGATGGCGATGCCTCGGCTGGAGGCGGGGGCCGGGTTGGCCATGCGCTCGGGTCCTTCCCGTCGTCGATGTCGGGGTTCGTGTGGCGTCCCCCATTGTGGTGCAACGCGTGGAGGGTGTGTTTGTGTCCGCGCGGACGGGGCGTTCGCCAGGGGCGGAAGAGGGCCGCTGACCGGGAGTGTCGGCGGGAGGGTCCACAATGGGGGCGCCGCGCCCTGTTGACGGCGCCCGGTTGACGGGTCCGGCGGCAGGGCGGCCAAGCAGGACGGCAAGGCCTGTCCGACCGACCGACGACGGCCGACGACCGACCGACGACACAGCCAGCGACACGTAAGGGAGCCCCGCCGCGATGGCCCGCCGCAGTTCGCAGACCCCGCCGCCCGGAGACTTCGAGGAGCGGATCCTCGACGTCGACGTCGTGGACGAGATGCAGGGCTCCTTCCTGGAGTACGCCTACTCGGTGATCTACTCGCGTGCGCTGCCGGACGCGCGGGACGGTCTGAAGCCGGTGCACCGCCGGATCCTCTACCAGGCCAACGAGATGGGCCTGCGTCCGGACCGCGCGCACGTGAAGTGCGCCCGTGTGGTGGGCGAGGTGATGGGCCGGCTGCACCCGCACGGTGACGCGTCGATCTACGACTCGGTGGTGCGCATGGCGCAGCCGTTCTCGATGCGGCTGCCGCTGATCGACGGGCACGGCAACTTCGGTTCGCTGGGCAACGACGACCCGCCGGCCGCGATGCGCTACACCGAGTCGCGGCTGACGGCCGCCTCGATGGCGATGGTGGAGTCGATCCACGAGGACACCGTCGACTTCGGGCCGAACTACGACGGCAGCGAGCAGGAGCCGCTGGCGCTGCCGGCCGCGTTCCCGAACCTGCTGGTGAACGGCGCGACGGGCATCGCGGTCGGTATGGCGACGAACATGCCGCCGCACAACCTGTCCGAGGTGGTGGCGGCGGCCCGGCACCTGATCAAGCATCCGAACGCGGACCTGGACACGCTGATGCGGTTCGTGCCCGGTCCGGACCTGCCGACGGGCGGGCGGGTCGTGGGCCTGTCGGGGATCCGGGACGCGTACGAGTCGGGCCGCGGCACCTTCAAGATCCGGGCGACGGCGACGGTGGAGTCGGTGACGGCCCGCCGCAAGGGCATCGTGGTGACCGAGCTGCCGTACAACGTCGGCCCGGAGAAGGTCATCTCGAAGATCAAGGACCTGGTCAACGCGAAGAAGCTGCAGGGCATCGCGGACGTCAAGGACCTGACCGACCGCGAGCACGGGCTGCGGCTGGTGATCGAGGTGAAGAACGGCTTCGTGCCGGAGGCGCTGCTGGAGCAGCTCTACAAGCTGACGCCGATGGAGGAGACCTTCGGCATCAACAACGTGGCGCTGGTGGACGGCCAGCCGCTGACGCTTGGGCTGAAGGAGCTGCTGGAGGTCTACGTCGACCACCGCTTCACCGTGGTGCGCCGGCGCAGCGACTTCCGTCGGCGCAAGCGCGAGGAGCGGCTGCACCTGGTCGAGGGTCTGCTGGTGGCGCTCGTCGACATCGACGAGGTCATCGCGATCATCCGGTCGAGTGACAACGCCCAGCAGGCGAAGGAGCGGCTGATGGAGCGCTTCTCGCTGTCGGAGACGCAGACGGCCTACATCCTGGACACCCCGCTGCGGCGGCTGACCCGCTTCGACCGGGTGGAGCTGGAGCAGGAGAAGGAGAAGCTGACCGCGGAGATCGCGGACCTGACCGAGATCCTGGAGTCGGACACCAAGCTGCGCAGCGTGGTCTCCTCCGAACTGGGCGCGGTGGCCAAGCAGTTCGGGACGGAGCGGCGCACGGTCCTGCTGGAGGCGGGGGCGGTTCCGTCGGCGGCGCTGGCGGTGCCGCTGGAGGTCGCCGACGACCCGTGCCGGGTGCTGCTGTCCTCGACGGGGCTGCTGGCGCGGACGGCGGACGGCGAGCCGTTCGAGGTGTCGGAGAAGCGCTCCAAGCACGATGTGATCGTGTCGGCGGTGCACGCGACGGCGCGCGCGGACGTGGGTGTGGTGACCTCGGCGGGCCGGGTGCTGCGGCTGCCGGTGATCGACCTGCCGGCGCTGCCGCCGACGCCGTCGCCGACGCTTGCCGGCGGTGCGGCGGTGGGCGAGTTCCTGCGGCTGGAGGCCGACGAGCGGGTGCTCGGGCTGACCACGCTGGACGAGTCCTCGCCGGGCCTGGCGCTGGGCACGGTGCAGGGTGTGGTGAAGCGGGTGGTGCCGGAGTGGCCGGCGAACAAGGACGAGTTCGAGGTGATCGCCCTCAAGGACGGCGACGAGCTGGTGGGCGCGGTCGAACTGCGCACCGGCGAGGAGGACTTGGTCTTCATCACCTCGGACGCCCAGCTGCTGCGCTACCCGGCGGGCCAGGTCCGTCCGCAGGGCCGTCCGGCGGGTGGCATGGCGGGCGTCAAGCTGTCGGACGGCGCCCGGGTGCTGTCGTTCACGGCGGTGGACCCGGCCGCGGACGCGGTGGTGGTCTCGGTGGCGGCGGCCTCGGACACGCTGTCCGGTGGCGAGCAGACCAGCTGGAAGGTCACCCCGTTCGAGCAGTACCCGCGTAAGGGCCGTGCCACCGGCGGCGTGCGTTGCCAGCGCTTCCTGCGCGGTGAGGACGGCCTGGCCTTCGCCTGGGCCGGCGCCGCGCCCGCCCGGGCCGCCACCGCCAAGGGTGCCCCGGTCGACCTGCCGGAGCGCGACCCGCGCCGCGACGGCTCGGGCACCCCGGTGGCCACCCCGATCGCCGTGGTCGCCGGCCCGGCGTAACGGGACGGAGCACACGGAGGGCGGGGAGCCCGCGGGTTCCCCGCCCTCCGGCGCACCGGGCTGGGCCGAACCGCTGAGGGTAGCCTTACGCGGGTGAGCACCTGTGCGACCGTGTCGCGTGAACTTTCGGAGCCGCTGACGGCCACGGCCGCGGTCGCGACCACCTGGCTGCTGCTGGAGCAGAACGGGCCCTGGGGCGCGAAGGCGCTGGGCGAGAGCCACCTGGACGCGGCCGTGGGGCGGGCGCTGAACGCGGCCGCGGCGGGGACGGGGGTGCGGATCGCGCTGATCCGGCGGCCGGGCCGGCACGCGGACTGCCTGCCGACGTCGCGGCACGAGGTGGTCGTGGCGCACACGGTGCCGGGCCGCTGCTGGGTGCGCCGGGCGCAGGTGGCGGATCCGGCGGAGCTGCTGGAGCTGGACTTCGCGGCGCTGGGCGCCGGGGACCACACGGGTTTCGGGGTGGAGCACGTCGGCGGTCCGCTGGCGATGGTGTGCACCAACGGGCGGCGGGACCGCTGCTGCGCGCTGCTGGGCCGTCCGCTCGCGGCGGAGCTGGCGGCGGCCGGACACAGCGAGGTGTGGGAGGTGACGCACCTGGGCGGGCACCGCTTCTCCCCCACGATGCTGGTGCTGCCGTACGGCTACGCGTACGGGCGGCTGACGCCGGAGACCGCCAAGGAGGTGCTGGCCGCGACGGCGGCCGGGCACATGGTGCCCGAGTGGGCGCGGGGCTGCTCGGGCTGGGAGCGCCCGGGCCAGGCGGCGGAGCACGTGGTGCGGCTGGCGACCGGCGAGACCGGGGTGGACGCGCTGACGCTGACCCAGCGGCCGGACGGCGAGGGCCGCTGGCTGGTCCGGGTGATCCACCGGGACGGCCGGGCCTGGGAGGTCGACGTGATCGAGACGGTGAGCGAGCCGCCGCGTCCGGAGAGCTGTGGCAAGGCGGCGGGGACGCCCTCGCGGATGGACGTGCTGAGCGTCCGCGGGGTCTGACGGCGGTCCGAACGGAAGAACGGGTCCGGACGCCACGACGGCCCCGCGCCCGTGGGGGTGAGCGCGGGACCGCGGCGACGGCGGGGCCTCAGCCGACGGCCTTGCCGACGAACTCCGTGGTGTACGTCTTGGACAGGTCGATCATCCCTTCCTTGCCCTTGACGTCCGGGTGGAAGGCGGCGAGCACCGCGAGCACCGTCGTGGGACCGTCGGCCGGCATCACCCCGTCGGTGGTGAACATCGGCAGGGTCGACTTGATCGCCGCCGCGTACTGCTCGGCGCCGCCCTGCGCGTAATCGGCGGGCATCTTCGCGGCGATCTCCTCCGGGGTGTGGGTGGACATCCACTTGAGGGTCTTCACGAAGGCGTTGGTGAGCTTCTGGGTGGTGTCCGCGTTCTTCTCGACCCACTCGGTGTTCATGTACAGCGACGACGACGGGTAGAGCCCGCCGAGCGCCTGGCGCGAGCCCTCGGGGGTGCGCATGTCGTAGAGGATCTTGCCGAGGCCCTTGTCGAGGACGTTGGCGACGGTCGGGTCGGTGGTCATCCCGGCGTCGATGCTGCCCTGCTGGAGCGCGGCGATGAAGGTCTGGCCGGCCCCGACGGAGATCGGGCTGAACTCGCTGACGGCGGTGCCGTTCTTGACCGCGAGGTACTTGGTGAGGAAGTCGGTGGACGAGCCGATGCTGGTGACGCCGAGCTTCTTGCCCTTGAAGTCGGCGCCGGACTTGATCGCGTCGGCCTGCTTGGCGGAGACGAGCTCGACCTCGCCGGGGGCCTGGGCGAACTGCACCACGGACTCGACGTGCTTGCCCTTGGCCTGCAGGTCGATGGTGTGGTCGTAGAAGCCGACGGCGCCCTGGACGTCGCCGGCCAGCAGCGCGGTGGTGGCGTTGACGCCGGCCGGCTCGCTCATCAGCTCGACGTTGACGCCGGCGTCGGCGAAGTAGCCGAGCCGCTGGGTGAGCATCGCGGGCAGGTAGATGACCTTGTCCAGGCCACCGACCATGATCTTGACCTTGGGCCCGTCGACCTGCCGGCCGGCCGGGGCGGCGGCGCCGTGGGCGGAGGTGGCGGCGTCGTTGGCGCAGGCGGAGAGCGGGAGGAGCAGGACGGCGGCGAGGGCGGCGGCGACTGATCTACGCATGGTGGGGGTGCCTCTCTGGCGGACGTGGAAAGGGGGTCAGCGGCCGTCGCCCGCGTCCGCGGGCTTCCAGCGGAACAGCTTCTTCTCGGCATAGGTCAGCAGCCCCTCGGTCACCAGCGCGACGACCGCGAGGATGGTCATGGCCGCGTACACCCCGGCCGCGTTGAAGGTGCCCTGGGCGGCGGCGACCATCAGGCCGAGGCCCTTGGTGGCGCCGATGTACTCGCCGACGATCGCGCCGATCAGCGCGAAGCCGAAGCTGACGTGCAGGCTGGTGAAGATCCAGGTGGTGGCGGCGGGGATGACCACCTGCAGGGTGACCCTGCGGTTGTCGGCGCCGAGGATGCGTGCGTTGGCGACGAGGTTGCGGTCCACCTCGCGGGCGCCCTGGAAGGCGTTGAAGAACACCGGGAAGAACACCAGCACCACCGCGGAGGCGACCTTGGAGGCCGGGCCGAGGCCGAACCAGATAAGGAAGATCGGGGCGAGCACGATGCGCGGGATGGCGTTGAGCACCTTGATGTACGGCCCGAACACATCGGCCAGGAAGCGGATCCGGCCGAGTGCGATGCCCAGCAGCACACCGCCGATGACGCCGAGCACCCAGCCGGTGAGCGCCTCGTACAGGGTGTAGCCGATCTGCTCGCCGAGCGAGCCCTGCGCGGTGCCGTGGCTGACCCACTGCCAGATCTGGTCCCAGATCCTCGACGGCTGCGAGAAGTTGAACGGGTCGATGACGTTGGTCCGGGCGCACAGCTCCCACAGCCCGAGGAAGGCCAGCAGCACCCCGGCCCGGGCCCCGTAGACGCCCAACCTCCGGTTGCGGGCGGCCCGTTCACGGGCCTCGGTTCTCGTCGTGGCGGCCGCGGGCTTTCCCGCCGCGGCCGACGCGGTCTCGGACGCGGTCTCAAGCGGCACGACCTGCTCCTCTCTCCCGGGTGATGCGCACCTCTTCGCCGAGCGAGGCCCAGATCTCGCGGTACAGCTCGACGAACCTCGGTTCCAGCCGGACGGCCTCCACGGTGCGCGGTCGTTGCAGGTCGACGGTGAAGACCTCCTTGACGGTGGCCGGCCCGGCGGTCATCACCACGACCCGGTCGGCGAGCGCGATGGCCTCGTCCAGGTCGTGGGTGACGAAGACGACCGACGCCGCGTTTTCGGAAGAACCGGTCCCGGCCCACAGCTCCAGCAGTTGGTCGGACATCAGGGCGCGGGTCTGCACGTCCAGCGCCGAGAACGGCTCGTCCATCAGCAGGATCGCCGGGTCGTTGACGAAGGTCTGGGCGAGCGCGACCCGCTTGCGCATGCCGCCGGACAGCTGGTGCGGGTAGCGGTCCTCGAAGGCGGCCAGGCCGACCCGGCCCAGCCAGTCCCGGGCCCGCTCCTTCGCCTCGGCAGCCGGCACGCCGCGGAAGCGCGGCCCGGCCATCACGTTGGACAGCACGGTGCGCCAGGGGAAGACGGCGTCCTGCTGGAAGACGAACCCGACTTGGGGGTCGATCCCGCGCACGGGCTCGCCGTACACCCGGACCTCGCCCTCGGTGGGCTCCTCCAGGCCGCTGACCAGGGTCAGCGTGGTGGACTTGCCGCAGCCGGTGGGGCCGACGACGGCGACGAACTCGCCCTGGGCGACGGTCAGATCGAGATCGCGGACGGCGGTGTGCAGGGCCCCGGAGGGGGTGCGGAAGCGTTTCGTCGCGCCGGTCAGCTCGATCGCCGGGGTATCGGTCATGCGTTCCTCCCGGGTCAGTGCTTGCCCCGGAAAGGTAGGAGCGGGCCCGGCCCCGGCGGGAGCCTTCTTCGCGTAGTGCGACTTCTCCGCATTGAGGGGTGTTCTGCTCGTTTTGCTTCCGCTACAACTGCGGGGACGCGGCTGACAGAAACACGGCGGAAACATAGGGTGTCCCAACCCCCCGCCCGCACCGCCCCGCACCGCCCCGCAGCCGCCGAGAGGAGGCCCGGATGAAGCTCCCCCGCTGGCCCCGCCGGGTCTTCGCGCAACTACTGCTGAGCCAGACCGTCGTCACCTTCGGTGTCACCACGGTGACCGCCGGGCTGTTCCTGGCCCCGGTCAGCAGCGAGCTGGACCACGACGCGATGCAGCGCGCGCTGTCCATCGCCCAGGCCACCGCCACCGACGAGACCATCGCCCGGGCCGCCGACACCCGCGACGTGGTGACCGCGCAGCGCAACGCCGAGCAGATCCGGCTGGCCACCGGCGCCAGCTTCGTGGTGGTCACCGACCTGGACGGGATCCGCCTCTCGCACACCGACCCGGGCCGGATCGGCCACCGGGTCAGCACCGACCCCGAGCCCGCCCTCAACGGCCGCAGCGTCACCGCCATCCAGCAGGGCACCCTGGGCCGCACCGCCCGCGGCAAGGTGCCGCTGCGGATGGCGGACGGCCGGATCGTCGGCGAGGTGTCGGTCGGCATCAGCGACGACTCGATCCGCCGTCGGCTGCTGAAGATGCTCACCGGCATCCTGCTGTGCGCCGGAGCGGGCCTGGCCGCCGGTACGGTCGCCACCCTCGCCCTGGCCCGCCGGCTCAAGCGCCGCACCCACAACATCGCGCTCGCCGACATCTCCGCGCTGCTGGTCGAACGCGAGGCGATGCTGCACGGCATCCGCGAGGGCATGGTGGCGCTGGACGAGCGCGGCCGGATCCGGCTGGCCAACGACGAGGCGATCCGGCTGCTCGGCCTGCCCGAGGACTGCACCGGCCGCCCGATCGCCGAGGTGCTGCCACCGGGCCGGCTGACCGACGTGCTGACCGGCCGGATCACCGGTGCCGATCTGCCGGCCGTCCGGGACGACCGGGTCCTCGTGGTGAACCGGATGGCCACCGCCGAGGGCGGCGCGGTGGTGACGCTGCGCGACCGCACCGAGCTGGAGTCGCTGGTCCGCGAACTGGACACCACCCGCAGCCTGACCGAAGCGCTGCGCGCCCAGGACCACGAGCACGCCAACCGGATGCACACCCTGCTCGGCCTGCTGGAGCTCGGCCGCCACGAGCAGGCGGTGGCCTTCATCTCCGAACAGTCCGGCTCGCACGCCGCGGTCGCCGCCCGGATCACCGAACAGGTGCAGGACCCGCACGTGGCGGCCCTGCTGGCGGGCAAGACGGCGGTGGCCGACGAGCGCGGGGTACGGCTGATGCTGGCCCCGGCGGCCCACCTGCCGGATGCGGTGGTGGACGCCCGGGCGCTGGTGACGGTGCTCGGCAATCTGATCGACAACGCGGTGGACGCGGTGGCGCCGCGGGCGGACCGGGGCGGTCGGGTGGAGGTGACGCTGGCCGCGGCCGGCTCCACCCTGCTGCTGCAGGTCGCGGACAGCGGCCCGGGCGTACCGGAGGAGCTGCGCGAGCAGGTCTTCGAGGAGGGGTGGACCAGCAAGGACGCACCCGCGCACCGTCCGCGCGGGCTGGGCCTGGCCATGGTGCGACGGTTGGTCGAACGGACCGGCGGCCGGATCGTGCTCGACTCCGGCCCGCTCGGCGGCGCCCGGTTCACCGTCGAGCTGCCCGAGGCCCTGCTCACCACTCAGCTCGTGGAGGCGTGATGATCGACGTACTCGTGGTGGACGACGACTTCCGGGTCGCCGACGTGCACGCCGCCTACGTGGCCAAGGTGCCTGGCTTCCGGGTGACGGGCACCGCCCACTCGGCCGGGGAGGCGCTGGCCGCGCTGGAGCGCCGCCCGGTGGACCTGCTGCTGCTCGACCACCACCTGCCGGACGAGACCGGCCTGGCCCTGGTCCGCCGGCTGCGGGAACGCCAGGTGGCCTGCGACGTGATGATGGTGACCGCCGCCCGGGACGTCTCCACCGTGCACGCCGCGATGCAGCACGGCGCCCTGCAGTACCTGGTCAAGCCGTTCACCTTCGCCGGACTGCGGGAGAAGCTGGTCTCCTACGCGCAGCTGCGGCACGCGCTGGCCGCACCGGCCCGGGAGGCCGGCCAGGACGAGGTGGACCGGCTGTTCGCGACCCTGCGCAGCGTCTCCGCCCCGGCCGGCGCCCTGCCCAAGGGGCACTCGGCACCGACCACCGACCTGGTACTGGGCGTACTGCGCCGGGCGGGCCGGCCGCTGTCCGCCCAGGAGGTCGCCGACGCCACCGGGCTCAGCCGCTCGACGGCGCAGCGTTACCTCAAGCAGTTGGAACGGGACAGCCGGTTGCGGCTGACCCTGCGTTACGGCGACACCGGCCGCCCGGAACACCGCTACGGGCTGACCGCCAGGACGTAGGGCCTGTCTCCCGGATCCCTGCCGGGGACGCGGACATGGGGGAACCCCGGCGGCCCCAGGACCGCCGGGGTTCCCCGGGGCACGGCGCTCAGGGCAACCCCTAGGCCGCGCCCGCACCGGTGAGGGCACGCACCTCCAGCTCGGCGAAGCGGTCCGCGTCGGCGGGCTCGGGCGAGGTGAGCGTCCCGATCCAGCCGGCCAGGAAGCCGAGCGGGATGGAGATGATGCCGGGGTTCTCCAGCGGGAACCAGTGGAAGTCGACGCCTGGGAACAGCGCCGCCTTGGCGCCGGAGACCACCGGGGAGAAGAACACCAGCACGATCGCCGGAACCAGCCCTCCGTACACCGACCAGACCGCACCCCGGACGGTGAACCGCGACCAGAACAGGCTGTACAGCAGCACCGGCAGGTTGGCGGAGGCGGCCACCGCAAAGGCCAGGCCGACCAGGAAGGCGACGTTCAGCTGCTGGGCGAACAGGCTGATCACGATCGCGGCCGCGCCGATCCCGGCGGCGGCGAACCGGGCGACCACCACCTCCTGCTGCTCGCTGGGCTTCTCCGTGACCTCGTCCGGACGGCCGCGCCGGGGGCGGTCGCGCCAGGCCCCGGCCCAGATGTCGTGGGCGAAGGCCGCCGAGGAGGCCAGGGTCAGCCCGGCGACCACGGCGAGGATGGTGGCGAAGGCGATCGCCGAGATCAGCGCGAACAGCACCACCCCGCCGGTGCTGCCGTTGCCGCCGCCGAGCACCAGGGCGAGCAGCGGAACGGCGGTGTTGCCCGCCGAGTTGGCGTGCCGCACCTCGACCGAGCCGACCAGCGCGGTGGCGCCGAGACCGAGCGCGATGGCCATCAGGTAGAAGCCGCCGACCAGCCCGATCGCCCACATCGTGGAGCGGCGGGCGGCCCGCGCGGTGGGCACGGTGTAGAAGCGGGACAGGATGTGCGGCAGGCCGGCGGTGCCCAGCACCAGGGCCAGGCCCAGGCTGAAGAAGTCCAGTCGACTGGTGAGGGTGGCGCCGTACTTCAGGCCGGGTTCGAGGTAGCTGTGCCCGACGCCGCTGTGCTGGGCGGCCTGGCGCATCAGCTCGAACAGGTCGCCGTGGAAGCGGATCACCAGCAGCACGGTGAGCAGCACCGAGCCGGCGATCAGCAGGAAGGCCTTGACGATCTGGATCCAGGTGGTGGCCCGCATCCCGCCGACCGTGACGTAGACGATCATCAGGGCGCCGACCGCGATGATGGTCCAGGTCCGGGCCTGGGAGCTGTTGGTGCCGAGCAGCAGGGCGACCAGCGAGCCGGCGCCGACCATCTGGGCGACCAGGTAGAGCAGGGTGACCACGACGCTGGCGCCGCCGGCCGCCGCGCGCACCTTGCGATGGCGCAGCCGCAGCGCGAGCACGTCGGCGAGGGTGTACCGGCCGGCGTTGCGGACGAGTTCTGCGACCAGCATCAGCACGACCAGCCAGGCGACCAGGAAGCCGATGCTGTAGAGCACGCCGTCGTAGCCGTACAGGGCGATCAGCCCGGCGACGCCGAGGAAGGAGGCGGCGGAGAGGTAGTCGCCGGAGAGGGCGAAGCCGTTCTGCAACGGGGTGAAGTCGCGGCCGCCGGCGTAGAAGTCCTCGGCGGCGTTGCCCTGGCGGCCGACCCAGAGGGTGATGCCGAGGGTGACCAGGACGATGACGGCGAACAGCACGATCGCCAGGTTGTGGTGGTCGCCGGTGGGGGCGACGGGCGGCGGGGTGGCGGTGGTCGTCACCGCGGTCATCAGGGTCGTCATCGCAGTTGGTCCTGAGTGTCCCAGCGCAGGCCCAGGGCGGCGCGGTCGCGCTTGGTCCGGGCGTTGCGGGCGTAGAGCCAGGTGAGCAGGAAGGTGGTGGCGAACTGCAGCAGACCGAGCAGCCAGGCCACGTTGAGCGGGCCGGCCACCGCGGTGCGCATCACAGCGGGGGCGACGGCCTCGGCGGCGACGTACATCAGGTACCAGCCGAGGAAGGCACCGCTGACCGGGAAGACGAACGCCCGGTAGCTGCGGCGGATGTCCTGGAAGGCGGCGCAGGCCTGGACCGTCCGGTAGACCTCGGTGCTGTCGGTGGTGCTCTCCGGTGCCGGCTCCTGCCGGTGCGGGACGGCTGGCGCGGCCACCGGCTCGGCCGCGGCGGCTGTGGGCTGAACGGGGGAGGTGTCGACCGGCGCCGGCTGAGCCGGTACGGCCGTTCGGCGGGATCCGACAGCAGGCTCGGACGCGGTGTCGGTGGCCGGAACGGCCCACCAGTCGAATCGCTGTCCCTGGCCGGGACTGCTGGTCTGCTGCTGTGGCACTGCTGCTCCTGGGCCGGGCCGGGCGTTCTGACCCGAACCATCATGGGGGCCGCCGGACACCGCCTCTGACCATCGCAGATACCTTCACTCGATAAGGTGATCGATCATCTGACGGATGCTCATCGGACTACTGCTGCATACCGGTGATTCCGTGTCGAAAGGCGTACGCGACGGCCTGTGCCCGGTCCCGCACCGCGGTCTTGGCGAACAGGTTGTTGATGTGGGTCTTCACGGTGGCCTGGCTGACGAACAGCCGCTGGGCGATCTCGGTGTTGGAGAGCCCCTCGGCGATCAGCGCGAGCACCTCGGCCTCCCGCACGGTCAGCCCGTCCGGCAGCCCCCCGGGCCGGGCGGCGGGCCGCTCGGCGGCCGGCGCGGGCTGGACCGGCGCGGGCTGGACCGGCGCGGGCTGGACCGGCTTCTCCGCAAGCCGTTCCAGCAGCCGGCGTTGGACCTGCGGCGAGAGACCGGCCGCGCCCGCCCGGACGTCCGCGATGGCCTTCACGATCTCCTCGCCGCCGGCGTCCTTGGTGAGGTAGCCGCGCGCCCCGGCCTGTAGCGCCGGGAACAGCGAGTCGTCGTCGGCGTAGGTGGTGAGCACCACGACCTCGGTCTCCGGGTGGGCGGCCCGGATCCGCCGGGTCGCCTCGACGCCGTCCACCCGCGGCATCCGCAGGTCCATCAGCACCACGTCCGGGTGATGACGCTCCACCAGGGCGACGGCCTCCTCACCGTCCGCCGCCGCGCCGACCACCTCGATGCCGGGCAGCAAACCCAGCAGCATCACGATGCCCTCGCGCACCACCGTCTGGTCGTCCGCCACCAGCACTCTGGTGACCGCCCCGGTCATGCCGGCACCCGTAGCAACACGCGCCACCCTCCGTCCTCCGGGCCCGCCAGCAGGGTGCCGCCGAGCAGTTCCGCGCGTTCGCGCATCCCCAGCAGACCGTACCCGCTGCCGCTGCCGGCCAGCTCCCCGGAGGACTCGCCGCGCGGCGCCCGGGTGTTGCGCACCTCCAGCTCCACCGCCCCGTCCAGGTAGCGCAGTTCGACGGTGCACCGGGCACCCGGCGCGTGCTTGCGGACGTTGGTCACCGCCTCCTGCGCGGTGCGCCGCACCGCGAGGCCCGCCTCGGCGGCCAACGGCCGGGGCGTGCCGGTGACGGTGAGCACGGCCCGCTCCCGCTCGGTCAGCTCCATCAGGAACTCCCCGACCGGGGTCAGCTCCCCGCGCAGCGCGGACAGCGCCTGGCGGGTCTCGGCCAGGCCGTCCTGCGCCATCCGCCGGGCGGCGACGACCCGTTCGCGGATCTGCTCGCGGTCCGTCCCGGCGTCCAGCATCAGCCGGGCCGCCTCCAGGTGGACCAGCTGCGCGGAGAGGCTGTGGGCGAGCACGTCGTGGATCTCCCGGGCGATCCTGGCCCGTTCGGCGAGCGCCGCGCTCTCCGCCTCGGCAGCCCGGGCGGCACGCTCCTGGGTGAGCAGCCGGCGGGCGGTCCCGCGCGCCTCGGTGTCCAGCCGCAGCAGGAAGCCGAGCAGGGTGACCCCTCCGACGGTGGCGGCGACGCTGAGCCAGCTCGCCCAGGAGACCGCGGTGTACGAACCCAGCGCGGCCGTCGCGGTGAGCAGCGCCGGCGCGGGCGGCAGCCGGACCAGGGCGATCACCGCCAGCCCGATCCAGAGCAGGTCGGCGAGCGTGTAGGCCCGCCCCCAGTTGGCCAGCCAGGCGGCGCCGACCAGGGCGGCGGCCAGCAGGTACGAGGCCGTCGGGCGCTGTTCCCGGCTGGCCTGGAGGTAGAGGGTGCACAGCGCGACGGCCGCGGCCAACCCGGCCGCCGCGGCCACCACGGCCCAGCCGGCGTACTTCCCGCCGGAGAAGGTCCCCCAGCCGACGACGGCCAGCAGGACGATCCGGCCGAGCACGGTGAGGACCCGCCGCGGTCGGCTCTCGGCCTCGCGCTCCAGCCCCTCGCGGGACGGCCAGCGGGTCCAGTACCACCCGGCCACGGGTGCCTCCTCGGTGCTCACGGCGGTGGGTCAGTGCGGGACGGGGGTGGTCTGCGCGGGCTCCAGCGTCCGGGCCCTCCAGTTCACCACGAGCGAGCGGACCAGCAGCAGGACCGCCATGCCGAGCATCAGCACGCTGCCCGCCTGGTGGACGTGCAGGGCCGAGCCGATCGCGTAGAGCCCGATCCGGATGGCGATCATGGCGCCCCAGGCGGCCAGGGTGGCCTTGGTGCCCTTGAGCAGAACGGTGCCGTCCGAGGCCCGCCAGATCCGGACGGTCCAGCCCCAGACGGTGCCCATCGCGAGCACGGTGACCATTCCGGCGGCCAGCAGGGCGACCGACAGCGCGGTGTGCTGGTGGTCGATGAGCTGCGGATCGCGCAGCGCGAGCACGCCCAGGATGAGCGGCAGCAGCCAGAAGCGGCGCTCGGTGTCCAGGCGTTGGACGCGCATCTGGCGCTGGACCACCAGGACCACCACCGCGGCGATCACGAGGAGGTTGGCCACGGAACTCATGCCGCCACCTCGTTGCGCTCGGCAGGGGCGTTCGCCCACACGCGCCTTTCGATGGTTCGCTCGCTGCGCTCGCTCATGGGATTGCTCCGTCCCGGGGAGAGGCTTGTCGCTGACCTCTCCGACGCTACGGATCCGGCGGTTCCCGCTGATCGGAGCCGGGGTGGACCCCGGGTGGAACCGGCAGCGCGAGGGCCCTCCACCCGTGGGTGGAGGGCCCTCGCGAAACGGCCGGGATCAAACGGCCGGGATCAGGCGTCGATGCGCGAGCGGTCCAGGGTGGCCGCCGAGTCCACGATGAACTCCTTGCGCGGGGCGACGTCGTTGCCCATCAGCAGGTCGAAGATCTTCTCGGCCTGCTCCAGGTCGCCCAGGTTGATCCGGCGCAGCGTGCGGTGGCGCGGGTCCATGGTGGTCTCGGCCAGCTGGTCGGCGTCCATCTCACCCAGGCCCTTGTAGCGCTGCACCGGCTCCTTCCAGCGCATCCCCTTGCGCTGGAACTCCAGCAGGGTGGAGCGCAGTTCGGCGTCGGAGTAGGTGTAGTGGTACTTCTCCTGGCCGCGCTTGGGGTTGGTGAGCTCGATCCGGTGCAGCGGCGGCACGGCGGCGAAGACCCGGCCCTGCTCGACCATCGGTCGCATGTAGCGGTGGAACAGGGTCAGCAGCAGGGTACGGATGTGCGAGCCGTCGACATCGGCGTCGGCCATGAAGATGACCCGGCCGTAGCGGGCCTGGTCGATGTCGAAGGTACGGCCCGAGCCGGCTCCTATGACCTGGATGATCGCGGCGCACTCGGCGTTCTTGAGCATGTCGCTCACCGAGGCCTTCTGGACGTTGAGGATCTTGCCGCGGATCGGCAGCAGCGCCTGGAACTCGGAGTTGCGGGCGAGCTTGGCGGTGCCGAGCGCGGAGTCACCCTCGACGATGAACAGTTCGCTGCGCTCGACGTCGTCGCTGCGGCAGTCGGCCAGCTTGGCGGGCAGCGAGCTGGTCTCCAGCGCGGTCTTCCGACGCTGGGCCTCCTTGTGCTGGCGGGCGGCGACCCGGGTGCGGGCGGCCGCGACCACCTTCTCCAGCACGGCCCGGGCCTGCAGCTTCTCGTCCTTCTTGGCCGAGGTGAGGAAGGCCTTGAGCTCCTTCGCGACGACGGCGGCGACGATCCGGTTGGCCGCCGAGGTGCCGAGCACCTCCTTGGTCTGGCCCTCGAACTGCGGCTCGGCGAGCCGGACGGTGACCACCGCGGTGAGGCCCTCGGTGGCGTCGTCCTTGGTGATGTCGTCCTCGGCGACGCGCAGCAGCTTGCTGGCGCGCAGCACCTCGTTGACGGTCTTAGCCAGCGAGCGCTCGAAGCCGGTGACGTGGGTGCCGCCCTTGGGGGTGGCGATGATGTTGACGAAGGAGCGCAGGGTGGTGTCGTAACCGGTGCCCCAGCGCAGTGCGATGTCCACCCCGAGATGGCGGGTGACCTCGGTGGGGGTCATGTGACCGAGCTCGTCCAGGACGGGCACGGTCTCCTTGAAGGTGCCCTCGCCACGCAGCCGCAGCACGTCGGAGACCGGCTTGTCGGGTGCCAGGAACTCACAGAACTCGGCGATGCCGCCGTCGTAGTGGAAGACCGACTCCTCGATCTGCTCGCTCTCGGTGAGGCGCTCGTCACGCACGACGATGGTCAGGCCGGGGACCAGGAAGGCGGTCTGCCGGGCGCGGTTGTGCAGGTTCTCCAGGGAGAGCTTGGCGTCCTTGAGGAAGATCTGCCGGTCGGCCCAGTAGCGGATCCGGGTGCCGGTGCGGGTCTTCGGCACCTTACGGGTCCGACTGAGGCCGTTGGCGGGCTCGAAAGGCGCGTCCGGGCTCGCCTCGGTGAAGATGCCGGGGGTACCGCGGCGGAAGCTGATCGCGTGGGTGTGGCCGCTGCGGTCGACCTCGACGTCCAGCCGGGCGGAGAGCGCGTTGACGACCGAGGCGCCGACGCCGTGCAGACCGCCGGAGGCCGCGTAGGAGCCGCCGCCGAACTTGCCGCCGGCGTGCAGCTTGGTCATCACGACCTCGACGCCGGACAGCCCGGTCTTGGGCTCGACATCGACCGGGATGCCGCGGCCGTTGTCGCGAACCTCGACCGAGGAGTCGGGGTGCAGCAGGACCTCGATGCGGTCGCAGTAGCCGCCCAGCGCCTCGTCGACGGAGTTGTCGATGATCTCCCAGAGGCAGTGCATCAGGCCGCGACTGTCGGTCGAGCCGATGTACATGCCGGGGCGCTTGCGGACGGCCTCCAGGCCCTCCAGGACGAGCAGGTGCCGCGCGGTGTAGTTGGAACCGTCGTCGCCGGCCAGCAGCGCGGACGGCACGGTCGTTTCGGCACTCACGCGGCACTCTCCTCGGTGAAGTTCTGTCTCATCGGTCACATCCGGACGCATCCGGACCGACCGCCAGTGCAGCACGCCGCACCGACAGTCGTCGCTCTGTGTGCTCACACCCGTGCTCCGGGTGCACAGCACGACGGGACGGCCCCGCGCAGCTTGTACGCGCTGCGCGAACAAGGACCGCGCCCGGGTGTGGGCCCCAGGGACCCATCTCCTCCCGGTACCACCGGTCCTGGCGGATCGTGGGGCCCGGCGCAGGCCCCGGAACTGCCGTTATGCAGGCTACCGGGGCCCGGGACGGGGCTTATGCTCCAACCCGGCAGAGGATTATGCTACGCGGACCTCGCACCCGATCCCGATCGGGCGTTCGAGCGATGGGCGGATCCCGGAATTCGGCACGCATGAACCACCGACGCCCGGGGCACGTCCTCATCAACACAGCAGAATCCTCAGAGAAGAAAAGCCACGAGCGGGAACGTTTTCGGCCTGGTTGGATGTTGACCCTGGTACGACAGCTCGTCGAGCTAGAGAAGAGGCGACGTGACTACTGTTCTGACACCTGCGAGCCCGCTCACCGCGGCTGACCGCTGCGACCGCTGCGGCGCCCAGGCCTACCTGCGCGTCGTACTCGCCAGCGGCGGAGAGCTGCTCTTCTGCGCCCACCACGGCCGGAAGTTCGAGCCCGAGCTCAAGAAGATCGCCGTGGAGATACAGGACGAGAGCGGCCGTCTCACCACCAGCACCACCGCGACGGCCGACGACGACGAGCGCTGATCACAGGCGCCGCAACCAGCAGCCAGCGTCGAGCTGTGTCCGATCGCACATCGCGCGCGACCGGTGAGCCGGGTGGCCGGTCCCCGAGGGGGCCGGCCACCCGGCTCAGCTGTTCTCCGGACGGTCCTCCCGCGCTCACCTGTTCCGGACACCTGGTTCACGATCACCCGGACCCGAGGCGACGTCAGGACGTCATCGCGCCATCACGCGCGGCGACGTTCACAGCGCGGAGCGCACCGCGTCCGTGACCGAGGACAGCCGGGTGTAGACGCCGGGGTGGGCCGCCTCGGCGCAGCCCGTCCCCCAGGAGACCAGGCCGACCAGCCGCCCGCCGACGATCAGCGGGCCGCCGCTGTCGCCCTGGCAGGCGTCCTTGCCGCCCTTCTCCTCACCCGCGCACACCATGCCCCGGGCGTCGAACTTGCCCTCCGGCCCGCCCGGGTAGGCACGCGCGCAGGTCCGGTCCGAGACGATCGGCACATCCGCCCCGCGCAGCACCGGCGAGTAGTCGCCCCGCCCGCTGGTGTCTCCCCAGCCGTACACCCGCGCCCTGGTTCCGGCCGCGTACGGCGCGCTCTCGCCCTGGCCGACCAGCTCGACCATCGACCGGGGGCCCTGGGAGTCGGCGAGGGTGAGCACCGCGACGTCGTTCAGGTTCGCCGCGAAGTCGTAGTCGGGGTGGACCCAGACCGACCGGACGGCCACCTCACGGCCGGCCGAGCCGCGCATGTCGTCCCGGCCCACGACCACCTTGAGCCCCGGCCGGTCCACCCGCCCCTTGACCTCGTCGTAGAAGCAGTGCGCCGCCGTCACCACCTTGGTCGGGGTGACCAGTGCTCCCCCGCAGAACTGACCGGAGCGCCCGCTGCCGAACTGCTGGCGGCTTGCCAGCGCCACGATCCACGGGTGGTCCGCGGTGCTCACCGTGCTACCGCCGACCACCCGGCGCTGCGCCTCGGCCGGGCCCGCCGCGCCGAGGGCGCCCAACGGGAGCGGCACGGCGGCGAGCAGCACCAGCACGGCGGCCCGTCGGCGGCGACGGCCCGTCCGGGCGGCGGCCGGGTCGGCCCGGGGCGGGGCGGGGGTCGGCAGATCAGCGCGGTCCGGGTCGGTCAGCACCGTGACTCCAGAAGGATCGGCAGCAGGCAACCGGCACAGCGTAGGTGATCGGCTACACTGCGCGACCGCTTACCGTTGCGTCGCCACCCGGACGAGCGACAAGCACCACTCGAACGCTGACGAACCCGGCCCCGAACAGCCCGAAGGCCCGGAACCGTCACGGTTCCGGGCCTTCGGCGCCCGCTTGTCACGCTTGCTGCGGTCGGCCGCGTTCGCGGTCGATCAGTCCAGGTAGTCGCGCAGCACCTGGGAACGCGACGGGTGGCGCAGCTTCGACATGGTCTTGGACTCGATCTGGCGGATGCGCTCACGGGTGACCCCGTACACCTTGCCGATCTCGTCGAGCGTCTTCGGCTGACCGTCCGTCAGGCCGAAGCGCATCGAGACCACACCGGCCTCGCGCTCGGAGAGGGTGTCCAGCACCGAGTGCAGCTGCTCCTGGAGCAGGGTGAAGGAGACCGCGTCGGCCGGGACGACCGCCTCGGAGTCCTCGATCAGGTCACCGAACTCGCTGTCGCCGTCCTCCCCCAGCGGAGTGTGCAGCGAGATCGGCTCGCGGCCGTACTTCTGGACCTCGATGACCTTCTCGGGGGTCATGTCGAGTTCCTTGGCCAGCTCCTCCGGGGTGGGCTCGCGGCCCAGGTCCTGGAGCATCTGGCGCTGGACGCGGGCCAGCTTGTTGATGACCTCGACCATGTGCACCGGGATACGGATAGTGCGGGCCTGGTCGGCCATGGCGCGGGTGATCGCCTGACGGATCCACCAGGTGGCGTAGGTCGAGAACTTGTAGCCCTTGGTGTAGTCGAACTTCTCGACCGCGCGGATCAGACCGAGGTTGCCCTCCTGGATCAGGTCCAGGAAGAGCATGCCGCGACCGGTGTAGCGCTTGGCCAGCGAGACCACCAGACGGAGGTTGGCCTCCAGCAGGTGGTTCTTGGCGCGGCGGCCGTCCTCGGCGATGATCTCCAGTTCGCGCTTGAGCTTCGGGGCGAGCTTGTCGGCGGCCGAGAGCTTGTCCTCGGCGAACAGACCGGCCTCGATGCGCTTGGCGAGCTCGACCTCCTGCTCGGCGTTGAGCAGCGGGACCTTGCCGATCTGCTTCAGGTAGTCCTTGACCGGGTCCGCGGTGGCACCGGCGACGGCGACCTGCTGGGCGGGCGCGTCGTCCTCGTCGTCGTCGGAGAGGACGAAGCCCTCCGACTCCTCCTCCGGGCCTTCGGTCTCGGTCTTGTCGCCCGGCAGCGCCACGTCCTCGAGCAGCTCCTCGTCGCCGAGCAGCTCCTCGTCGCCGCCCTTGGCGGCCTTGGCGGTGGCGGTCTTCTTCGCGGCGGTCTTCTTGGCCGGCGCGGCGGTCTTCTTGACCGCGGCCTTCTTGGCCGGCACGGCCTTCTTCGCCGGGGCGGCCTTCACCTCGGTGACCGAGCCGGTCGTCTCGCCGACGGTGATCTCGGCGGAGACCGTGGGGGCCGGAGCCGCGGCGGCGGCCGCGACGGCCGGAGCCGCGACGGGCGCGCCGGGGGCGATCCGCACGGGCGGCTTGGTCGGGGCGGCCGGGGTCCGGGTGGTGACAGCCTTGGTGGCGGTGCGCTTGGTGGGGCTCTTGGCAGCAACGCTCTTGCGCTTGGCGCCGGCCGGCTCGGCCGCGCTGACCATGAGGTCCACCCCCTCCTCAATCAGCACCTGGTTGAGGCTGCGCATGACGTTCTTCCACTTGGTGACCGGGATCTGGTCCGCCTCGAACGCCTGGCGCACGTCGTCACCGGCGATCTGCCCCTGGGCCTTGCCCCGCTCGATGAGCGCCAGCAGAGCCGCGGACTCGGCGATCTCGGGGGGAAGCGAACGGGATGTGCTGGCCGACACGAACAACCTCTCGGACGATGAGTGGACTCGAACCCGTACCGGCCGCCCGAGCGGGCGGGGAAGGAAATCGCGCGTCGGACGCGCGGTGTCGATTCCGACCGACTCGGGCTTGAGGACTGGGTTTGCAGGACGGCAGCAGCGCCGCAGACCAACACAGCATTCTGACATGTTGGGGTATTCCGGAGCTGCTCCCGCTCAGGACACATCGCTGCTACTCGTCAAGTGTTACGCATGGCCTTGGTGTCGCGGGTCACACCGCTCGGCGCCCGCGGCCCCGGGGCCTGGATCCATCATCGCGCACTCGCGCCGAAGTCGATTGTCATGGACGGGGCAACCATCGCGTTCGAACGACGGCCGGTGCGCAGAGACCCTCCGGCTGCGCCGCGCGGTGCGGCCGGAGGGCCCTGGAGGAGCGCGCCGCGACCGGCCGCGACCGCTCGCCGAGAACAGCCCGCTCAGTGCTCCCGGGGCGCGGGGACGGAGGGCTCCATCTCGGGGTGGACGGTGAGCAGCGCCCGCATCGCGACCTCACCCGCGGCGCCGTCGCCGGCGCCCAGCGCGTCGACCAGCCGGGCGTGCAGGCCGACCGAGGACTCGGAGGGTCGCTCGCAGGAGATCGCCGGGCCGCCCGAGACCTGCAGGGCGCAGGAGACGATCCCGGACAGGTGCTCCAGCATCCGGTTGCCGGCCATCTGCAGGACCAGGCCGTGCAGCTCGGCGTCGGCCCGGGTGTAGGTGGACAGGTCGGCCTGGGCGGCGGCGTGGCCCATGATCTCGACCAGCTCGACCAGCCGCTGCTGGACGTCCTCCCGGCCGTGGCCGGCCGCGAGCCGGGCAGCCAGCGGCTCGATCGCCCAGCGGAGCTCGAACAGTTCCCGGCGCTGCTCGTCCCGCTGCGGGCCGAAGGCGCGCCACTCGATGATGTCCGGGTCCAGCAGGTTCCAGTCGCCGACCGGGCGGACCCGGGTGCCGACGTTGGGGCGGGCGCTGACCAGGCCCTTGGCCTCCAGCACGCGCAGCGACTCGCGGACGACGGTCCTGGACACCTCGAACCGCTGACCGATCTCCTCGGGAACGAGCGGACGGTCGGCGCCGAGGTCGCCGGAGACGATCATCTGGCCGAGCTGCTGGACCAATTGGCCGTGCAGGCCGCGACCTCGGCTGCTGGTGGTCTTGCGGCCGACCCGGGCGATGTCGGTCTCGGCGCCCTCCCAGCGGGGCGCCGGTGGCGTCGGCCGGTCGGCGTACGAGAAGCGGTCCAGATCGCCGTTGCCGTGGATCGGCCCGTCGGCGGAACGGGCGGGGGTCATGGTGGGGTGCGCAAGGGTACTCACGCCTCCTTTGTCGGCGATCGGCAGGCGCAGCTTGAGAATTCTCGTGAAAAGCACACGAAAGGGTGATCGACCGTGACTGGATAATTGACTTCTTATCAGGAAGAACCGCTCATTACGGTCACTGCTGGTCGATCTTGGTAGTTCGGGACGGTCCGGGGGGTGGGTGGTGCGTGGCGGGTGGCGGCGGGCGCTACAGCGCGCGGCGGCGGGCCTGAACGAGCAGGGCGGCGACCAGCAGGGCCGCCACGGGGGCCGCGGCCGCCCCGAGCAGCGCCGGATCCGTCAGCACCGCGCCGTCGGCAGCCGCCCCGCGCACACCGCCGTACACCCAGCCGTAGGCCCACTCGATGCCGGACTGGAAGGGCAGCAGCCCGGCCGCCCGGCTCGGCCAGGGGCGGCCGGGCTGAGGCAGCAGCAGGGCCACGCCGGACTCCAGCAGCGCCGGCAGCGCACACAGCAGCAACACCCCGGCGGCGGCGCTGCGGGTCAACGAGGCGGTCAGCACGCCGGTCCAGCCAGCCATCACGGTCAGCAGGACGAAGACCAGCAGCGCGGCCGGCGCCCCGTGACCGGCCACCAGCGCCAACGGGGCGAACACTCCCGGCAGGTCGCCGAGCGCGTTCAGTCCGGCGGCGCCCAGTGCCTCGCCCACCTGGTCGGAGAGCGCGGCCGGGTTCGACCAGGCCGCCACCGTCACCCCGCCCGGCAGCGCGAGGTGCACGGCCACCGTGTCGAGCAGCAGGGTGGCCACCGCCAGCAAGGCCGCGACCGGCCCGACCACCAGCAGCTTGGCCAGCAGCAGCCGCACCCGGCGCGAGTACGCCACCTGCGAGGCCGCCAGCCCCGGGTAGCGCACCTCGTGGCCGTAGGAGAGCGCGCCCAGCACTCCTGCTCCGAGCGCCGCGAAGGGCAGCGGGATCAACGGGACGGCGGCGGTCAGCAACCGCACCCCGGCCCGGGCGGCCAGCGGGCCGGACGGGGCCTGACTCGCCAGCACGGCGGCCACGACGGCGTCGCAGAGCAGGACGGCGGCGAGCAGCAGCCAGGTGGAACGCAGGCCGCGCAGGCGGCGCAGCTCGTAGGCCAGAACACGCACGGTTCACTCGCTCCGGTGGTCGTCGGGGGTGGTGGGGGCCTGGCTCGCGGCGACGCGGCCGAGGCGGACGGTGTCGTCGGTGAGCAGGTCGGCGGCGCTCTTGCGGCTCCGCGGGGGCTGGGGCTCGGTGCGGACGGACTCGCTTGCGCCAAGGGGCCCGCCCGACGGGACGGGGGTCGCCGCCTGGGCGGGGGTGGTCTTCGGGGCGGGGGTCGCCGCCAGGGCGGGTTCGTCGCGGAAGAGCCGGTCCACGGCGACCGTGGGCGGCGCGGGGTCGCCCTGGTGGGCGGCAGCCGCCCCGAGCACGGGGAGCGCGGCCGTCACGGCGGCGACGGGCAGCGCGCGGGTGGGCAGGGAAACATCGTCCCGGGAGCGGCACTCCGCGGCGGGGTCGGGGGCGACGGGCTGGTGGCTCGGCTCGGAGCCCGGCTCGGGCCTCGGGTTCACGCGCAGCTCCGGACTCGGGTTCACGCGCAGCTCCGGACTCGGCTCGGCTTCGGGGGCCGGCCCGGCTGCCGGTTCCGGCGGCTGCTGGAGACGGAGGCGGCCGGAGCGCCCGGGGGGAACGAGCGGAACGGCCCGGGGCGCCGGCTGCTCCACCACCCGGTCGGCCAGCTCGTGCAGCAGGATCCCGTGGCGGTAGGCGAGTTCCCCGATCTCGGTGCGGCCGATGCCCGCCACCGCGAGGCCCGCACCGCCGTCCCGGCGCACCTCGGCGCCCTGACTGACCAGTAGGTCGGCCAGCCGCGCCATCTGTGGCCCCCGGACGGCTACTTCGGGACTGAGCCTGGCCCAGCGGAACTCCGAGACCGGCTGGTCGGCCACCATGCAGCCGCTGTCCAGGGTGACCACCCGGTCCGCGAGTTGCGCGGCCTCCTGCGGGGAGCGGGTGGTCACCAGGACCGTCCCGCCCACGAGGGTGAAGGAGCGCAGGAAGGAGTGGAACCACTCGAGGTTGCGCGGTGAGAGGCCCTCGGTCGGCGCATCCAGCACCAGTGTGCCGGGGTCACCGAGCAGCGCGGCGGCCAGGGCGAGCCGGCGGTGCATGCCGGGCGAGAAGGTGCGCAGCCGCTGCCCGGCGACGGTGGCCAGCCGGGTCTGCTCCAGCAGTTCGTCGGCCCGCCGCGCGGGGACGCCGACGGCCGCGGCCAGCATCCGCAGGTGGTCGCGCGCCTTGCGCCCCGGGTGTCCGGCCCCCTCCTCCGGCCCGGGCAGCAGCACGCCGACCTCGCGCTCGGGGCGGCGGATCCGCTGGTAGGGGCGGCCGTCGAAAAGCGTGATGCCCTGGCCGCGTTCGAGTTCGAGCATCAGCCGCAGCGCGGTGGACTTGCCCGCGCCCTCGTCGCCGAGCAGCACGGTCACCATGCCCGGCCGGACGTCGAAGGTCAGACCGAGTACGGCGGGCGGGGCGCCCTTGCGATACACCCTGGTCAGTTCGGTGATCTGGATCATCGCTGGCTGCTCCCATACCCTCGGCCGACCTGCTCGACGCCAGCACATTAGGGGTCAGCACCGCCGATTCCGGGCATTACCGAACCGCCACGGGCACACCGCCCGCCCGCCTCACCCGATCAGGGGACAATCCGATCCTGCGATTCACGGGGTGTGCCCGCGCCGGGGCCGTCGGCACCCCGGCCAGTGGCCGGTGCCGCGGTCTGCAGGAAGGCCGCGGCACCCGGCGGGAGCGGCTCTCCGACGCACTCCCCCTGGAACGCCTCGACGGCGGCCTTGCCCGCGACGGCGATCTCCGCCAGCTGCTCCTGCTCGGCACTCACCGTCTCCTGCACGGAGGCGATCGTCGCCGGGTCGGCGTGCGCGGCCTTCAAGGCGGCCAGCTGCCGCTCGGTTCCGGCGGTGGTCGCGGTGAGGCTCTTGTGTTCCGCCACCAAGCTCTCGATGCCGCTTCGCTGTCTGGCGCAGTGGTCGTCGACGGTCATCACGGGGCTCCCAGGGTCCGAAGGCCTTCGGCCCGGCGACCGAAGCGTCCATCGACACTGTGCGCCGGTGTCACCGCGCTGGCCTGCGGACCGGGGCCGTTCGGCGGCCCCGGTCCGCAGGCGGGTCCGGGCGCAGGCGGGTCCGGGCGCAGGCGGGTCCGGGCGCAGGCGGGTCCGGGCGCAGGCGGGTCCGAAACTTCGAGGCGTTCAGGACTCCGGGCGGAGCATGGGCGGGTTGAGGACCGTGGCGCCGCCGGCGGTGAAGAGCTGGGCCGGGCGGCCGCCCTGACGGGTCGTCGTGCCGCCCGAGGGGAGGAGGAAGCCAGGGGTGCCGGTGACCTTGCGGTGGAAGTTGCGCGGGTCGAGGACGACGCCCCAGACGGCCTCGTAGACCCGACGGAGCTCGCCGACGGTGAACTCGGTCGGGCAGAAGGCGGTGGCGAGCGAGGAATACTCGATCTTGGAGCGGGCGCGTTCCACGCCGTCGGCCAGGATCAGGCCGTGGTCGAAGGCGAGCGGGACGCCGTCGGCCGGGCTCTCGCCGAGGAGTTCGCTGACCGGGGCCCAGCGGGCGCTGCTGGCGTCGCCGCCGGCCCGGGGGGTCGGGAGGTCGGGGGCGAGCACCAGGTAGGCGACGCTGACCACGCGCATCCGGGGGTCGCGCTGAGGGTGGCCGTAGGTGGCGAGCTGCTCCAGGTGGGCACCGGCCGCGCCGGGGCCGACCGCGTCGTGGCCGGGGGCGGAGTGAGCGCGCAGGCCGGTCTCCTCGGCCAGCTCTCGGGAGGCGGCCTCGGCCAGGCCCTCGTCCGGGCGGACGAAGCCGCCGGGCAGCGCCCAGTACCCCTGGTAGGGCGGCTCGCCTCGTCTGACCAACAGGGCGCAGAGCGAGTGGTCGCGCACCGTCAGCACCACCAGGTCAACCGTGACAGCGAACGGGGGGAAGGCCGACGGATCGTAACGCGACATGGCGACGATCATAGTCGTCTCTCTGACGATAAGCACAGGCCCGTACACGCAGTGCCCAGCACCGGTGACCCACCCGCCCGGTACGGTTCGCGCACGGGCGGGCGCGATGCCGGCGGGCGGGCGCGGGCAGGCCCAGCACGGCCCCGGCGTCAGCGGGCGACCAGCTGGAGATCCGCGGAGGCCTCCTCGACCATCGCCACCCCGATCCGGCTCACCCGGACCGAGAAGGGCTCGCCCGCCAACCGCAAACCGGTCAGCTCCAGTTCGCCGAGCGGGGCAGTGCTGGCCGGGCGGACCAGGACCCGGCCACCCGGAACGTCGGGCCGGACCCCGGCGAGCGCGAACACGGCGTGCACGGCTCCGGCCGCGGAGACCGCCGCCGGGCGGCAGGCGGCGGGGTGCGGGACCGGCGGGCTGCCGGGGGTGCGCTGCTCCCCCGCGTACATCTCTGGCAGCCGCCCCTCGAAGTGGACGGACGCGGCGAGCAGGCCCTCCAGCAGCGTGCCGGCCTCGTTCTCGTGGCCGGCCTCGGCGAGTCCGGCGATCGCCAGTGCGGTCTCGTGGATCCGCACCGCGCCGCCGCGGTGGCCCAGCGGGTTGAATCGGGGGGACTTGGCGCTGAGGGTGCGCAGGCCCCAGCCGCTGTCCAGCTCTGGCGCCACCAGGCGCTGGGCGAGCAGCCGGGTCTGCTCGCGGTCCAGCAGGCTGTCGTGCCGGCCGCCGTCGGCGGCGAGCCCGGTGTCGAGCAGGTGCACCAGGGAGGAGGCGACAGCGGGCAGCGGCTGGCTACCCGGGGCCAGCCCGGCGGCGGGGCGCCCGCCGGAGAGGTCGTCGATCCAGAACCGCTCACGGAAGCGGCCGCGCAACTCGAAGGCCCAGCCCCGCCAGTCCTCGGCGCCCGGGCGACCAAAGCCCTCCAGGAGCTCGGCGCCGTGCAGGGCCGCGCGGTGGGCCTGCGCCTGGACCTCGGCGCGGGCGGCCACCGGGTGTGCGGCGCGGTCCTCCACCGGGCGGCTCAGGTCGGTGACGAAGCCGTCCACCAGGCCGTCGCGCAGGGCGGCCAGGGCCCGCTCGGCGGCCGGGAGCAGCTCGACGACCTCCGCCCGGGGCAGGCCCCAGCGCCAGGCCTCGGCCAGCACGGTGACGAACAGCAGGGTGGCCTCGGTGGCAGTGCAGGTGGGCGGCAGCTCTGGGCCGCCGTGCCGCAGGGCACCTGGCAACAGGCCCTCGACCCGGCCCGGGGCGGGGGCGAGCTGCTGACGGCGGGCCAGCGCGCGCAGGGTGCCGGCGGCGAGCCGGGTGCCGAGCGGGAGGGTCAGCCGGGCGGCCCAGAGCGCGTCGGCCGGGGCGAGGCCGAAGCGCCAGGGCGCGCCGGAGGCCGGGTAGAGGTCGGTCGGGCGGTCCGGGTCGGCGAACAGCAGCCCGCCGAGGGCGTCCAGGGAGCGGGCGACCAGCAGGGCGGCGCGGGAGTCGTCGCTGCGCACCTCCGGCTCGGCCCAGGGCAGCGGGACGCCGGTGCCGCGCCCACCGGGCGGGCGCGGGCCGCCGGGGGCGCTCTCCAGTTCGGCGCGCAGCTCGACCGACCAGCGGGCACCGGGCTGGACCTCCAGGTCCCAGCGGAGCACTCCGGCCCCGGCCAGGACGGCGTGCGGGGAGGGCTTGGCGCTGACCACGGCACTGTGCACCGGGCCGGCCCAGCGCAGCCCGGCGGACTGCACCTGGCCCGGCAGGTCGGGCGGGCGGTGCCCGGCGGCGATCTCGGCGACCGGGCCGAGGTCGGTGCCGAGGGCGATCTCCAGCGGCAGCCGGGCGGGCCGGGCGCCGGTGTTGCGCACGGTGACCGTCTCCACGCCGTCCGCGTGGCGCAGCCGTTCGACGGTGAGTGCCGGGTCCGGGTCGAGGTCGCCGGGGAGGCGGACGGCGCCGAGGAAACGGGCCTGGGCGGCGCTGGTCGAAGTGCCCTGGAGCGGCAGCGGCTCCATGCCGCCCAGCCGCAGTTCCATCCGGGCGAGCACCCGGACGCCGTTGCGGTAGAAGCCGTGCAGACCGTGGCCGCGCAGCTGGCCGTCGGGACCGGAGGCGGCCATCGCGGGGGCGTTGACGCAGAGCACCGCGTGGTGGACGGCCGGGGGCTGGGGGCGCGGCGGGGCCGCCGGCCGGCCCTGGACGGCGGGTGCGCCCGTCGGCCCGGGCGCCGGGATCTGCTCGGGCCGGCCGGCCGGTCTGGGCGCGCCGACCACGCTCTCGGCCGGCATGGCCTGTGGTGGCCTCATGGCGGTCACCGGACTCTCTTCCCCTCGGCGGTCCGGTGGCCGGTCAGGGCCGGTGGGCCGCGAGCATGCTCGATCGCGTGCTGATGATGGCGGGCCGACGGGGTCTGTCCCGTCGGCGGTATGCCGTGTCTGGCCGTACCCGGCGGTGGGCCGTGCCATGCGGCGTGCGGTACCGGGCCGGTACGGCGCGCCTTCGGGTCGGACACGCCATCGTGCCCGACACACCGTCAGGTCCGGCGCCCCGGCCTGCCGGTGACGCTCGGCCAGCCCGGGCGCCGGTCGGACTCCGTCCGGGCACAGGGCCCCTGGGGGGTGAACGCCGCGCACCGCCACCAGGTCACGCCCGGCCGTCGTCTCCCCCGGTCGCGCCCGGACCGCCGAGCCGTCGCGTCGCCTCCGGCGAGCCGTCACCCTGGACCCCGCCGCGCGCCGAGCCTGTCACCGTCCATGGGGTGAGCCTGACTCCGGTGGTGCTCAGGCCAGGGGCTCGCCGCCTGCCGGAGGGCCGGCCTGGGGACGGGGGCGGTCGAACCGGCACTCGACCGCCGCCAGGATACGGTGCGGGGGTCGCGGCGCCCGCACCCGGTGACCCCGTGAACCGCGACGCAATCGCTGTGACCAGCAGAGACCGAGGAGTTGCATGTCCACCATCAGCCGGCTGCCCGGGATTGTCGCGACCGACCATGTCTTCCAGCTCCCCCTCGACCACTCCGCCCCCGGGGGCGAGCAGATCGACGTGTACGCCCGCGAGGTGGTGGCCTGCGGCCGGGAGAAGGACGACCTGCCCTGGCTGGTGTTCCTCCAGGGCGGACCCGGCGGCAAGGCTGCCCGCCCGCTCGGCCGGGACGCCTGGCTGGACCGCGCCCTGGACGACTACCGGGTGCTGCTGCTGGATCAGCGCGGCACCGGGCGGTCCACGCCCGCGACCCGGCAGACCCTCGCCCGGCGCGGCGGGCCGCAGGCCCAGGCGGACTACCTGGCGCACTTCCGCGCGGACTCGATCGTGCGGGACGCCGAACTGATCCGCCACCGGCTGCTCGGCGCCGACAAGCGCTGGAGCGTGCTCGGCCAGAGCTTCGGCGGCTTCTGCACCCTCACCTACCTCTCCTTCGCTCCCGAAGGCCTGACCGAGGCCTTCATCACCGGCGGCCTGTCCGGCCTCGGCAGCTCGGCCGACGACGTCTATCGCGCCGCCTACCCGCGCGTCGTCAGCAAGAACACGGACCACTACGCGCGCTTCCCGCAGGACGTCGAGGCCGTGCGCCGGATCGCCGCCCACCTCGCCGACTCCCCCGCCACCCTGCCCGGCGGCGGGTTGCTCACCGTCGAGGCCTTCCAGGCGCTCGGGCTGATGCTCGGCGGCGGCAGCGGCTCCGGTGCCCTGCACTACCTGTTGGAGGAGGCCTGGGTGGAGGGCCCGGCCGGGGCCGAGCTCTCCGACACCTTCCTGGCCGGCGTCCAGGCCCGGCTCTCCTTCGCCGAGGGCCCGCTGTACGCCGTACTGCACGAGTCGATCTACGGCCAGCGCTCGGTGGATCAGGCCGGCACCGGTTGGTCGGCCGAGCGGGTCCGCAAGGAGTTCCCTCAGTTCGACGCCCGGGCCGCGCTGGAGTCCGGCGCCCCGGTGCTGTTCACCGGGGAGATGATCTACCCCTGGATGTTCGACACCGACCCGGCACTGCGCCCGCTGAAGGAGACCGCTGACCTGCTCGCCGCCCGCACTGACTGGCCCGACCTGTACGACCCGGCGCGGCTGGTCGCCAACACCGTGCCGGTCGTGGCGGCGGTGTACCACGACGACATGTACGTGGACACCGCCGACTCGCTGGCGACCGCCCGCGCGGTGCGCGGTCTGCGGACCTGGATCACCAACGAGTGGGAGCACGACGGCCTGCGGGTGAGCGGCGGCGAGGTGCTGGACCGGCTGATCAAGATGGCCCACGGCGAGGTGTAGCGGCTGCCGGCCCGGCCGGGCGCCAGCGGCTCACTGCGCACGGCGGGCCGCTCTCGCCGTCTGTCGGGTGCCCCGGCACCGGTGCCGCCCGGTGCCGGACCGGACGGCGGCCGACGCGCAGGCCGCCGCCCGGCCGAGCCGCACACCCCGGGCGGGCCGCCGCCCTGGCGCCGGGCCGCACCCGGGCGAAGGGAGCAGGGCCACCGTCCCGGGCCCGCTTCCGTCCGGCTCCGGACTGCGGGGGCCTCCGGAGCCGCCGGGGCTTCCAGGACTGTCGGGGCAGCGATCGGCGGGTGCCGACGCCGCAGACGCGCCCTTCCCTCGGGCACCGCGTCGGCGCCGGTGCCCTCCGCCGGCCCGCCCGGGCCGCCCCTCGGGGGCCTCGCCCGCAGCCGGGGCGGGCCCCGGCTCGCCCTCTCCACCAGGATCGGGCTCGGTCGCGGGCTTGCCCACCCGCTCCTCGCGCCGTCGGCGCTGGGCCTCGACAGCGGACATCAGGGCCCCCGGCGTCATGCCGTCGTTCATCGACTCGTACAGCAGCTCGGCCAGCAGGTAGCCCGGGGCGAGCCGCAGCACATGGCCGAGCACCACCCGGGCGGTCGCCGTGTCCCCGGCGACCCAGGAGGTCCAGGCCAACAGGGTGAGCGGGGCCACCGCACAGCCCTCGTACGGTGGCACGGCGCGCCGGGCGAGGTAGCGCCAGAGCCGCTCGGCTGGGGCGAGCTCGGTGGGCCGGACGTACTCGACGCCGCGGTCGCGGGTGAGGCGGTCCTGCAGGGCGAACAGCAGCCGGGCCGTCCGCTCCTCGTCGAGCTCCCGGGCGCCGGCCGCGAACTCGGCGAACGCCTGCTCCAGCAGTTCGATGCCCTGCTCCCGGGAGACGGTGCCGACGGCGGCCTCGGCCCGGGTGAGCGCCTCACGCTGGGATGCGGCCTCCGGCGGACCGATCGGGGCCAGCCCGCCGATGATCGCCTTCCGGCTGCCGCGCGGCACCAGGCCTGCCACCGTCGCGGCGGCCGCCGCCGGGCCCGGATCGGGCCCGCGCCGCACCGGATTGCCGGCCGGATCGCAGCACCCCTCGCGTCGGCAGAGGAAGGACCACCAGCGGCCGTCGGAAACGCAGAGCGACTCCTTGACCGCCGCTCCCCTGCGTCCGAAGGCTGCGCGGAGGTGGTCGGCCAGCGGCCGTAGTCCCTCCACCACCGGCGGGGCGTGCGCGGTGACGGGATCCTGGCAGAGGTAGAGGAGCACCTGGAGCGGACGACTGCCGTGCCGCTCGGAGAGGGCGACCAGCAGGGCTGCCGTCTCCTCCGCCGCCGCGGGCCAGTCCGCGGGCGAGGCCGGGAGGTCCGCCCGGATGACCCCGCCCTGGTGCAGGTCGGGACCCTGGAGGCCGACCGCGACGATGCTGTCGTCGGGGTAGAACCCCAGGAGGTAGGGCAACAGCTCGGCCATGTCGGCCGGACCGCGCATGACGACCGGCCGCTGCTCGAAAGCCGGGCCGAGGGACAGGGTGACGTGTTCGTTGTTCATCGCGTTCATGGCCGCAACAGTGGACGCAATCCGACAACGGCGCCGAAGTTCTTTTCTTCCTGTGGATAACTCGAGCCCCGAATTTCTCATCGCCCATTCGGCGGACGCGACACACACTCCGTCGAGTGGATTTTGACAACCGTTCAGCGGATCAACGGATGAAATCCACTCCGCCTTCCGCCTTCCCGCCTCACCCGCATTCGCCCCTTGTCGGCGCCATGGGGTTACATCGACGCCATGCAGCAGCCCGACATCCACACCACCGCAACCGCCGACCGCGCCGAGGTCCGGGCGCGGGCCGAGGCCGTTCTCCGAGAGCTGGCCGGCCCCGCCGCCGCCCTGCGCGAGGACCAGTGGACGGCCATCGAGGCCCTCGTGGTCGACCACCGCCGCGCGCTGGTCGTCCAGCGCACGGGCTGGGGGAAGTCCGCGGTCTACTTCATCGCCACCGCCCTGCTCCGTGCCCGGGGCGCCGGGCCGACGGTGATCGTCTCCCCACTGCTCGCCCTGATGCGCAACCAGGTCGAGTCCGCGGCCCGGGCGGGCATCCACGCCCGCACCATCAACTCGGCCAACACCGAGGAGTGGGACGAGATCCAGGCCGAGGTCGCCGCCGGGAAGGTCGACATCCTGCTGGTCAGCCCCGAGCGGCTGAACAACCCGGACTTCCGCGACCAGGTACTGCCGAAGCTCGCCGCCTCCACCGGCCTGCTGGTGGTCGACGAGGCCCACTGCATCTCCGACTGGGGCCACGACTTCCGCCCCGACTACCGGCGGCTGCGCACCATGCTCGCGGACCTCCCGCCCGGGGTCCCGGTACTGGCCACCACCGCCACCGCCAACGCCCGGGTCACCGCGGACGTCGCCGAGCAGCTCGGCACCGGCACCACCGACGAGCACGCCCTGGTGCTGCGCGGCCCGCTCGACCGGGAGAGCCTCACCCTGGGAGTGCTGCCCCTGCCCGACCCGGCGCACCGGCTCGCCTGGCTGGCCGACCACCTCGACCGGCTGCCCGGCTCGGGCATCGTCTACACCCTGACGGTGGCCGCGGCCGAGGAGGTGACGGCCTTCCTGCGCGAGCGCGGCTTCCCGGTGGCCTCCTACTCCGGCCGTACCGAGGACGCCGAGCGCCGAACCGCCGAGGCCGACCTGCTGGCCAACCGGGTCAAGGCACTGGTCGCCACCTCCGCGCTCGGCATGGGCTTCGACAAGCCCGACCTCGGCTTCGTCGTCCACCTGGGCTCGCCCAGCTCGCCGATCGCCTACTACCAGCAGGTCGGCCGGGCCGGGCGCGGGGTGGACCGCGCCGAGGTGCTGCTGCTGCCCGGGCGCGAGGACGAGGCGATCTGGCGCTACTTCGCCTCGCTGGCCTTCCCGCCGGAGGAGCAGGTGCGCCGCACCATCGACGCGCTGGCCGAGGCCGGCCGACCGCTCTCCACCGCCGCCCTGGAGCCCCGGGTGGACCTGCGCCGCGCCCGGCTGGAGACCATGCTCAAGGTGCTGGACGTGGACGGCGCCGTCCGCCGGGTCAAGGGCGGCTGGACGGCCACCGGGCAGAGCTGGGAGTACGACACCGCCCGCTACGCCAAGGTCGCCGCCTCCCGGGAGGCGGAGCAGCGGGCGATGCGCGACTATGCGACGGCCGCCGGATGCCGGATGGAGTTCCTGCGCCGCCAGCTGGACGACGAACAGGCCACGCCGTGCGGCCGGTGCGACAACTGCGCGGGCCCGCTGCACACCCCGGAGGTCTCGGCCGAGACGCTGGCCGCAGCCCGGGCGGCGCTCGGCCGCCCGGGCGTGAGCTTCGAGCCGCGCCGGCTCTGGCCCACGGGGATGGACGCGCTCGGGGTGCCGCTCAAGGGCCGGATCCCGGCGGGCGAGCAGGCGGAGACCGGTCGGGCGCTCGGCCGCCTGTCGGACATCGGCTGGGGCAACCGGCTGCGCACCCTACTCGCCGAGCAGGCGCCGGACGTGCCGGTGCCCAGTGAGGCGGTGGACGCGTTGGTGGCGGTGCTGGCCGACTGGGCGCGCGGTCCGGGCGGCTGGGCCGGGCCGGCGACGACGGAGGGCGCCCGGCTGGAGCGGCCGGTCGGCGTGGTGACGATGGCTTCCTCGACCCGCCCCCAGCTGGTCGGCAGCCTCGGCGCGCGGATCGCCGAGATCGGGCGGCTGCCGCTGCTGGGCCGGATCGAGTACGCCGGCGGGCTGCCGCCGCACGGGGCCCGCAGCAACAGCGCCCAACGGCTGCACTCGCTGGCCGGGGCGCTGACGCTGCCACCGGAGCTGGAGCAGGCGGTGGCAGCGGCTGGCGGGCCGGTGCTGCTGGTGGACGACCTCGTGGACTCGGGGTGGACGGTCACCGTGGCCGCCCGACTGCTGCGCCGGGCGGGGGCGAGCGCGGTGCTGCCGCTGGTCCTGGCCGTGCAGGGCTGAGCGGACGGCGGCCGGCCGCCGCGAGCAGACCGTCTCCGCCCACAACTGCCGTCACTCGAATGGCCTAACCGAAAGGAGTCGACAAGGGCGATTTCGATCACACCGCGGACCGACCCGGGAAAGGAGTGCCCACCATGCCGAAGACGGTTCACCCTGTCCTTCGCGCAGCGTGGATCATGGTCGGGCGACGCCTGGGCGACACCCGGACGACCGTGGAACATATCCGGCAGAACATGGGCTTTCGGATGGCGCTCATCATTTCATCGTTGCCGGTCCGCCCCCGTTGCCCCGAGAATTGGGAGGTACCCGAAATCCGGTCCGCTGGACCCGCCCTTCGGCGTACCCAGGCACCCGCCTGCCCACGGGCCAGGAAGGAGGATCGTGATCAACGGTATCGGCCGAGGTCAACATCCCCTCTCCGGGAGTTCGGCGCCCAGACGGCTGCTCGACCTGGAGAGCTGGACCGCCTCGGGGATCCCGTTGCTTCGCGATCCGCGCGAGTTCGTCCTGGAGCTGCACCAGCGCCATCTGCCCCAGCCGGGCACGGTCGTGGTCGCAGTCCTGGACGTGCTCCACCACCTGGCCGCCTCGGCCTCGTTCACGCCCTGGCCGCACGACACCGACGGCTGGCAGCACCGGAACGACCTACTGGCGCACCTGCGCCGGATCATCCCGCACGACCTGCGCCGGCCGGAGCCGACCCGGACGGCCGTGCTGCTGCGCTGCCGCGAGGGCGCGCCCGGCTGGACGGAGCAGGACGGCGCCTGGATGTGGGCACTGCGGGACGCGTCCGTGCTGCACGGCCTGCGCTGCGGCTCGTACATCGGGCTCACCCCGGCGGGCTGGCAGATCCTCGGCGACGGGCGCGGCGGGCGCAATCCGCACGCCGGTTCGTGGGCGGATGGACCGGTGCACACCGTGACGGAGCTGCCGCCCCGGTCGGTACTCGACGACGCCCCGCGCAGTCAGCGCGCCAGGCAGCAGGCGGCTGAGCAGGCCAAGCGCGGCGACGGTGCGCAGCGCTCCCTGTCGCCCGAGCCCCCGTGGACCCCGGCGCGGGCCACGGCCGTCGAACCGGGTCGCCGCACCGGCACCGGCTGAGCGGCACCGACAACGACAGCGACAACGGCTCCGAGCGCGCCGACAAGGCAACGGCAGGCCCCGCGCACACCGGGGCGGGCAGCGGGGCCCGGCACTCCGGACGGACCCCGGGTCCGGCACCATGCGGCGCCGGACCCGGAGCGGGAACGACTGTCAGGCCTTGACCGGGCGCCCCGGTGCGGCACCAGCCGCACCGGCCGCAGCCGGGCCGGCCTCTCCGCAGACCACCAGTAGCGCGGTCGCGTGGCCGAGCGCCTTGCTGTGCGCCTCGGCGGCCCGGGCGGGCGAACCACCGTTGACCACCAGGACGACCACTTCGCGGCGGACCGGACGGGTCAGCGCGGCGTCGGCGTAGAACACGTCTCCGCCCTCGGTGAGCTGCGCCCAGTAGCGCTCCTCACCGAAGGAGAGTTCGTGCTGCTGCCAGGGGTGCGTCTCGCCGACGGTCAGCACCAGGATGTCGCCCGGGTTGCGGCCGGAGTCCAGCAGCAGGTCGACCGCGCCATCGGCGCGCTCCAACGCCTCGGCCGGGGTCGCGGCGATCCGCTGGACCTCGACCTGCGGCACGGGGGCGGCCGGGCGGCGCGGAGCCGGCCCCGGCTTGGGGATCAGGCGCGGCGGGCCCGAACGGTCGGCGCGCGGCGGGGCCGGACGCGGGGGCGCCGGACGGGGGCCGGGCACCGGGGCCGGTGCGGCGGTGACGGTGGTGGGTGCGGTGGCGGGCGCGCCGCCGGTGGCAGGCGCGTGGAGGGCTTGTGCGTCCGACTCGCGGGGGAAGGGAACGCCGGGGCCCGGGAGGCTCTCGTGGATCTCCGGCTCCTCGGGGAAGACAGGCATACCCGGATATCTATCAAATGCCGGTCGGACGCGCACGGGCACCCCACCCATTGGGCACCGGACGCCCGCCACTCACACCCGGAGAAATTCCGACGGGCCGTCAGAAACCGAGCGTCAACTGTTCGTCGGCGGAATCCTGCCCCGCACCCGCGACGCCCCGTCCACGCTTGAGATGACGCCACTTCGGCAGTGCGTCCAAGTACGCCCAGGAGAGCCGGTGGTGGTCGGTGGGGCCGTACTCCTCCAGCGCGGCGCGGTGCACCGGGGACGGATAGCCGGCGTTGTCCGCGAAGCCGTACTCCGGGTACGCCTCGCCCAGTTCGGCCATCATCCCGTCGCGGTGGACCTTGGCGAGCACCGAGGCGGCGGCGACGCAGATACAGGACTGGTCGCCCTTGATGACCGTGCGCACCCGCCAGGGGCCGCCGAGGTAGTCGTGTTTGCCGTCCAGGATCACCGCGTCGGGTTCGACCGGCAGCGCCTCCAGCGCGCGGACGGCGGCCAGCCGAAGCGCCGCCGTCATGCCGAGCTCGTCACACTCCTGCGGCGAGGCGTGCCCGAGCGCGTACGCGGCGACCCAGTCGGCGAGCACCGGCGCGAGCGCCTGGCGGCGCAGCTCGGTGAGCAGCTTGGAGTCGGTCAGCCCCTCGGGCGCCTTGCGCAGTCCGGTGACGGCGGCGCCGACGGTGACCGGTCCGGCCCAGGCGCCGCGCCCGACCTCGTCCAGACCGACCACGAGCTTGGCGCCGGCCCGGCGGAGCGAGCGTTCGACGGAGTGCGTCGGCGGGACGATGGGCATCGCGGGGACTCCGTTCGGCAAAGCAGCCCGTTCCGGTGGGGCTAGCTCCAGCCTAAGCCCGTCTCACGACCGCCCCGGGCCCGCCCGGGGCGACCACCCCGGGCCCCGGCCGCCCCGCACCGGCCGACCCGCCCCACACCGGCCGCCCGGCCTACGGCTGCCGGATCAGCGGGACCAGTACGTCGTCCACCAGCCGGACCGCGAAGTCGGGCGCCAGCTCCCGGTCGCGGATCTTCACCTGGAACATCAGCATCGACGGGACCACATCGGCGACCAGCGGGGAGACCGCCCCGGGCCGGACGTCCCCGCGTTCGACGCCGCGGCGGAGGATGTCCAGGATGGTGTCCTTGGTCGGCTCGATCACCCGCTGCACGATGAAGTCCTTGAACACCTCGGCCTGTTGCTGGGAGAGCTCGGCCATCAGCGCATGCATGGCGGCGCCCGCGTTGGAGCCGATCGCATCCGTGAACAGCCCGATGAGCTGCAGCAATTCGGCACGGGCGGACCCGAGGTCGGGGACCCCGTGAGGGCGTGGGAGAGTGGAGTCCAGGGCGTCGATGACGAGTTCGACCTTGGACGCCCAGCGCCGGTAGAGCGCGGCCTTCCCGGTCCGCGCCGCAGCGGCAACGCCCTCCATCGTCAGTCGCGCGTAACCGCCGGAGGTGAGCTGGTCGAGCGCGGCCTCGAAGATCGCGTTCTCCAACTCCTTCCCCCGGCGCCGCACCGGTCGCACCAGCGCCTCCCGGGCCGCTCGTATCGGACAGCAGGGCTCCGACTCCCCATCCGACGACTCCACGAACGCCACCGGCTCCACGGACACCACCGGCTCCACGGGCACTGCGGGTGCCACCGGCACCACGCGGTCCACTGGCACCGCAGGCACCAGCACCGCAGGCACCCGGGGCGATGACACCCCGCCCTCCGCCGGCCGGGCGGCTGCCCGACCGGATGCCCGATCCGCCGTGAGGCGCCGCACCAACCGCTCCATCGCCACCCTCCTTAAGGAACGCTTGCGTTCACTATCAAGCTCAGGATATCTTCCAGATTAGTGAACGGCACCGTTCCTTCCCAGCCTGCCCCGACGCACAGTCGACGTCGGCGCGTAGCAGCACTCCGGGCCCGCAGGTCAGCCGGACACCACGCACCGAGCACCGAGTACCGAGCACCAGGCACGTACCACCACCGCGCACCAGCACCAAGCACCGTGCACCAAGCAGCTCGCACGTAGCCAGCAGGGGGAACATTCGTGGCTATCTCCGACACGCTCAGCAAGAACTCACCACCGAAGGGCCGCCAGGGTCACGGAAAGGGCATCACCCTGACCGTCATCGCGGCCACGCAGCTCATGGTGGTGCTCGACGCGACCATCGTGAACATCGCGCTGCCGCACATCAAGGACGCGCTGAACTTCTCGACCACCGACCTGTCCTGGGTCATCAACGCCTACACGCTGACCTTCGGCGGGCTGCTGCTGCTCGGCGGTCGCGCGGGCGACATCCTGGGCCGCCGCCGGGTGTTCATCTTCGGCACCCTGCTGTTCGGCCTGGCCTCACTGCTGGGCGGCCTCGCGCAGGACAGTGGCCTGCTGCTGGCCGCCCGCGCACTCCAGGGCATCGGCGGCGCGATCTGTTCACCGACCGCATTCGCCCTGATCGCCACCAACTTCGACGAAGGGCCGGAACGCAACAAGGCGTTCGGCGTCTTCTCGGCGGTGGCCGGCTCGGGCGCCGCGATCGGCCTGCTGGCCGGCGGTCTGCTCACCGAATACCTGGACTGGCGCTGGGTGTTCTTCGTCAACGTGCCGATCGCGATCACGATCGCGATCGCCGCGCCGCGCTACATCGCCGAGTCCGAGCGCCACCCGGGCCGCTTCGACCTGCCCGGCGCGCTCACCTCGACGCTCGGCCTGGTGGGCCTGGTCTACGGGTTCATCCGGGCCGCCTCGGACGGCTGGACGGACAGCATCACGCTCGGCTCCTTCGCGGCCGGCGCGATCCTGATGGCCGCCTTCTTCGTGGTCGAGAACCGCACCGACCAGCCGATCACCCCGATGCACCTGTTCGCCGACCGCAACCGCACCGGCGGCCTCGTGATGATGCTCTGCCTGGCCGCGGCCATGTTCGGCATCTTCTTCTACGTCGTCCTGTTCGTGCAGGGACCGCTCGGCTACAGCCCGCTCAAAGCAGGTGTGTCGTTCCTGCCGATCAGCGTCGCGATCATCATCGCCGCGCAGTTCGCGTCCAACCTGCAGGCCAAGTACGGCCCGAAGCCGTTCATGGCGGGCGGCGCGCTGCTGGTCACCGTCGGCCTCTCCTGGCTGACCCAGATGGGCAAGGACAGCGGCTACGTGGACGGGGTGCTCGGCCCCACGGTGGTCTTCGGCTTCGGCATGGGCCTGATCTTCGTCCCGGTGATGCTGCTCTCGGTCGCGGGCGTGCCGGGCGAGGAGACCGGCGCCGCCTCCGGCCTGCTCAACTCGATGCAGCAGATCGGCGGTTCGCTCGGCCTGTCGATCCTGACCACGGTCTTCGCGCACTACGCCGCCGCCGAGACCAACGCTCAGCTTCCGGCGTTCATGCAAAGCGCCAGTCCGCAGGAGAAGGCCTTCTTCGAACAGCACCACGAGTTCATCCCGGGTACCGGTCCCGCCAACTCGGTGCTCACCCAGGGGATTTCGCACGGCTTCATCGTCGGCGCGGCGCTCGCCGGGGTCGCGCTGCTGGTCGCCCTCTTCGTGATCAAGGCGAAGGCCAGCGACCTGCCGAGCGGTGACTCCGCCGGCGTCGCGATGCACTGAGGGACGACAGCGCGCCCAGGCACCAAGGCACCAAGGCGCCCAGGCACCGACAGCCGACGGGCCCGCCGGGAGCAGCACGCTCCCGGCGGGCCCGTTGCGTGCCCTGCCCGTCAGAAGTACGGGTCGATGCGCAACCCCGCCCGCTCGCAGGCACTCGACTTCCGCCCGCCGTCGACCAACGGCCGTACGGCCAGGATCCCGCGGGCCCGGTCGACGGAGCGGCTGGTGGCGGACCAGGCCGTGGTGTGGTGCGCCAGGTCGGTGTCGATCAGCTGCAGCGCGCAGGACCGCTGCGGTTCCGGGAGCCGGTCCAGGGCGGGCACCGCGTCCGCCGACAGCTCGCGGACGTTGCGCAGGTCGATCTGCCGGGAATGCTCGAAGCGGGCGACGTTCTGCTCCGCGACGATCGCGTCCGGCCCCGCCAGCCCGTACACCGCGACGGTGAGCATGCCGCTGAGGACGACGGCGCGCGGCAGCCAGCCTGCGCTACGGGTGAGCCCGGCGGTGATCAGCAGCAGGAAGACCACGCCCAGCCAGATCTCCACCACCAGCACCCACAGTCGCAGCCGGGTGAGCCCGGAGGCGTCCACGTAGAACCACATCCGGCCGAGCGCCGAGGTGACCACGGCCAGCGCGAGCAGGCAGAGCAGCCCCAGCAGGATCCGCGCCACCCGGCGGTCGGCCGGGGTGGTGCGCGGGGCCCAGCGCTTGGCGATGGCCACCACGACCAGGGTCAGCACGGTGATCGCGCTCAGCTGCCAGAAGCCCTGCCGGGCGTACTCGGAGCGGCTCATGCCGGTGTTGCTCAGTACGGCGTCCGCGCCGCCGAGCACCACCACGGCCTGGATCACCGCGAAGGCGCCGAACATCAGGTTGAGCGCGACCAGCGGCAGCGCCCACTCGAGCCGGCGCCGCTCCCGCCCCGGCCGGGCCGTCATGCGGTCCCAGCGGCGCGGCCCGGCCGCGATGTACGCGAAGCCCAGCGCGGTGAGCGTGCCGAGTACGAACAGCATCGCGCGCAGTGGCAGTTGGTGGAGGTCGAAGCTCGGGTTGAGGCCGCTCAGCAGGTCCGCCATGGCGGCGTCGGCACTGGCGAAGAGCAGGCCGAAGACGGTGAGCAGGACGGCGGCGACCGCGAGCGCCTTGAGCACCGGGACGATCCGGCCGCGGCCGGGCAGCGGCCGGCCCTCCAGGCCGTCCCAGACCCAGCCCACACTCGGCACCAGTTGCCAGACGGCGGCGGGCAGGGCGAGCAGCACGCCCGGCCAGCGGCGGCCGCCGTGCAGGGCGAGCGAGGCCAGGCCGAGTGCGCCCCCGACGGACAGCACGGTCGGCCAGCCCGCGTCCCAGAGGGCCGGAACGGCGAGCAGGGCGAGGGCGAGCAGGCTCCAGACCGCCGTCCAGGGCCGGACCCGGCGGCCCGCCGCGCGGGCGACGAGGCCGGCCCCGGCGGTGGTGGTGGCGCCGCAGATCAGCAGGTTGGCACCCACGCCGTCGTACAACAACCAGGCCGTCAGCAGACCGGTGAGCAGGGCGAGCAGGAGGACTCGGGGGGTGGCCGCCGCCCGGTACTCGGGGTCGGTGCGGCGCAGCCGGTCGCCGAGCGACGGCACGGGCGTGCCGACCGACCGGTGCGGGCCGGACGACCCGTATGCGGGCCGGGACGGCGGATCGACGGGCTGCGGATCGGTCGGGGCAGGCATGGACAGACCTGACATGAGTCCCCCTCAGTGGTCGGCGGGCATGCGGAAGCCACCCTCGGGGCGGTCCGCCGGCGGGCGCGCTGGGCGCCGCGGCCGCTGCCGACTGTAGACCATTCTGAACAAGTTCAAAAGTTGCTTCTGAACGCGTTCAGAACACTGGAGTCGCGGCCTACCCCTTCACAGACCCGGCCAGCAGCCCGCGCACGAAGTACCGCTGGAGACTGAAGAAGACGATCAGCGGCACGATGATCGACAGGAACGCCCCGGCCGTGAGCAGCTCCCACCGCCCGCCGAAGGAGCCGGACAGCTGGGCCAGCCGCACCGTCATCGGCGCCACCTCCGGTGTGCCGCCGGCGAAGGTGAGCGCGACCAGCAGGTCGTTCCAGACCCACAGGAACTGGAAGATCGCGAACGAGGCCAGCGCCGGGGCGCACAGCGGCAGCACGATCGAGCGGAAGATCTTGAAGTGCGAGGCGCCGTCCACCACCGCCGCCTCCATCAGGTCGCGCGGCAGCTGGGCGATGAAGTTGTGCAGCAGGAACACCGCCAGCGGCATCGCGAACATGGTGTGCGCCAGCCAGACCGGCGCGTAGCTGCCCTTCAGGTCCACCGCCGGGATCAGCGTCAGCGGGCCCAGGTGCGCGCCGCCGGAGAACAGTCGCAACAGCGGGATCAGCGCCATCTGGAGCGGCACCACCTGGAGCGCGAACACGGTGAAGAACACCGCGTCGCTGCCCCGGAACCGCACCCAGGCCAGCGCGTAGGCCGCCATCGCCGCCAGCACCAGCGGGAAGAGGGTGGCCGGGATGCTGATCGCCAGCGAGTTCACCAGGAAGGGCATCAGACCGGTGGAGACGCCGGAGCCGCCCTCGAACAGCACCGCGTGGTAGTTGCCGAGCCCGAAGTCCGGGTGGAGCAAGGCGTTCCACCAGCCGTCGGCCGTCACGTCCTGCTTGGGACGCAGCGAGGTGACCAGCAGGCCGAGGGTCGGGATCGTCCAGAGCACCGTCATCGCGATCACGAACACCGAGGCCAGCGGGCTGCTGAAGGCCTTCCGTACCGGGTTCCCCGGGACGGGCCGGCCGCCACCGGGACGACGGCCAACGGGCCTACGATCACCGGGACGACGACCAACGGACCGAGGGTTCACGGCCTTCGCCTCACGATCGCTCACCGCACCTCACGCTCCCTCCGCAGCTGGACGATGTTGTAGGCCACCAGCGGCAGCACCGCGAGGAACAGCAGCACCGCGAGGGCGCTGCCCCGCCCGTCGTTGAACTGCACGAAGGACTGCGAGTACATCTCGTTGGCCAGCACCTGGGTGCCGAAGTTGCCGCCGGTCATGGTGCGGACGATGTCGAAGGCCTTCAGGGTGATGATCATGACGGTGGTCAGCACGACCATCACCGTGGTGCGGATCATCGGCACGGTGACGGACCAGAACAGCCGCAGCCCGGTCGCGCCGTCCAGCCGGGCCGCCTCCGTCACCTCGTCCGGGATCGCCTTGATCGCCGCCGACAGCACCACCATCGCGAAGCCGGTCTGCACCCAGACCATGACCGCCATCAGCAGGAAGGTGTTCAGCGGCTGGCTGAGCAGCCAGTTCGGCGGGTCCGACCAACCCACCGCGTGGGCGAGTTGGCTGAGCAGCCCGATCTGCGGCTGGTCCTTCCCGCGCGCCTCGTAGACGAATTTGAAGATGATCGAGGCGCCGACCAGCGAGATCGCCATCGGCATGAAGATCAGCGACTTGTACACCGCCTGGCCGCGCATCCGGTCCACCAGCAGCGCCAGCACCAGGCCCAGCCCGGTCGCCACCAGCGGCGCGACCACCAGCCACAGCAGGGTGTTGAACAGCACCTCGCGGATCGAGTCGGTGGTGAAGGCCCAGCCGAAGTTCTCGCCGCCGACGAACCCGGTGCCGTCGGCGTTCTGCAGGCTCAGGTAGACGGTGCGGACCAGCGGCACCACCAGGCCGACCGCCAGCAGCAGCACGGCCGGTCCGAGGAACACCAGGACGGCCAGCGGGCGGGCCAACCGGCCTCGGGCCCGGCCGGCCACCAGGAAGACCAGCAGCAGGATCCCGAGGAAGCCCGCGATCGCGCCGACGCTGTTGCCGAACTTGACCGCCGCGTCGCCCCAGGCGCCGTCGGCCAGGGAGCCGACGCCAGGCAGGGAGCCGACATCAGACAGAGGGCCGGTGTCAGACAGAGGGCCGGTGTCAGGCGGGGAGCCGGATACGGACATGGCTGCACGTCCCTTCGGGTCCGGTGGGAAGGGGGCGGGCGGTGCGGGTGGGTGGCCCCGCACCGCCCTCGACAGGTGGTCCTCGTGCCCGCGTCCGACGGGGACCGGGCGGGCTACTTCGGCCAGGCGGCGTCGATGTCGGCGGCGGTCTTCTGGATCGACTGCCCCTCGGCGAACCAGGCGGTCAGCGACTTCCACTCCTGCCCGGCGCCGACGGCCGCGGGCATCATGTCGGAGCCGTCGAAGCGGAAGGTCGCGCTCGGGTCGGTCAGCGCCTCCGCCGAGAGCTTGTCGATCGGGTCGGTGTACAGGCTCCTGTCCACGCCCTGGTTGGCCGAGACCCAGCCGGTCGCGGTCTTCACCCGGCTGCTCGCCCAGTCCGAGCTGGACAGGTAGTTCTGCACCGCCTGCGCCTCGGGCTTGCCGGAGAAGGCGGCCAGGAACTCGCCGCCGCCCTCGACGGGGTTGGCGATCGACGGGTTCACCGCGGGCAGGTGGAAGGCGAACACGTCGCCGTCCGGGCCGATCTTGGTGCCCTTGGGCCACTGGGCCTCGTAGAAGGAGGCCTGTTGGAGCATCGCGCACTTGCCGGTGAGGATCGGCGCGCCCGCGTCCTGGAAGGTGGTGGTGGCGATCGACTTGACGTCGCCGTAACCGCCGTTGACCCAGGCCGGGTTCTGCATCCAGTCGGCGACGGTCTTCATCGCGGTGGCGATCTTCTCGTCGGAGAACTTCATCTGGTGGCCGACCCACTGGTCGTAGACCTCGCCGCCGTACGTGCCCAGCACCACCTCCTCCAGCCAGTCGGTGGCCGGCCAGCCGGTGGCCGTGCCGGAGGCGATGCCGCCGCACCAGGGCTTGGGGCCGCCCGACTTGGCGATCCGGTCGCTGAGCGCCATCAGGTCCGCCCAGGTCTTCGGCACCTCGTAGCCGGCTGTCTTGAAGGCCTTCGGCGAGTACCAGACCAGCGACTTCATGTTGGCACTCATCGGCGCCGCGTAGAAGGTGCCGTCGACCGAGCCGTAGGTCTTCCAGACCGGGTTCCACTTGTCCTGGTTGGCGACGGTCTGGGCGGGCGGCTTGACCACCTTGCCGCTCTTGACCATCTGCGCCAGCAGGCCCGGCTGCGGGATGATCGCGAAGTCCGGGGCGTTGCCGCCGGCCACCCGGACCGGCAGCTGGGACTCGAAGTCGTTGGACCCCTCGTAGCTGATCTTGATCCCGGTGCACTTGCTGAATTCGGACCAGGACTTCTCCAGGTTGTCCGACTCCGGGCTGAGGATGGAGGCGAACATCGTCACCGTGGTCCCCGAATGGCCCGCGTACGGCTGGTACTTGGCACAGTCACCGGTCAGCGTCTGGGCCGCTCCACCGCCGCCACCCGAACCGCCGGAGCTGTTCGAGCAGGCCGCGGTCAGGGTCAGCGCCGCCAGCAGGGCGGGCACGGCGGCCAAGCGGCGGCGGGAACTCCCGGACGGCGCTGTCGGGTTGAGGGTCAATGCGGTCCTCCTCGCCAGGGCGTGCTGCCGAAGGTTGGCTGAACGACATTGCGCTGTACCGGAGATGGGCGTACAGAGGTCGCGGGCGAGTGGGCGGCCGAACCGATTCGACGACGTTAACGCAGCCGTCGGCCGCCGCCAAGGTCCATGGTCGACCTTCACAGACCGGTGCCCCGACCGTGACCGACGAAAACCGGGGATCACGCCCCGAGGAACCGAAGGCCCCGCCCGGAAGCCGGACGGGGCCATGGTTCCGACGCGACCCCGACGCAGCCCCGACTCGGCTCCGACGCGGCCCCGACGCGGTTCCGACGTCCCGTCAGAAGAGCCGGACGGGCAGCTCCAGCAGGCTGTTCACCACCAGCGACGGGCTCGGCCGCAGCTCGCCGTCCGGCACCGCCAGCGACAGCGCGGGGAAGCGCTCGAACAGCGCGGGCAGCGCGACCCCCGCCTCCATCCGGGCCAACGGCGAGCCCGGGCAGACGTGCGGGCCGTGGCCGAACGACAGGTGGCGGGTCGGGTCCCGGGTGATGTCGAACAGCTCCGCCGTCACCCCGTGCTGCAGCGGGTCCCGGCCGATCGCGTTGTACGAGACCAGCACCGGCTCGCCCGCCGGGATCACCACCTCGCCGACCTCGATGTCCTCGGCCGCGAAACGGAACAGGAAGTTGCTGGTCGGCGGGGTCCAGCGGAGCGACTCCTCGACCACCGCGTCCCAGGACACCTTCCCGGCGCGCACCAGCTCCAGCTGGTCCGGGTGGGTCAACAGCGCCCGCACCGCGTTGCCGATCAGGTTCACCGTGGTCTCGTGGCCGGCCGCGATGATCACCCGCAGGGTGGCCGCCGCCTCCGCGTCGGTGAGCGCCCCGCCCTCGGTGTCCGCCGCCAGCAGCACGCTCGCCAGATCCTCGCCCGGGGCCGAACGGCGCTGCGCCACCAGGTCGTTGACGAAGGCGTTCAGCCCGGCGACGGTCGCCTGGATGCCGGCCGGGTCGGGCTTGATGCCGAAGAACCGCTCGTACAGGTCACGCAGCACGCCGTGGTCCGACTCCGGCACGCCCAGCAACGAGCAGATCACCGTCATCGGCAGCGGGAAGGCGAAGGCGGTCTTGAGGTCGACCACCGGCTCCCCGGCCGCCAGGCCGTCCAGCAGCGCGTGGGTGATCTCCTCCACGCGCGGGCGCATCAGCTCGACCCGGCGCGGGGTGAAGGCCTGCGCGACCAGCGCCCGCAGCCGGCGATGCTCGGCGCCGTCCGTGGTCACCATGCTCGGACCGGGCACCGCCAGGCCGATCAGCGGCCAGGTCCTCGACACCTCGCCGCGCTGGTAGGCCGCCCAGTGCTTGGCGTCCTTCACCAGCCGGGCATCGGTGAGCAGATCGCGCGCGGCCGCGTGCCGGGTCACCGCCCAGGCGGCGACCCCGCCCGGCAGCACCACCGGCACCACCGGGCCGGCGGCCCGCAGCAGGGCGCCCTCGGCGGCGTTGTCACGGGCCAGCGGGTCGAGGGCCATCGGGGCCGGGGCGGCGGTCATCGGCGTCAACTCTCCTTCAACGGCAAGGAACTTCGAACGATTGTGCACATCCCGTGGATCTTGGCTGGCCCGACGAAGATCCGCAAGACGCGCGCTGCGGACACGCCCTCAGGCCGGATGTCCCGGAGTGAACGAGACCGGCAGGGCGACCAGCCCGCGTACCCAGGCCGAGGGCCGCCACACCAGCGCGTGCTCGGCCACCGCCAGCCGCAGGTCCGGCAGCCGGTCCAGCAGCACCTCGATCGCGGTGGTGGCGATCACCTCGGCCGCCTCCTGCGCCGGGAACGGGCAGCCGTGCTCGCCGTACGAGTAGCTCATGTGTGCCCGGTTCCCCTCGGCCGGGCGGCCGTCGGCCTGCCGCACCGACGGGTCCGCGTTGGCCCCGGCGAAGCCGAGCAGCAGCATGTCCCCCTCGGCGATCCGCTGACCGCCGAGCTGGGTGTCCCGCACTGCCCAGCGACCGGCGAAGATCTGCGTCGGGGTGTCCTCCCAGAGCGCCTCGTTGAGCGCCTGGCTGATGCTGCGCCGGCCGCCCGCCAGCGAGGCGGCGAAGCGCTCGTCGGTGAGCATCAGCCGCAGCGTGTTGGAGATCCAGTACGAGTTCGGCTGATGGCCGGCGATCAGCAGCACCCGCAGGTCGCGCATCACCTCGTCGTGGGTCAGCCCCGCCGGGTGCTCCAGCATCCGCGAGGCCACGTCCGCGCCGGGATGCTCGGCCTTCTCCTCCACCAGCGCGAGCATCAGCTCCAGCAGCCGCTGGGCGCCGGCCGGCGCGTCCGCCCCGCCGTCCAGCATCGCCAGCAGGGCGGCGATCAGCTGCGGCGCCTGCTCCTCGTCCAGCCCGAGCACCCGGCACAGCACCAGCAGCGGCATCCGGTGCGCGTACTCGGCGACCAGGTCGGCCTCGCCGCGCCCGGCGAACTCGTCGATCAGCCGGTCGGCGATCTCCTCGGCGTGCTTGCGCAGCTCGTACGGGTCGATGCCGGCCAGCGCGTCGGTGACCGCACGGGAGCGGCGCACGTGCTCCTCGCCCTCCGCGTACAGGATCGACGGCACCGGCGCCATCATCGGCTTCAGCGGCCAGTCGGCGGGCAGCGTCGCCCAGGCGTGCCAGCGGCTGGAGTCGCGGCCGAACAGCTGCGGCTGGCCGGTGACCTGCTGCAGCTCGCGGTAGCCGATCACCAGCCAGGCGGGCACGCCGCCGGCCAGCTCGACCGGGGCGACCGGGCCGTGCGCGGCGCGCAGCTCGCGGTAGAGCTGGGCCGGGTCGGTCTGGAAGCGCGGCCCGTACAGCGGCGTGGCGCCGGCGTGCGCCGGGCAGCCCGGGGACGGGGTGGCGGCGGGCTGGGTCACGGGGTGCTCTCCTCGTAGATCGCGTCGGATGCTCCGGCGAGGGCCGCCAGGTGGTGGACCAGTTCGATCAGCACCCGCTTGCCGGACTCGCGGTCGCGGGCGTCGCAGTCCACCAGCGGCACCTCGGCCGGCAGGTCCAGCGCCTCGCGGACCTGCTCCAGGGTGTGGGTGGGCTCACCGAAGTTGTTGCGGGCGACGATGAACGGGGTGCCGTGGTGCTCCAGCCGGTCGATCGCGTACCAGGACTCCTCCAGCCTCCGGGTGTCCACCAGGACGACCGCCCCCAGGGCGCCGCTGAACAGGCGGTCCCAGAGGAACCAGAAGCGCTCCTGCCCGGGCGCGCCGAACAGGTAGAGCACCTGGCGCTCGGACAGGGTGATCCGGCCGAAGTCGAAGGCGACCGTGGTGGAGCGCTTGCCCCAGGAGCCGGCCGGGTCGATGCCCTCCCCGGCCCGGGTCATCACCTCCTCGGTGTTCAGCGGACGGATCTCGCTGACCGAACCGACCAGGGTGGTCTTGCCCACCCCGAAGCCGCCGACCACGACGATCTTCAGCGCGTTGTCGGCGGTCGCCCGCAGCGGGGTGCGCACCGCGGACTGGACGTCAGAGCCGTTGGAGGCCATGCAGCACCTGCTTCAGCGTGTCGAGGTCGGGCAGCCGGGCCTTGTTCGGCGCGAACCTGGGGTGCCGGGCGGTGACCGCCCCGGACTCCAGCAGGTCGCCGAGCAGGATCTTCACCACCGAGACGGGCAGCGACAGCTCCGCCGCCACCTCCACGACGGCGGTCGGGGCCTCGCACATCCGCAGGATCCGGGCGTGCTCCGACTGCATCCCGGCCGCCGGCTCCCGTTCCGCGACGATCAGCGTGACCAGGTCGAAGGCGTTCTCCGGGGCGCGGCTGCGGCCCCCGGTGATGGTGTAGAGGCGGTCCGGGTCGTCGTCCCGGACCGGCGACACCGGCCCGGCGTTCATATCCCGGCGCTCTCTTGAGCGGCGTCGTCGGCTTCCCCGCTGCGGGCGGGCGCGCTGAGGTAGACGCCGATCTGCTCGATCAGGCCGTGCATGTTGTGGCCGACCACGCCCACGTCCGCGTCGTCGTCCGTGACCACCGCGAGGTGCGCGCCCTCACCGGCCGCCACGATGCACAGGACGCCGCCGTGGAACTCGGTCATCGACTGCCGCACCCCGCCGCTGCCGTCGCCGAACTCGATCGAGGCGCCGTGCGCCAGGCTCTGCAGACCTGAGGCGATCGCGGCCAGCTGGTCGGCCTGGTCCGCGCTCAGCCCGGCGGTGTGGCAGAGCTTGAGGCCGTCGGCGGAGAGAACCAGGGCGTGCCGGGTGCCGGGGGTTGCCGCCAGCAGGTTTTCCAACAGCCAGTCGAGGTCGCGGTCGGTGGCGCTGCTCATGGGGTGTCCTTCTCGGTGACGGGGGAGGCGTCGGGCGTGGTGTCGGTGTCCGCGGTCGGCGTCGCCGTGGGTACGGGCTCGGCGGCCGGTAGGGGCGGGGCGGCCGGGAGGGGCACCGCCGGCTGGACGGACCGACGGAAGGCGCCGAACCGGGCGGCGGCGCTCGCCGCGTCGGTCCGTACGGGCTTCGCGGCCGCGGCCACCGCGGGGGCGGTGGTGGACAGCGTCTGCCCGCGGCGGCGCTGCGGCAGGCCGCTGTCGGTCATCCGGGCGGGCGCGGACGGGGTCTGGGTGGGGACGGTGGGTGCCGGGACCGCCGTGGCGGTCGGTACGGCGGCCGGGGCGGTCGGGGCGGCGCTCGGCGCGGTGGGCGCGGGCGGCAACGAGGCGGGCGCCGGGCGGGCCGGGGTGAGCGCGGGGCGCGCGGACTCCACGACGGGCGCGGGGGTCTGGACGGGCGCCGGGGCCTGGTGGGTGACCAGCTGCTGCGGGATCAGCATCACCACCCCGGTGCCACCGCGCGCCGACGGCCGGAAGGAGATCTGCAGCCCGTGCTTGCGCGCCAGCATGCCGACCACCGCGAGGCCCAGCCGGGTACCGGCGGTGAGCATGGTGAGGTCCAGCGGCTCGGCGGAGACCGCCCGTTCGGCGCGACGCAACCAACTGTCGCTCAGGCCCAGCCCGCTGTCCTCGACGGTGACCGCCAGACCGGCCGGCACCTCCTCGACGTAGACGTGCACCTCGGCCGGCGGGGCGGAGAAGTTGGTGGCGTTGTCAAGCAGTTCGGCCAGCGCGTGCATCACGCCCTCGGCCGCGTACCCGGCGACCGCGGCGGTGCTGGCGTTGTGCAGCCGCACCCGCTGGTAGGCACCGATCCGGCCGAGCGCGCCGCGCAGCACCGACTCCACCGCGATCGGCTTGGCCCAGCGGCGGCCGGACCGGGCTCCGGTGAGCACCGCGATGCTGTCCGCCATCCGGCCCGCCTGGGCGGTCGAGTGGTCCAGGCGCAGCAGGTCGCCGAGGACCTCCTCGTCGTGCCGGTGCTGCATCTCGCGCAGCTCGGCGTGCATGCTCGTGGCCAGCGCCTGCACCCGACCGGCGGCGGTCGCGCAGACCGCGAGCGCGGCGGCCCGCAGCCGTTCACCCCGGCCGATCTCCTCGCCGACGGCGCGCAGCAGCGCGTACTGGGGGTGCTTGCGGTGGGCGGCCAGCGCGCTGTCCACGGCGGCGCCCGCACGCAGCTTCTTCACCACCTCGGGCAGCACGCCCTCGGCGATCCGGTCCAGCTCGGCACGCTCGGCGGCGGCCCGCTCCCGGTCGGCCTCGGCCTCGGCCCGCGCGGTGGCCAGCTCGGCCCGCAGCCGGGCCAGCTCGGCGTGCGCGGCGGTCACGTCCGCCTCGGCACGGGCCTGCTCGGCCCGGGCGGCGTCCCGTTCGGCCTGCGCGGCCGTGGCACGCTCCTTGGCGGCCGTCTCGGCCTGCCGGGCGCTGCCGGCCACGACCAGCGCCGTCATCGTTTCCCGGTGTTGCTCCTCCACGGCCTCGGCCAGCCGGCGGGAGCGCTCGACGCCGGTCGCGGCCACGCCGACCGCGATCAGCCAGAGCACCGTGACGGCGCCCACCGCGAGGGCGGTGAGCGGCTGGTTCGCGCCCAGGGCCCGGTCGATGCCGACCGGTGCGGCGACCATGGCCAGCAGGACGGCGGCCGCCGTAACGGCGGCGGTGCGCGGCGCGGGGAGGCGGCGCGGCTGACCGTCGGGGCTGGTGGCTTCTCTCATCGGTGCGGTCCTCGGCAACGTCGGCGGTCGGCGGCGCGGGCAGCGGGTCGGCGACGGTTGCGGCCGCCGACAGCGGGTCGAGCGGATACGAGACCGCCCGGCGACGTCGTGAAACGTCTCCGGGCGGCTGATCCGTTCACGCTTTCGGCCGATCATATCGATTCAGACATTGGCCTCAAGCCGCCAGTTGACGGTCAATCTCCTTCATTCACGCCTCGTACACCGGTCGGCGACACCATCGACGCCCCGCCGCAGGCCCCACCGGGGGTGGACTCGGGCCGGCTCGGCCTCCACCACCTGCCGCGCCGCGTCGGTGAAACGCTCGAACATCGCTCAGCCTCCGTCCTGGTCGCCCCGGGTACCGCGCTTCGCGTACTTCTTGTGCACTGCCTGCCTGGTCACTCCGAGGCAGACCGCGATGTCCTGCCAGGACCAGCCCTGCGACCGGGCGTTGCCCACCTGCAGGGACTCCAGGCGGTCCGCCAGGTCACGCAGGGCGCGGACCGCCCGGAGCCCCACGGCGGGGTCACGACTGCTCGCGGCGGCCGCGAGCTCTCCGCTCTCGCTCATGTCGTCAACTTTGGTTGACAGTTTCGAGGATGTCAACCCTGGTTGACGACTGCGGAACTCACCCGAACCGCCGCGCCAACGCCTCCTCGAAGGTCCCCCGACCCACCGCCCGCTCCGGTGCCGTGAGCCCGCCCGCCCGCAGCGCCCGTCCCACCGCGCCCGGCACCCGCAACGGCAGCAGCACCCGCCGCCGGCCCGCCGCCCGCAGGTACGCCTCGGCCAGCTCCCGGTACGACCGCGCCTGCGGCCCACCCACCTCCGGCGCGAACCCGGCCGGCTCCTCCCCCACCAGCCCCGCGACGCGCACCGCCACCTCCCGGACGTCCACCGGCTGGATCCGGGTGCCGGTCACCACCGGGAACACCGGCAGCTTCGCGCTCACCCCGAAGGCCTTGAACAGCAGGTCGTGGAACTGCGTCGCCCGCAGCACCGTCCACCCCAGCCCCGACTCCCGCACCACCCGCTCACAGGCGAGCTTCGCCTTGTAGTACGCGATCGGCACCCGGTCGATCCCCACGATCGACACGTACACCAGGTGCCGCACCCCGGCCTGCCGGGCCTCCGCCACCAGCCGCTCGACTCCGGCCACGTCCTGCTTCCCCTGCGTGGTCGCGCAGTCCACCACCGTCTCGACCCCGGCGACCGCCTCCGCGATCCCGGCCCCGGTCACCAGGTCCCCGACCACCCACTCGACCCCGTCACCCCCGCCGCGCGCCCGCCGGCTCAACCCCCGCACCGCCACCCCACGCGCGACCAGCAGCCGCACCACCTCCCGCCCCAGCGTCCCCGCCGCCCCGGTCACCAGCACCGTCCCCGTCACCACACCGCTCCTCTCGGGAAAAGCCGTCACCCCCTACGGACCGGACACCGCCCGCATCCGTGACATCGGCTTCCCCGGGAACGCGAAAAAGCGGGGCGAGGACCGTGAAGTCCTCGCCCCGCTTCAGTGATTCACCTCACCGAGGTGAACACCGGGATCGTCAGCTGCAGCCGCTGGTGGAGCCGCAGCCCTCGCAGAGGTAGCAGCTGCCGGCGCGACGCATCTTGGTGCCGCAGGAGAAGCAGAGCGGCGCGTCGGCGTTGAGGCCGAGCTGGATCTCCATCAGCTCCGTGGAGTTGTGGGCCTGCTTCGGAGCCGCCTTGGGCGCCTCGACGGCCGCGACCGGCTTAGCGGCGGCCACCGGGGCGGACTGGGCCAGCGACTCGGTGTCGAGCTCCTCGGTCTCCAGCGGCTCGTACGAGCCCGTCTCCAGGTGGCGCGTGCGCTCCTCGACGGAGTGGATCCCGAGCGCCGAGCGGGTCTCGAACGGCAGGAAGTCCAGCGCCAGGCGGCGGAAGATGTAGTCGACGATCGACTGCGCCATCCGCACGTCCGGGTCGTCGGTCAGACCGGCCGGCTCGAAGCGCATGTTGGTGAACTTCGAGACGTAGGTCTCCAGCGGCACGCCGTACTGCAGGCCGACCGAGACGGCGATGGAGAAGGCGTCCATCATGCCCGCGAGGGTCGAGCCCTGCTTGGACATCTTCAGGAAGACCTCGCCGAGGCCGTCGTCCGGGTAGGAGTTGGCGGTCATGTAGCCCTCGGCGCCACCGACCGTGAAGGAGGTGGTGATGCCCGGGCGGCCCTTGGGCAGGCGCTTGCGGACCGGGCGGTACTCGACGACCTTCTCGACCACGGCGGCCGGGGTCTCCTCGGCCTTGGCCTCGGATTCCTTCTTCTTGGCCGAGAGCGGCTGGCCGACCTTCGAGTTCTCGCGGTAGATGGCGAGCGCCTTGACGCCCATCTTCCACGCCTCGAAGTAGATCTCCTCGACGTCCTCGACGGTCGCGCTGGCCGGCATGTTGACCGTCTTGGAGATGGCGCCGGAGATCCACGGCTGGATCGCCGACATCATCCGCACGTGCCCCATCGGCGAGATGGAGCGCTCGCCCATGGCGCAGTCGAAGACCTCGTAGTGCTCGGTCTTCAGGCCCGGCGCGTCCACCACGTTGCCGTGCTCGGCGATGTGGGCGACGATCGCCTCGATCCGCTCGTCCTGGTAGCCGAGGCGCTTGAGGGCGCGCGGGACGGTGCCGTTGACGATCTGCATCGAGCCGCCGCCGACCAGCTTCTTGAACTTGACCAGGGCGAGGTCGGGCTCGACGCCGGTGGTGTCGCAGTCCATCATCAGACCGATGGTGCCGGTGGGGGCGAGCACCGAGGCCTGGGCGTTGCGGAAACCGTTCTGCGAACCGATGCGCAGCACGTCCTGCCAGGACTTGTTGGCCGCGAGCCAGACCGGGGCGTCCAGGTCGTCGAAGGAGACGGCGTCCAGCGAGGCGTCCGCGTGCTGCTTCATGACCTGCTGGTGCGCGGCCGCGTTGCGGGCGTAGCCGTCGTACGGGCCGACCACGCCGGCGAGTTCGGCGCCGCGGCGGTAGGCGGTGCCGGTCATCAGCGAGGTGATGGCGCCGGCCAGGGCGCGGCCGCCCTCGCTGTCGTAGGCGTGGCCGGTGGCCATCAGCAGGGCGCCGAGGTTGGCGTAGCCGATGCCGAGCTGGCGGAAGGCGCGGGTGGTCTCGCCGATCTTCTCGGTGGGGAAGTCGGCGAAGCAGATGGAGATGTCCATCGCGGTGATGACCAGCTCGACGACCTTGGCGAAGGTCGCGGCGTCGAAGGAGTCGTCCTCGCGCAGGAACTTCATCAGGTTCAGCGAGGCGAGGTTGCAGCTGGAGTTGTCCAGGTGCATGTACTCGGAGCACGGGTTGGACGCGTTGATGCGGCCGGACTCCGGGCAGGTGTGCCAGTGGTTGATGGTGGTGTCGTACTGGATTCCGGGGTCGGCGCAGGCCCAGGCGGCCTCGGCCATCTTGCGGAACAGCTTCTTGGCGTCGACGGTCTCGATGACCTCGCCGGTCATCCGGGCGCGCAGGCCGAATTCGGTGCCGTTCTCGACGGCGGTCATGAATTCGTCGTTGACGCGGACCGAGTTGTTGGCGTTCTGGTACTGGACGGACGTGATGTCGTCGCCGCCGAGGTCCATGTCGAAGCCCGCGTCGCGCAGGGCCCGGATCTTCTCCTCCTCCTTCACCTTGGTCTCGATGAAGGCCTCGACGTCCGGGTGGTCGACGTCCAGCACGACCATCTTGGCCGCGCGGCGGGTGGCGCCGCCGGACTTGATGGTGCCGGCCGAGGCGTCGGCGCCGCGCATGAAGGAGACCGGGCCGGAGGCGTTGCCGCCGGAGGAGAGCAGCTCCTTGGAGGAGCGGATGCGGGAGAGGTTCAGGCCTGCGCCGGAGCCGCCCTTGAAGATCATGCCCTCTTCCTTGTACCAGTCGAGGATCGACTCCATGGAGTCGTCGACGGACAGGATGAAGCAGGCACTGACCTGCTGGGGCTGCTTGGTGCCGACGTTGAACCAGACCGGCGAGTTGAAGCTGAACACCTGGTGGAGGAGGGCGTGGGTCAGCTCGTGCTCGAAGATCTCGGCGTCGTCCTTGGTGGCGAAGTAGCCGTGCTTCTCGCCGGCCGCGCGGTAGGTGAGGACCACGCGGTCGATGATCTGCTTGAGGCTCCACTCGCGCTGCGGGGCGCCGACGGCGCCGCGGAAGTACTTGGACGTGACGATGTTGACGGCGTTGACCGACCAGAAGTCGGGGAACTCGACACCGCGCTGCTCGAAGTTGATCGAGCCGTCGCGCCAGTTGGTCATGACGACATCACGCCGCTCCCAGCGGACCTCGTCGTACGGGTGCACGCCAGGGGTGGTGTAGATGCGTTCCATCCGGAGGCCGCCCTTCGGGGCCTTGGCGCCCTTGGCCGCGACCTTCTCGGACTTCGACCCGCGTGCGGAACCGCTCGTGGTGTCTGTCACTTCTCGCTCCTCCTCCTGGGCAAACGCCCGAAGTGCCCCGAAAAATCCGGGCACCGCTGGTTCGTACTTCTGGTGTGCGGGCAGGCGGAGACCTTGCCTGCTTACGCATGGTTCGTAGTGTTTCGTGCCCAGTTTTCGGGCACGCGTGGGCCCCGTGGGGCCGTGTGGCACTGACAGGCGGGCCCGCGCGGGCCCGGCGCCTCCTAGGGCGCGGCGGCGGGAACGGGCACGGGGGTGCCGTCCGCCTCGGAAACGGGCCGCTCGGCGCGGAGTTGCGCGATGGCGGCCTCGAAGTCTTCGAGTCCGTCGTAGGCCTGGTACACGCTGGCGAAGCGCAGGTACGCGACCACGTCGAGTTCCTTGAGCGGGCCGAGTATGGCCAGCCCGACGTCGTGGGTGGTCAGCTCGGCGTTGCCGCTGGCGCGCACGCACTCCTCGACCCGCTGGCCGAGCTGCGCGAGGGCGTCCTCGGTGACCGGGCGGCCCTGGCAGGCCTTGCGGACGCCGGTGATGACCTTCTGCCGGGAGAACGGCTCGGTGACGCCGCTGCGCTTGACGACCATGAGCGCGGCCGTTTCCACGGTGGTGAAACGGCGGCCGCAGTCCGGGCACTGTCGACGACGGCGGATGCAGCTGCCGTCCTCGGTGGTCCGGCTGTCGACAACGCGGCTGTCGGAGTGCCGGCAGAAGGGGCAGTGCACCTGGGGATCCCTCCCTGGCAGGACGTGCGGACTAGTCGAGTCTAAGCGATGCGCCCCCGGCCTCGGCAAGCTGATCATGCGACGCGACCACTAGTACTGGGCACGGAGAGGACTCTAGCCACTACATCTAGGTCTCAGAGGGAAGTGACACCCCTGGCGTGTCGGCGCCGATTAGACTTCCGGAGTCGACATCCGGTCGAACATTTACTCGATGTACAACAAAGCCTTGATCGAGTCAGCCAACTCCCGAATAATTCACTCGAACGTGTGTTTGGCGCAACCTTTCGATAGGAGGTGCGTTGGGCTGGAAAAGGGAGAGGACAGCCGTCGAGAGGGGCCGCCGTGAACACCATCGAAACCAACACCATCCCGGTGCAGGAACACTCCCAGTTCAAGGTGGGGCAGCGCCCCACGAATCAGCAGAGTGTGGACATCAGCATGGACCGTAGCGAAGACCACCGCCTCTCCGGCGCGGCCCTTTCCACCGCGAGCCGCGTTCCCGACCAGCCGATCGAACACTCCCCCGCAATGGACGACAGCCACCCCTCCCCCGCCCGCGCGATGCCCGGACGCCCCCCCGGTATCCGAACCGACGAGGCCGGCCTCACCGAGCGCCAGCGCCGGGTGATCGAGGTCATCCGCGACTCCGTCCAGCGCCGGGGCTACCCGCCGTCCATGCGCGAGATCGGCCAGGCCGTCGGCCTGTCCAGCACCTCCTCGGTCGCCCACCAGCTGATGGCCCTGGAGCGCAAGGGCTTCCTCCGTCGGGACCCGCACCGCCCGCGCGCCTACGAGGTCCGCGGCGTCGAGGTGGCCCGCCCCAACACCGCCGAGACGGCCGGGCGGCCGTCCACCTCCTACGTGCCGCTGGTCGGCCGGATCGCCGCCGGCGGTCCGATCCTGGCCGAGCAGACGGTCGAGGACGTCTTCCCGCTGCCCCGCCAGCTGGTCGGCGAGGGCGAGCTGTTCGCGCTCACCGTGCGCGGCGACTCGATGATCGAGGCGGCCATCTGCGACGGCGACTGGGTCACCGTGCGCCGCCAGCCGGTCGCCGAGAACGGCGACATCGTGGCCGCCATGATCGACGGCGAGGCCACCGTGAAGCGGCTCAAGCGCGAGGACGGCCGGATCTGGCTGATGCCGCACAACCCGGCGTACGAGCCGATCAACGGCGACAACGCGACCATCCTGGGCAAGGTCGTCGCGGTCCTGCGCCGCCTCTGACCGCACGGGCGCGGCGCCTCCGACACCACGGACGCGCCGCCGCCGACACCGCGGGAGGCGCCGCGGGCGGCAGCAACCCGGGAAGGGGCTCCACCGCGTCAGCGGGGAGCCCCTCCGTCGTTGTACGGCAGCGGCGGCTGCAGCGGCGCTCAGCCCCGCTTCACCACCGGCCGCACCGGCGCCGCCGAGGCGTCGATCGCCGCCAGCGAGCGGCGCACCTGGTTGCGGTCCGTGGTGTACCAGAACTCCGGCATGGAGGAGCGGAAGAAGCCCCCGTACCGCTTGGTCTCCACCCGCGGGTCGAGCACCGCGACCACGCCCCGGTCGTCCGCCGCCCGCACCAGCCGGCCGGCGCCCTGCGCCATCAGCAGCGCCGCGTGCGTCGCCGCGACGGCCATGAAGCCGTTGCCGCCGTGCTGTTCGACGTCCTTCTGGCGGGCGCTCATCAGCGGGTCGTCCGGGCGCGGGAAGGGGATGCGGTCCATCACGACCAGCTGGCAGGCCGAGCCGGGCACGTCCACGCCCTGCCAGAGCGAGAGCGTGCCGAACAGGCAGGTGGTCGCGTCCGAGGCGAACTCGCGGATCAACTCGCCCAGGGTGTCCTCCCCCTGGAGCAGGATCCGGTGGTCCAGCCGCTCCCGCATCGCCTCCGCGGCCGCCTGGGCCCCGCGCATCGAGGAGAACAGGCCCAGCGTCCGACCGCCGGCCGCGCCGATCAGCTCGGCCAACTCATCCAGCATGTCCGGCCGTTCGGGGTCGCGCCCGGGGTCTGCGAGGTGCTTGGCGACGTACAGGATGCCCTGCTTGGGGTACTTGAACGGCGAGCCGACGTCGATCCCCCGCCAGTACGGGACGGCATCCTCCCCGAAGCCGGGCTCCGGGTTGTCGCCGGGCGTGCGCTCGTCCGGCAGCCGGGTCTCCTTGGGCAGGCCGAGCGAGCCGGCCACGCCGTTGAAGTCCCCGCCGAGCTTGAGCGTGGCCGAGGTGAGGACGACCGAACGCTCCTTGTACAGCCCCTCGCGCAGCAGCCCGGACACGCTCAGCGGCGCGACCCGCAGCGAGGCGGTGCCCAGCCCGTAGCGGTCGCTGCGCTCGATCCAGACCACGTCGTACTCGGAGTCCTCCAGCAGCCGCTCGGCGGTCTCGTGCAGCGTCTCGGCCGAGGCCATCGCCTGCTTGCGCACCGCGTCCTCGTCGCTGAGCCCCTTGTCCCGGGTCTCACCGAGCGAGGTGATCACCTGCCGGGCGGCGTCCCGGATCGCGGTGACCGCGTACGCCAGGTACTCGGGCAGCTCCTCGACCCGGCCGGGCTGGGCGGTCTCCATCAGGCCGTGGTAGTTCTCCGCGGCGGCCTGCAGCGCGTCCACGGCCTTCTCGTTGGCCAGCCGGGCCGCCCGCTTCACCGCCCGGTTGACCGCGCCGACGGTCAGCTCGGCGGTGGCCGCGCCGGTGACCCGGTTGACCAGCTCGTGCGCCTCGTCCACGATCAGCAGCCCGTGCTCGGGCAGCACCGGCGCGCCCTCGATCGCGTCGATCGCCAGCATCGCGTGGTTGGTGACCACGACGTCCGCCAGCTTGGCCCGCTCCCGCGCCTTCTCCGCGAAGCACTCCTGCCCGTACGCGCAGCGGGTCGCGCCCAGGCACTCCTTGGAGTTGACCGACAGCTGCGCCCAGGCCTTGTCCGACACGCCGGGGCTCATGTCGTCGCGGTCCCCGGTCTCGGTCTCGTCCGCCCAGTCGCGCAGCCGCAGCACCTCCTGCCCGAGCTTGCCGGCGGGCCCGCCGAGCGCGTCCACCGGGTCGAACAGGCCCTCGCCCTCGTCGCTCGGGGTGCCCTCGTTGGCCCGGTGCAGGCACAGGTAGTTGGAGCGGCCCTTGAGCATCGCGAACAGCGGGCGGCGGCGCAGCACCGGGTGCAGCGCCTCGACCGTGCGCGGCAAGTCCCGCTCCACCAGCTGGCGTTGCAGCGCCAGGGTGGCGGTGGCGACCACCACGCGGTCCCCGTGGGCGAGCGCCGGCACCAGGTAGGCCAGGGACTTGCCGGTGCCGGTGCCGGCCTGGACGAGCAGGTGCTCGCTGTGGTCGACGGCGTCGGCGACGGCCTCGGCCATCCGCATCTGGCCGGGGCGCTCGACGCCGCCGACGGCCGCCACCGCGGCGTGCAGCAGTTCGGGGATCCGCGAGCGCGGGACGGCGACGGCTTCCTCGGCCTCGTCGCCGAGGTCCGTCGCGGGCAGGGGTTCGGAGTCGTTCGTCATGGCCCTTCCACCCTACGGGGCGGGGGCGACATTCCGGTCCCGTTGCACCGGAAGGCGCACGTCCACGGCGACCAGCGCGTTCGGCACCGTACCGTGCCGGGCCGCGTGCGGACGGTGCGGGCGGTCCTGGTAGCCGTCCAGCAACAGCCGGTTGCGGTTGAGGCAGAGCCGGGTGATCCGGGGCTGGAACAGGTCGAACAGCGCGAAGCGCTCGCGCAGCCCGGGGAAGCGGTCCTGGTAGCGGTGGATCTCGGCGCGCAGCAGGGCCCAGAACTCGGTCTCGGCCAGTCCGGTCTGCGCCTCCAGCAGTGGGGCGAGGTAGCGGAAGACGCCGATGAACAGCCCGGAGTGGATGAACTGGCAGAGCCCCGGCGGGCTGTCCCGCAGCAGCACGTCGGCGACCTCGGCGGGCAGCTCGCGCAGTTCGGGCAGGTCCTGGTCGCTGAGGTTGACGTCGTCGACGAAATCCTTGACCGCGAGCCGGGTCGGGGTGCCGCGGTCGTCGAAGACCACGATGGCGTTCTCGCCGTGCGGGGAGAAGACCAGCCCGTAGCGGTAGAGGAAGTGCAGCAGCGGCGGCATCATCGCGGCGAACAGCCGGCCGGTCCACTCGGCGGGGGTGAGGCCGGAGCGGGTGATCAGCTCGACGGCGAGGGCGCGGCCGTCCGAGCCGGTCTGCAGCAGCGCGGCCAGGGTACGGGCGCGTTCGTCCCCGGCGAGGAAGGGTCCGAGCGGTTCGCGCCAGATCGCGCCGAGGAGTTCCTTGTACTGGTACGGCGACTCGGGCATCTCCCGGTACACCGGGTGGTCGACGGTGACGGAGGCGATCTCGCCGAGCAGGATCACCCGGCACTCGTCCCGCAGGTACGGGTCGGCGTCGCGCAGCCCGTGCAGCCAGGCGGTGACGGCGGGCGCGGCGAGGGTCCGCTCGACCGGCAGGCCGCGCCAGACCAGGGTGTTGAGGATGGACAGCGGCAGCTTGACGGTGCAGCGCTCGGGATGGGCGGTGTTGAAGAAGGAGCGGATGGACTGCTGGGGCAGCCGTGGGTCGCCGTCCGAGGGCAGCGGGACGATCTCGCCGGAGGCGATCCAGGGCGCGAACAGCGGCAGCACCGTCTCGTCCCACTGCCAGGGGTGGACGGGCAGCAGCAGGTAGTCGTCGGCGTCCGGGCCGAGCGGGGCGCGCAGCGCGTCCGGGTCGTCCAGCTCGCGGGCGTACAGCTGCTCGGGCCGCTCCAGGCCGGGCACGCCGCGGTACTGGGCGAGCCGGCGGTGGACGGCGATCCAGGGCAGCGGGCGCGGGCTGCGGGCCTCCGGGGCCCAGCGGGCGGCGTCGCTGCCGGAGAAGCCGATCCGGCCCTTGTTGGGGACGATCCACGGGTGTCCGCCCTGCCGCCCCTCCAGCGCGGGGTGGTCGAGCTCGGCGAGTTCGGCGGCGGTGAGCGCGGTGGCGAGCTGACGGGCGTCGGCGGTCAGGGTGACGGAGAGCTCGCGGATCAGGTGGGCGGTGGTCTCGCCGCGCATCCCGAGGGTCTGCCGGGCGTACGGGAGGAAGCGCAGCGGGTCCAGGCCGTCCGGTTGGGAGCAGCGGATGGACTCCGGGTCGACCTGCCAGCTGTCGTAGGCGCCGCGGCGGGCGGTGAAGCGGTACTCGACCTCGGGCAGTTTCAGCAGGTAGTCGCCGTCGAGGGCCCCGGGGGCGGGCGTGAGCAGTTCCTCGTAGGCGAACTCGCCGAACATCTTGGCCAGCAGGGCGCGGCCGGCCCGCCGCCAGTGCCCGGCGGTGAGGTGCGGGGGCAGGTAGAGCGGCGGTTCAGCGGCCGACGGTTGCGGCACGGGTCAGCTCCTGGGGGCGGGGGACGACGGGGGTGGGTTGTGCGTGACCGGCGGGGGCCGGCGGCGCGAAGCCGGTCCAGGCGGTGCGGTCGGGCAGTCGGTGGACGGTCCGACCGGTGACGGCGTTGAGGATGACGGCGGCCCGGTGGGCGCCGAGGCCGAGGTCGGGGGTGCCGACGCCGTGGGTGTGCAGTTCGGCGTTCTGGACGTAGAGGCCGCCGGTGAGCTCGGGCCGGGTGGCGACCCGGTGGTCGAGGTCGACCCGGTAGCGCCCGGACTCGTCCCAGTCGATCAGGTGGGCGAGCGGTTCGAGCGCGGCCGGGCGGGCGGCGCGGTAGCCGGTGGCGAGCACCACGGCATCGGTGCGCAGCAGGTACTCGGCGCCGGAGTCGGTGTGCCGGCAGTGCAGTTCGAGGCCGCCGCAGGGGCCGGGGCGGGCGTCGGTGACGGCGGTGCCGGAGGTGATCTCGACCGGGGCGGTGTCGATCGGGCGGCCGATGGTGCGCTCGTAGAGGTGGTCGTGGATCTCGGCGAGGGTCTCGGCGCTGGCGGCCTTGTGCAGCTGCCACTGAGCGGCGACCAGGGCGTCCCGGACGGGCTCGGGGAGGCTGTGGAAGTAGCGGGTGTAGTCGGGGGTGAAGTGCTCCAGGCCGAGCTTGGAGTACTCCATGGGGGCGAGCGCCCGGGTGCGGGTGAGCCAGCGCAGCCGGACCCCGTCGCCCTCGTGACGGCGGAGCAGGTCGAGGAAGACCTCGGCGCCGGACTGCCCGCTGCCGACCACGGTGATGTCCCGGGCGCCGGCCAGGTCGGCGCGGCGGTCGAGGTACTCGGCGGAGTGGAAGGCCAGCGGGTGGCCCGCGAGCCCCGCGAAGGCCTCGGGCAGGACCGGCCGGGTGCCGACGCCGAGCGCGAGGTTGCGGGCCCGTACGGTGGAGCGCCGGCCGGTCGCGGTGTCGGTCAACTCGGCCCGGTACGAGCCGCCTTCCCAGTGCAGCGCGGTGACCTCGGTGCCGAAGCGGCAGCTGGCCAGCCGTTCGGCGGCCCAGCGGCAGTAGTGGTCGTACTCGCGGCGGGGCAGCTGGAAGCGCTCGGCGAAGTAGAACGGGAACAGCCGGTCCTGGGCACGCAGGTAGTTGAGGAAGGACCACGGGTTGGTCGGGTCGACCAGGGAGACCAGGTCGGCGAGGAAGGGCACCTGCATCCGGGCCCCGTCCACCAGCATCCCGTGGTGCCAGCGGAACTCCGGACGCTGGTCGCAGAAGAGCGTGCGCAGGCCGGGTACGGGCTCGGCGAGTGCGGCGAGCGACAGGTTGAACGGGCCGATGCCGACGCCGAGCAGGTCGTACGGCGGGGGTGTCGAGGTGTCCACAGGGGTGTCCTAGGCAGAAAGTAAGTCTCGGTCGCGGACCATCAGGGCGGCGCGCTTGCCGGGCAGGGCGAGTTCGGCGGCGGCCCGGAATCCGGCCCGTTCGAAGGCCCGGACCGAGCGCCGGTTGCGGACGTCCGGTTCGGCCACCATCCGCTCGCAGTAAGGTCGTCGACTGAGGATCAGATCGGTGAGGGCGGACAGCAGCAGGGCGCCCAGGCCCCGGCCGCGGCTGGCGGCGGGGCCGAGCAGCAGGTGCACCCCGATGTCGTGCGGCCGGGCCGGGTAGTGCCCGGCGAGCGGGTCGAGGTCGGCGCGGTACACCTCCCAGTAGCTCATCGGCGTGCCGTCGAGCAGGCCCAGGCAGGGCACGCTCCGGCCATCGCCGTCGAGTTGGGCCCGGATGTGCCGTTCGGTGACGGCGGGCGGCCCGGCGAGTTCCCAGAACTCGTCGACCTCGGGGTCGTTCATCCAGCCGGCCAGCAGCTCCAGGTCGGCGGGCAGCCGGACCGGGCTGAGCCGGAACTCGCCGGCCGGGGTGGGGACGACCCCCCACCCGGGCACATCGTCCAGCATCAGACGTCCGCCACCGGGTTGGGGATGTCCACGTACACGGACTGGGTGGCGACCGGGCCGACCAGCTCGTCCAGGCCGTTGATCCGGGTGAGCAGGTTGGCCTTGCAGGGCAGGACGGGCGCGTCCAGCAGCAGCGCGGGCAGTGCCGAGCCGGTGGCGGTGGCCTGCGGGCCGGCCAGGAACCGGCGCAGTCCGGCCAGCAGCACCGTTTCGTCGGCCAGCCCCTGGGAGCCGAAGGCCCCGATCAGGCCGAGCACGTGGTTGATGCCGAGGTAGTAGGCGAAGTGGTGGTCGATCACCGGGTCGGGCAGGAAGGTGTCGCTCTCCGCGCCGAGCCCGGGCAGCCTGGCGGTGAGCCGCTCGGCGGCGCTCTCCCGGTAGTAGTAGCCCTGGTTGTCGCGGTAGCGGCCGCCGATGGGCCAGCCCTCGGCGTCCAGCAGCACGATGCTGTTCTGCTGGTGCGCCTCCAGGGCGATGCCGCCCCGGCCGTCCAGCCAGAGGACGGGCAGCACGACCGCGTCCAGATAGCGCAGGAACCATTCAGCGGCCACCGTGCGCAGCGGGCGGCCGGTGCGGGCGGCGAGCGAGCGCAGGGTGTCGCCGAGCCGGGACGGCACGGTGGTGCCGGTGCCGAGCGGCTGTTCGGCGACCAGTCCGGCCACGCACAGCGCCCGGTCGGTGGGCGCGAAGGGCTGGGCTCGCAGGACGGTGTCCAGGCCGCCCGGGTCGCCGAGCCCGGGGCGGTCGACGCCGATCCAGGCCGGGTCGCGGACGATGTCGAAGCCGGGGTGGGCGGCGCGCCACTCGGCGGCCAGCCCGCTCTCCAGCAGCCGGTGCATCTCCAGGCCGCGGTGCAGCTCCTTGCGCAGGTTCTCCCGGCGGGAGTTGGTGATCCGCAGACCGAGCGAGAGCTTGAGCATCCACGGCACGCCGGGCCGGTAGACGGTGCGCACCGAGGAGGTGGGGTGCCAGGGCTCGCCGGCCGGGCCGAGATCGTGCAGCAGCCCGTCCGCGAGCAGGGCGGCGACGGCCGGGCGGTGGGCGAGTTCGCGGGCCTGCCAGGGGTGCAGCGGCAGGGCGGCGGTGCCGGGCGGCAGGGCGGTGCGGCCGCCGAGCAGGTCGGCGGTGAGCCGGTCGGCGCTCTCGGCGACGGCGGAGCCGGCCGCGAGCAGCCCGCGGTCGACCGCGTACCAGTGCAGTTGGAAGGAGCCGTGCAGTTCGGGCGAGTAGGCGGCGCTCTGGGCCGGGCCGAGGCCGTCGCGGCTCTTCGGGGTGGGGTGCAGCGGGTGGCCGAGCAACAGGGACTGCTCGGCGGCGAGGAAGTGTGAGCGCTCCGGCCCGCCTGGTTCGGCGGCGGTGCGGCGGTGGGCGAGGATCTCGGCGGTGCGCACCACCGAGTCGGCGACGCGGGCGGCGAGGTCGGCGACCTGCCCGGGATCGGGCCGTTCGGCGGCCGCGGCGGCGAGCAGCGCGGCGGCGGTGACGGCGTCCACCGGGGCCTCGGCGGTCCCCTCCCCGGCCGAGAGCGTGGCCGGCCCGAACCGGTGCCAGCCGCCGGGCGACCAGTAACGGACCGACGCGGTGAGCCGGGCGGCGCTGCCGAGGACGTCGATCCGCAACCGTCCGTCCGCCCCGGGCCGGGCGCCGGTCTCCCGCGTCCAGCAGCGCAACAGGGCCTCCAGGGCGGCCTGTTCGGCGGCGACGGCCGGGTCCGGGTGCAGCAGCGGGTCGGGCCCGGGCTGGCGCTCCCCGCTCGCCTCCGGGCGCTCTTGGTCCGGCGTCGACGCTCCTCGCTGCGGCGATTCGGGCGGGGCTCCGGTGAGGGCGGTGCTCAAGGCTGCTCCTTGGTGCGCGTGGGGGTGCGGACGCGCGCTGGTGGTGGAGAGGGTCGGCGGGCGCTCGCACCGTCGCGTCAGGTAAGGGTTACCTATCCATGACGGGTGATCACAAGGACGGCTCACTCGTCCGGGTGAAGAACGGGGATTGTCCGCCCCGGCGGCGGAAGGCCCTGCTGTGCCAACGACTCGCCTGGTCCCGCGTCACGGATCGGTGACCTCGGGCCAGCCCCGCAACCCGGGGGGCGGCCACGGCCGTCCTGCACGGCGATGGAAGACTCCAGGGCGGCGAGCCGCCACACCGAAGCCCGACCGAGCACAGGGGGAAGCGCACAGATGCCATCGATCCACCGGTCAGCCCTGGCCGCCGCCCTGGTCACCGGAACACTGCTCGCCGCGAGCGCCTGCGGACCGGACGGCCCGGCCGGCGTCGGCGGGAAGACCGCCGCGCCGCCACCGAACGCCACCGCGGCGAGCGGCGCCGCCACCCCCGGCGGTGGCGGCGTCATCGGCGGGATCACCCTGCCCTCCGGTCTGCCGACCAGCCTGCTGGAGGGTCTGCCGAGGACCTGGGACGACCTGAAGAAGTGGAAGTTCGAGGACTGGGACAAGTGGGCGTCCAAGCACGTCTTCAACAACCCGGTGGTGAAGGACTTCTGGGATCCGGACAAGATGGGCGACGCCAAGCCCGCCGACCCGGCCCCGCCCACCGCCAAGCCGGCCCCGGCCACCTCGAAGCCCTCCACCGACGACGGGGTGACCGACCCCGAGCCGCCGGTGGTCAAGGCCGTACCGGTGCCCCGCCCGTACCTCAAGCAGCCCTCCGGCAAGGTGTTCTTCTCCGCCCAGGGCGGCCGGGGCAACTGCTCGGCCACCGTGGTCGCCGACCCGCAGCACCCGGGCAAGAGCAACCTGGTCTGGACGGCCGCGCACTGCGTGCACGAGGGCAAGGGCGGCGACTTCTACAAGGACCTGGTGTTCGTCCCCGCCTACAACAACTCCGGTGCCTCCAGCGGCGGCAAGAAGGCCCCGCTGTCCGAGCTGGCCCCGCTCGGCACCTGGTGGGCCGACCAGGTCACCACCTCCCCGCAGTGGATGGTCGAGGGCGGCCCGACCGGCGACGCCGCCAACCAGTACGACTTCGCCGTGATGCGCGTGCACAACCAGAACGACACCGGCAAGTCCCTTGAGGAGACGGTCGGTTCGGCCGTCCCGGTGTGGTTCGACGCGCCCCGCGACCAGCTCAGGGTCTCGGCCTCCGGCTACCCGCTGGTCAAGCCGTTCGACGGCCAGGAGCTCTACAAGTGCGACGGCGGCAAGCCCACCCGGCTGTCCTTCGACGCCAAGCGCCCGTCCATGCTGACCATCGGCTGCAACATGACCCAGGGCGCCAGCGGCGGCGGCTGGTTCGCCACCATGCCGGACGGGAGGACCGCCCTGGTCAGCAACACCTCGATCGGCACCCAGGAGCACACCTCACTGAGCGGCCCGTACTTGGAGGCGGTCGCCAAGCAGGCCCTGGACTGGATCTCCAGGAAGCAGTAGCCGGTATCACCACGGGGGACGAATCAGCATGCGCACCATCAGGGCCGGTCGTGTGGGGCAGGTCGGATCCGGGCTGATCCGCAGGACCGGCCCTCATACCAGGGGGCGCCGGGTTGCCACGGCCGCCGCCGCGTTGCTCGCCGCCCTGACGCTCACCGCGGTCGCCTGCGGGCCGGACGGCCCCGCCGCCCCGGCCACCCCGCCCTCCGCCCTGCCCAAGGCCGCGCCGAGCAGCCTCGGCGACCTCAGCGGCTGGAAGCTGGAGGACTGGGCGCGGTACGTCACCGACAGCGGCTTCGCCAACCCGGTGGCCCCGGGCTACTGGTCGGTCTCCCGGATGGAGGCCGCCAAGGCCAGGCCCACGCCGGAGTACTCGCTGACCGCCACCGCGCCGGGCACGGTCCAGCGGGACGCCCCGCCGGCCGCCGTCCCGGCCAAGCCCCAGCAGCACCCCTACGGCCCGGACTCCGCCGTGGTCGGCAAGCTGCTGATGACCACACCGCAGGGCGACGCGGTCTGCTCCGGCACGGTGGTCTCGGACCCGGTCAACCCGGGCCGCAGCGACCTGGTGTACACCGCCGCGCACTGCCTGAACGACGGCAAGGGCGGCGGCTGGGTGAAGAACCTGGTCTTCGTGCCCGGCTTCAACCGGGACGGCCGGGCGGCCCGCGGCAAGCCGTACGGCGACCAGCAGGCGGCCCCGTACGGCCGGTGGACGGCGGTGCGCGCGCTGGTGTCGCCGACCTGGCTGCAGGAGAGCGGTGTCGGCGCCCACAGCCAGTACGACTACGCCGTCGTCCGGGTGCGCGGGGAGTCCGACCCCGGTCCGTCCCTGGAGGAGACGGTCGGAGGTTCCGTCCCGGTCTGGTTCAACGCCCCGCGCGAGCAGGTCGGCTCGGCCGTCGCGTACGGCTACCCGGTCGAGCGGCCCTTCGACGGCATGGAGCTGCACCGCTGCGACTCCCCGGCCGCGCCGGGCCTGCTCTCCTTCGACCGCAGCCGCCCGCCGATGTACGCGATCGGCTGCACCATGACCGGCGGCGCGAGCGGCGGCGGCTGGTTCATCACCAAGGACGGCAAGCCCAACCTGGTCAGCGTCAGCGCGATCGGCAACCGCGACCCGGCCGGGTACCTGGCCGGGCCGTCGCTGCAGGACCAGGCGAAACAGGCCTTCGACTACTTCGCCAAGAACGTCAAATAGCGCGAAGGGCCCCGGACGGGATTGTCCGGGGCCCTTCCGTAGCACCGGTCAGCCCTGCAGGGCCACCGAGAAGTGCTCCAGCTCCGCGGCCAGCTCGGCCGGCACCTTGGCGTGCAGCAGCGTGCCCTCGCCGGTGTGCTCGGTGGCGAGCAGCTCGCCCTCCTTGTGCACCCGGGAGACCAGGGCGCCCTGGGTGTAGGGCACCAGGGCCCGGACCTCGACGGCCGGGCGCGGCAGCTCGTCGTCGATGAGCTTCAGCAGCTCCTCGATGCCCGCGCCGCTGCGGGCCGACACCACGATGGCGTGCGGCTCGCGGCGCAGCAGGCGCTGCAGCACATGGGGGTCGGCGGCATCCGCCTTGTTGATCACCACGATCTCCGGCACGTTCTGTGCCTCGACCGAGACGATGACCTCGCGGACGGCGGCCAGCTGCGTCTCGGGCTCGGGGTGCGAGCCGTCCACCACGTGCAGGATGAGGTCGGCGTCGGCGACCTCCTCCATGGTCGAGCGGAAGGCCTCGACCAGGTGGTGCGGCAGGTGCCGGACGAAGCCGACGGTGTCGGCCAGGGTGTAGAGCCGCCCGCTCGGGGTCTCGGCCCGGCGCACGGTCGGGTCCAGGGTGGCGAACAGCGCGTTCTCCACCAGCACGCCCGCGCCGGTGAGCCGGTTGAGCAGGGAGGACTTGCCGGCGTTGGTGTACCCGGCGATGGCCACGGACGGCACCTGGTGGCGCTTGCGCTCCTGGCGCTTGGTGTCGCGGCCCTTCTTCATGTCGGCGATCTCCTTGCGGAGCTTCGCCATCTTCTCGCGGATCCGACGACGGTCGGTCTCGATCTTGGTCTCACCGGGACCACGGGTGGCCATACCGCCGCCCGAGGAGCCGGAGCCACCGCCACCCATCTGCCGGGACAGCGACTGACCCCAACCGCGCAGGCGCGGCAGCATGTACTGCATCTGCGCGAGCGAGACCTGCGCCTTGCCCTCCCGGGACTTGGCGTGCTGGGCGAAGATGTCCAGGATCAGGGCCGTCCGGTCGACGACCTTGACCTTGACCACGTCCTCCAGGTGGATCAGCTGGCCGGGGGTGAGCTCACCGTCGCAGACCACGGTGTCGGCGCCGGTGGAGGCGACGATGTCGCGCAGCTCCTTCGCCTTGCCGGAGCCGATGTAGGTGGCGGCGTCGGGCTTGTCACGACGCTGGATGACGCCGTCCAGCACCTGGGAGCCGGCCGTCTCGGCGAGCGCGGCGAGCTCGGCCATCGAGTTCTCCGCCTCCTCCAGCGTGCCGTCGGTCCAGACGCCGACGAGCACCACGCGCTCCAGGCGGAGCTGGCGGTACTCGACCTCGGTGACGTCTTCGAGTTCGGTGGAGAGGCCGGCGACCCGGCGCAGGGCCGCACGCTCGCTGCGGTCGTACTGGTCGCCGTCGTAGCTGTGGCCGAGGTCCTCGTCGATGGCCGCGAGGTCCTCGTCCATGAGGGCTTCCGCCCGCAGACCGCCGAGGCGGCGCGAGGCGTCGGCGTGGTCGCGGGTGTCGAACGTGGAGGTCATTCTGTCCTTTGGTCGCTGTACGGCTGCGGCGAGGACCCTCGGCTGTCACCGGGGCTCCTGTGCCCTGTGAACGCCGTGGACCGGCCGTGAATTCCCCACGATGGTCGCACGCCCGGCACGGGCCGGTCACCCCCATTTCCCCCGGCGTGCCGGGCCCCGGCCCCTTCCGGGGCGTGCGGGCGGCTCACGTCGTACACCCCGGACACCTTGAGCATCGCCCGCATCAGCGCGGGCAGCGCGCCCGGCTCGGGCAGTTCGACGGTGTAGGTGTGCCGCACCCGGAGCTCCTGCGGCGGCTCGACCTCGGCCGAGACGATGCCGACGCCCTCGGCGGAGATCGCCGCGGTGAGGTCGGCGAGCAGCCGGGGCCGGTTCAGCGCCTCGGCCAACAGGGTGGCCCGGTGCCCGGCGGCCGGGGCGCCCTCGGGCCGCCAGCGGACCTCCAGCTCGGCGCGCCCGTCCGCGCGCAGCCGCTGCCCGGCCGGGCAGCCGGTGCGGTGCACGGCCACCGCGCCGCCGCGGATCGGGTAGCCGGCCACCTCGTCCGGCGGGACGGGCGTGCAGCAGCGGGCCAGCCGCACCGGCGCCCCGGGCCGCCCGTCCACCGCGACCGGGGCCGCCCGGCGCTCGCCCGCCCGGTGCGCGGGCGGGGCGGGCTGGCCGCCGGCCGGGCCGGTGCGCACCACCGGCAGCCGGGCCGGGTGGTCGGCCAGCCAGCGCTCGATGGCCAGCCGGGCGGCGGGGGTGCGGGCGTGCGCCAGCCACTCCGGCGACGGGCCCGAGGGCTGGCCGCTGCCGGCCGGGAGGTTCTCGGTGAGCACCGCGAGCACGTCGCCGTCCTGCAGCACGGTGGACAGCGCGGTGAGCCGGCCGTTGACCCGGGCGCCGATACATCGGTGCCCGGTCTCCTCGCCGAGCAGGTAGGCCGCGTCCACACAGCTGGCCCCGACCCTCAGCTGAAGCGTTTCGCCGCTCTCGGTCACCACGGTGATCTCGCGGTCGCCGGCCAGGTCGGCGGTGAGGGCGGACCAGAAGGCGTCCGGGTCGGGCGTCTCCTGCTGCCACTCCAGCAGTCGGCTGAGCCAGCCGGGCCGGGCCGGGTCGGTGCGGTCCAGTTCCTCGGCGTCCTGGGCGGTGCCGGCCGGGGACGGGTCGCCGAGCGCGACCACCCCGGTCTCGGCCACCTCGTGCATCCGCCGGGTCCGGACCAGCACCTCGACCACCGCGCCGCTCTCCAGCGCCACGGCGGTGTGCAGCGACTGGTAGAGGTTGAACTTGGGGGCGGCCACGAAGTCCTTGAACTCTCCGGGCAGCGGCGTCCAACAGGTGTGCAGCTCGCCGAGCACGGCGTAGCAGTCGGCGTTCTCCTCGACCACCACCAGCAGCCGCCCGAAGTCGGCCGGCTGCGGCCCCTGCGGCCGCCCGTCCGGCCCCGGCGCGGCGTCCCGCTTGAGCAGCACCCGGTGCAGCGAGACGCAGTGCCGGGGCCGGACCGTCACCTCGGCGGCGACCCCGGCCTCGGCCAGCTGGCGGGCCAGCCGCCGGGCGAACGGCTCCAGCAGGGCGTCCGGCTCGGCCTCGTGACCGGCCATCAGGGCCCGGCTGCGGGCGTGCTCCTCGGGGTGCAGGGTGGCGAAGACGATGTCCTCCAGCTCCGCCTTGAGCACCTGGATGCCGAGCCGCTCGGCCAGCGGGATGAGCACGTCCCGGGTGACCTTGGCGATCCGCACCTGGCTGGCCGGCTTCATGTGCCGGATGGTGCGCATGTTGTGCAGCCGGTCGGCGAGCTTGATCACCATCACCCGGACGTCGTCCCCGGTGGCGACCAGCATCTTGCGGAAGGTCTCGGCCTCGGCGGCCGCGCCGAAGTCGACCTTCTCCAGTTTCGTCACCCCGTCGACCAGGTAGGCGACTTCGGGCCCGAACCCGGCGCTCACCTGGTCCAGCGTCAGATCGGTGTCCTCGACCGTGTCGTGGAGCAGCGAGGCGACCAAGGTGGTGGTCCCGGAGCCGAGTTGGGCCAGGATCATGGTGACGGCCAGCGGGTGGGTGATGTACGGCTCGCCGCTCTTGCGCTTCTGGCCGCGGTGGCTGGCCTCGGCCAGCCGGTACGCCCGGGCGAGCAACCCGAGGTCGGCCTGCGGGTGATGTCGGCGGTGGACCCGGACGAGCGGTTCCAGGGCGTCCGGCACGGGCGGACGGCCGGTGGCCAGTAAGGCGGCCCGCCCGGCCCGGCCGAGGGCGGCCCGGCCGAGCTCCCCGAGGGGCCTCCTGGCCCCGGCCTGCCGTGCGGTCGTCGGCTGCCCCGCAAGGGGCTGCCCGGCTTCGATGGTCATCGGCACCTCCGGCAACGGTCGCCGGGTGCAACCCCTCCCCAGGGGGTTGATCGACCCGGTGGTCCATGCTACCGAGCAGAGCACGTTCCGCGATGCCGCGATTCCCGTCCGCGACCGGTATCACCCGATCGGGGGGATTCGTCGCCGCACGAAATGGGCAAACCGGGCCGACGGGCCCTAACGCAGCGACTCCCACCAGCGCGCGTCGAGCCGCCCCTCGGCCACGATCACCGCCGGCCCGGTCATCTCCACCCGGCCGTCCGGGTGCTCGGCGATGACCAGCCGGCCGCCCAGCACGTCCACGGTGTAGGAGACCGTCTCGCCGGTGGCCGCCGGGTCCAGGCCGTCCCGGCGGATGGCCGCCACCGCGACGGCGCAGGCGCCGGTGCCGCAGGAGCGGGTCTCGCCGGAGCCGCGCTCGTGCACCCGCATCGCGACGTGCCGGGGGCCGCGGTCCACCACGAACTCGACGTTGACGCCCTCCGGGTAGACGCCCTCGGGGCTGGTCAGCGGCGCGGTGCGCAGCTCACCGGCGTGGTCCAGGCTCTCGACGAAGGCCACCGCGTGCGGGTTGCCCATGTTGACGTTCAGGGCGGGCCAGCGCCGCTCGCCGACCGTGACCTCGATGCCGTCCGGTCCGGGCAGCCGGGCGCGGCCCATGTCGATGGTGACCTCGCCGGGGGTGCCGTCCTCGGCGTCCTCGGCGACCTTCGCGGTGAGCACCCCGGAACGGGTGGCGATCGCCTGCTCGCCGGGCTTGGCGAGGCCGGCTTCGACCAGGAAGCGGGCGAAGACCCGCAGGCCGTTGCCGCACATCTCGGCGATGCTGCCGTCGGAGTTGCGGTAGTCCATGAACCACTCGGCGCGGTCGGCCAGGTGGGCGGCGGCCGGGTCGGCGGCGGCGCGCACCACGCGCAGCAGCCCGTCCCCGCCGATACCGGCCCGCCGGTCGCACAGCGCGGCGACGGCCTCCGGGCCGATCTCCAGCACACCGTCCGGGTCCGGCACGATCACGAAGTCGTTCTGGGTGCCGTGCCCCTTGAAGAAGGGGAGACCGGCCTGCTGAGGAGAGGATGCGCTCACCCCTCCGATGGTACTGACACTCGCCCGCACGCCCGTGGCGCGCGGTCGGCTCAGCGCAGGTACGCGACCCGCCACACCGCGAGCGCGCAGGCGGCCAGCGCGATCAGGGTGTAGACCACGATGGCCTTCCAGCCGGCCCGCCGTCCGGAGCCCCGGCGCGGCAGCCCCGGCCACTTGTAGCCGGCGTGCCGGGCGGCCATCGCGCCCCAGCCGACCGAGGCGGCGGTGAACAGCAGTCCGAGCATCCCGACCATGGTGGCGCGCGCCCCGGCCGAGCCGAAGGCGAGCGGGAAGGCGAACATCAGCGAGCCGAGGGTGCCCAGCAGGGCGATCGGCAGGGTCTGCCACCAGCGCAGCCGGCGCAGCGGTCGGATCTCGCGTTCGTGCACCGGGGCGTCGGGCGGGGTGCGGGTGTCCAGCGCGGGCACCGCGACCGCGTACGAGGTCGGCGCCTCCAGACCGGTCAGCACCGGGAGGTCCCCCATCGTGGACTCGTCGAACTCCTCGGCCGGTGCGGTGACACTCCCGCCCTGACCGGGTTCGGGGCCGGTACCCGTCGACACACGGCCTCCCCTGACAGTTCGACACGAGCGGACTCGCGGCCGGGCACGGTCGGCCCACGCGGGCCGACCCCTATGGCATCGATGATGGCATGTCCAGAGGGGCCGTTCGGGACGTGACCGGGGTCCTCGGGTGATCCGTGGCCATCACGTGATCGGGCCGTGACCCCCGGCTCGTCCTGCACGGCCACCTGCGCGCGCAAGTGCACCGCCGGATTGGCCGGAACCCGTCCCCAGGCCCTATGCGGCCGAAACGCCCTGACGCCCGATCAGCTCGAAGGACCGTTCCAGCAGCTCGACCGGGTCGGTGCCGGCCGGGCGGGAGAGCCAGTGGATCCGGTCGTCGCGACGGAACCAGGACTCCTGACGGCGGGCGAAGCGCTTGGTGGCCCGTACGGTTTCGGCCCGCGCCTCGTCCTCGGTGCACTCGCCGGCGAAGTGGTCGAGCACCTGCTGGTAGCCGAGCGCCCGGGAGGCGGTCCTCCCCTCCCGCAGTCCGACCTTCTCCAGCTCCCGCACCTCGTCCAGCAGTCCGGCCTCCCACATCCGGTCGACCCGCAGCGTGATCCGCTCGTCCAGCTCGGGGCGCGGCACGGCGACGCCGATCTGCACCGCCTCGTACACGGCGGTGTTGCCGGGCAGGTTGGCGGTGAACGGCTGCCCGGTGATCTCGATGACCTCCAGCGCCCGGACGATCCGCCGCCCGTTGCCGGTCAGGATCGCCTCGGCGGCCGCCGGGTCCAGCTCGGCCAGCCGCCGGTGCAGCGCGTACGGACCGGCCTGCTCCAGCTCGGCCTCCAGCCGGGCGCGCACCGCCGGGTCGGTGCCGGGGAACTCCATCTCGTCGATCGCCGCCCGGACGTACAGCCCGGAGCCGCCGACCAGGACGGGCGTGCGCCCGGCCGCGAGCAGCCGGTCGATCTCGGCCCGGGCCAGCCGCTGGTACTCGGCGACGCTGGCGGCCTCGGTGACCTCCCAGACGTCCATGAGGTGGTGCGGCACTCCCGCGCGCTCGCCCATGGTGAGCTTCGCGGTGCCGATGTCCATGCCCCGGTACAGCTGCATCGAGTCGGTGTTGATCACCTCGCCGCCGAGGGTGCGGGCGATGGCGACGGCCAGGTCGGACTTGCCGGCGGCGGTCGCGCCGACGATGCAGATCACACGGGGAGGGGCGACGCGCGGGGTACGGGAGCTGCTCACCGCTCCAGTCTCCCACTGCCCCGCTCCGGGGACGGCCGCCGGGACACCGGAGGCCGGGCTGCCGCCCGCCCCCGGCCGCGCGACGATATGAGTGTTCCGAGGACTCTTCGAGGAGTGCTTCGAGAACCGCTTCCGTGCCTGTTTCCGGCCGTTTCCGCAGCTGGCCCCGGTTTTGCGAACGCTTTACCGGCCACCGGCGTTGTGCAGGGTGACAGGGAGAGAAGGAGATCGCCATGGGCCTGATGGACAACCTCAAGGGCAAGGCCGAGGAGCTCAAGGAGAAGGCCAGCGAGCTCGCGGGCAAGCACAGCGACCAGATCGAGAGCATGGTGGACAAGGCCGGCGGCGCGATCGACAAGGCCACCAAGGGCAAGTACAGCGAGAAGATCGAGCACGGCGCCGGCAAGGCCAAGGACGCGGTGGGCGAGTTCGCCCACAAGCCGAAGCCGGGCGAGGGGGGCCAGGCCCCCCGGTCCTGACGGGTCAGCTCCAGGAGGCCACGAAGTACCCGACCCCGTACGGCGCGTCCTGGTAGCCCAGCCGCGCGGTGAGGCCGGCGCCCTCGGCGGCGCCGGCCAGCACCTGCCAGGGCGCCCGGCCCTCGGCCTTGAGCTCGGCGGCGAGCCCGGAGTCCAGGGCGGCGAGGGCGGGCAGGTCGGCCGAGGCCAGTGCGGCGGCCAGCGCGGCGTCGAAGCCCTCGGCGCGCTCGTCCAGGTAGCCGGGCGCCTTCACCGAGCGGCAGGCGCTGCCGTCGCCCAGCACCAGCAGGGCGACCCGGTCGGCGAGGCCGGCCAGGCCCTGGCCCAGCCCGAGCATCCGGTCGGCGGGGGCGTCGGCGGGCACCGCGCAGGCGTGCGTCGGCAGGGTGACCCCGGCGCGCTCCAGCAGCCAGGCGCCGACGGTCAGCGAGGGCGCCAGCTCCGGCCCCTCGACCCGCTCGCCGGGCAGCTTGGCGACCAGCGCCACCCCGTACCGATGGAAGGACCCGGCCCCGCCCTCGGTCCACACCTCGGCCTCCGGCCCGGCGCCGACCACCACGACCAGCTCCGGCTCGGCCGCGACCAGCGCCGCCAGGGCCTCGTCGCAGGCTGCGCGCAGTTCGTCCAGCTCGGGCGCGGCCCCGGCGGCGACCTCGGGGACGAGCAGCGGCGGACAGGGGCACACGGCGGCGGCTACCAGCATGTGGATCACTCTAGCCGGGAGCCGAACGGCCCGGCGGGAGTCGGAGCTCCCACCGGGCCGCCGGACGAAGCCGTCCGGAACGGGGCGTCAGTCGCCGCAGCAGGCGCCGCCCGCCGGGGCGGCCAGCGGCAGCTCGGCCGGGGCGCCGATCTTCGGCAAGCCCAGCAGCACGCCGGCCGGCTTGGCGGCGGGCTTGGCCTGACGCTTCTCCCAGGCGTCGCCGGCCCGGGTGCGGCGCACCGCGAGCGCCGGGCCCTCAGCCAAAAGGTGGTGCGGGGCGGCGTAGGTGATCTCGACGGTCACGATGTCGCCCGGGCGCACCGGCTCGTCCGGCTTGGTGAAGTGAACGAGGCGGTTGTCGGGGGCGCGGCCGGAGAGGCGCTGGGTCTGGTCGTCCTTCTTGCCCTCGCCCTCGGCGACCAGGATCTCCAGGGTGCGGCCGACCTGCTTCTTGTTCTCGTCCCAGGAGATCTCCTCCTGGAGGGCGATCAGCCGGTCGTAGCGGGCCTGGACGACCTCCTTCGGGATCTGGTCCTCCATCTCGGCCGCCGGGGTGCCGGGGCGCTTGGAGTACTGGAAGGTGAAGGCGTTGGTGAAGCGGGCCTCGCGGACGACGTGCATCGTCTCCTCGAAGTCCTCCTCGGTCTCGCCGGGGAAGCCCACGATGATGTCGGTGGAGATCGCCGCGTCCGGCATCGCCTCGCGGACCTTGCGGATGATCCCGAGGAAACGCTCCTGCCGGTAGGAACGGCGCATCGCCTTGAGCACGCGGTCCGAGCCGGACTGCAGCGGCATGTGCAGCTGGTGCATCACGCTCGGGGTCTCGGCCATCGCGGCGATCACGTCGTCGGTGAAGTCGCGCGGGTGCGGCGAGGTGAAGCGGATCCGCTCCAGGCCCTCGATCTGACCGGCGGCGCGCAGCAGCTTGGAGAAGGCCTCGCGGTCGCCCAGGTCGGAGCCGTAGGCGTTGACGTTCTGGCCGAGCAGGGTCACCTCGATGACGCCCTCGTCCACCAGCGCCTCGATCTCGGCGAGGACGTCGCCGGGGCGGCGGTCCTCCTCCTTGCCGCGCAGCGCGGGGACGATGCAGAAGGTGCAGGTGTTGTTGCAGCCGACCGAGATGGCGACCCAGGCGGCGTACGCGGACTCGCGGCGGGTGGGCAGCGTGGAGGGGAAGGTCTCCAGCGACTCCAGGATCTCGACCTGGGCCTTGCGCTCGACCGCGGCCCGCTCCAGCAGCGCCGGCAGGTGCCCGATGTTGTGGGTGCCGAACACCACGTCGACCCAGGGGGCGCGCTTGACGATGGTCTCGCGGTCCTTCTGGGCCAGGCAGCCGCCGACGGCGATCTGCATGCCCTGGTGGCGGCTCTTGACCGGCGCGAGCTGGCCGAGGTTGCCGTACAGCTTGTTGTCGGCGTTTTCCCGCACCGCGCAGGTGTTGAACACGACCAGGTCCGGGTCGCCCTCCGGCCCGGCCTTGACGTAGCCCGCGTCCTCCAGCAGGCCGGACAGCCGCTCGGAGTCGTGGACGTTCATCTGACAGCCGTGCGTGACGACCTTGTAGCTCTTCAATCCGCTCTCACCGCTCACCAGACCAGGGTACGGGCAGCCGCGAGCCGGTTTTCCCGGAGCTTTCCACAAGCCGTTCCCCTCCCGTTCGGCCGGAGCGCCTGGCAGTATCCCTGCATGGCCCCCACCAATCCATCACGTCTCGGCGCCGCCGTCCGCCGCGCGGCCCGCAGCCCGCTGTGGCGGACGGTGCTGGTGCTGGTGCTGCTGGTCACCGGACTGGGCGGCTGGTGGCTGTCGGCGGGCCGCTCGCCCGGGTACCCGCGCGGGGAGACCCGCTTCGCGACCGGTGTGCAGCGCGGCGTCTACGACCGGTACGGGCAGCTGCTGCAGACCCACGTCTCCCGGGCCATGCCGGGGGTGCGGCTGGCTCTGGACAACACCGAGGGCTCGATAGACAACCTCACCCGGGTGATCAACGGTCAGGACACCTTCGCGATCGCCACCGCCGACGCGGTGGCCGACTACCAGGGGCCCGGCAAGGACAAGCTGCGGGCGATCGCCCGGCTGTACGACGACTACCTGCAGCTGATCGTCCCGGCCTCCTCCACCGTGCGCCGCACCGCCGACCTCAAGGGCCTGCGGGTGGGCGTGGGCCTGCCGCAGTCCGGGGTGAACCTGGTGACCAAGCGGCTGCTGGCCGCGGCCGGCCTGGACCCGGACCACGACATCACCCCGGTGATGGCCGGCGTCGGCGACGCCGCCGACCAGCTGCGCGAGGGCAAGCTGGACGCCTTCTTCTGGTCCGGCGGCCTGCCGACCAGCGCCCTCACCGACCTCTCCGACCACGTCCGGATCCGGATCGTCCCGCTGAGCGACCTGTCCGAGGCGCTGCACAAGGCCGAGGGCGGCGGCACCGACGCCTACCGGGCGGCCACCATGCCCAAGGGCACCTATCCGAACGCCGAGCCCAAGGACGCCGTCGCGACCGTGGCCGTGCCCAACCTGCTGATCACCCGGGACGACGTGAACCCGGAACTGGTGGAGGGCATGACCCGGGCGGTGATCGACAGCCGCGACCAGATCGGCGCCCAGGTACACGCCGCCCAGCTGGTCGACCTGCGCACCGCCGTCTACACCGACCCGCTCCCGCTGCACGAGGGCGCGGCGCGCTACTACCGCTCGGTGAAGCCCTGAGAGGCCCTAGGGTTTCCGAGGACGCGGCACCGCCAGCGTCACCGCCAGCCCGGTCGGCTCGACCGGGGCGAAGCCGAGCGAGCCGCCGCCGGCCGCCAGCAGGGTGCGGGCGATGGACAGGCCCAGCCCGGAGCCGTCCACGTTCTGGTGCCGCGGGCTGCGCCAGAACCGGTCGCCGGCCCGGGACAGCTCGTCCTCCGTGAGCCCCGGCCCGGCGTCGGTGACGGTCACCGCGACCTCGTCCCGGCGCACCGCGACCCGCAGCCGCACCTGGCTGCCGGACGGACTGAACTTGAGCGCGTTGTCCAGCACCGCGTCCAGCGCGGAGCCGAAGCCGATCGGGTCCGCCATGCCGATCGCCAGCGCCGGGCCGTCCCAGCGCAGCTCGATCCCGCGCTGCTCGGCCACCGGCTGCCAGCCGTCCACCCGGGCCAGGGTCAGCTGGGTGAGGTCGGTCTGCTCCGGTTCGGGGCGGGCGTGCTCGGCGGTGGCCAGCCCGAGCAGATCGTCCAGCACCCGGGCCAGCCGGGTGCCCTCCTCCCGGACGCCGCTGAGCTCCTCCTCGTGGCCCTCGGGCAGTTCCAGGCCGAGCACCTCGACCCGCAGCAGCAGTGCCGACAGCGGGTTGCGCAGCTGGTGCGAGGCGTCCGCGACGAAGGCCTTCTGCTGGTCCATGGCGTGCACCACGTGGTCCGCCATCTCGTTGAACGAGCGCGCCAACCGCTGGAGCTCGGGCGGCCCGCCGCCGGGCGCGACCCGGGCGGCCATCCGGCCGGTGGCGATGTCGTGGGTGGCCCGGTCCAGGGTGCGCACCGGACGCAGCACCCACTCGGTCAGCCGGACGGCCAGCAGCACGGCGACGATCATCGCGACCGACTCGCCGCCGGCCACCACCAGCCACTTGTGCAGCACCCGGGTGCGCAGCGCCGCGGTCGGGGACTCGCTCAGCACCACCGCGACCACGTCGCCGTCGCGCACCACCGGGGTGGCCACGGTGATCGTGCGGTCCTCGGTCCACGGCCACACCTGCGGCGGGTTGTGGCTGCGCCGCCCGTCCAAGGCCTCCTGGAAGGCCTGGGCGCCCCAGCCGACGGCGGGCACCCGCCAGTCCGCGGGGGCGACCGATATCGGCATGCCGTCACGCTGGAAGATGCCCAGCCGCACGCCGTACAGGTCGAAGTAGCGCCGGACCTCGGCGTCGATCGCGTGCCGGCGGCTGAGGTCGCCGGGAGCGGGCTCCGGGTCGCCCTTGAGGGCGGAGTCCAACGAGGCGGCACCGGAGGTGGGCAGGTCCTGCGCGAAGCGGGCGGCGTCGTCGAGCCGGTCGACGACCACCTTGCTCTGCTCGGCCGCCGCGAACGCCGCCGCGAGCGGCAGCCCCAGGGCGGCCAGGACGCAGAGCATGAGGGCGATCAGGATGCCGAGCAGGCGGGTGCGCACGTGCGGTCAGTGCTCCGCGGGGGCGGGTGGGGCCGGGTCGGCCGCGGTGGGCGTCGGCGAGTCGGGGATCAGCCGGTAGCCGACCCCGCGGACGGCCTCGACCAGGCCGGGCAGCGCGAGCTTGTTGCGCAGCGAGCCGATGTGCACCTCCAGGGTGCGCCCGTTGCCCTCCCAGCCGCTGCGCCAGACCTCGCTGAAGATCTGCTCGCGCCGGTAGACCACGCCGGGGCTCTGGGCGAGCAGGGCCAGCAGGTCGAACTCCTTGCGGGTGAGCGGCACGTCGCGGCCGTCCACGCTGACCCGGCGGCGCTCCCGGTCGATCCGGATGCCGCGGGACTCCAGCGGGCCGCGCTGCTGCGGTACGGCGTCGGGCGCGGGCACCGACACCGCTGAGGGCAGCGCGCCACGGCGGGCGACGGCGTGGATGCGGGCGAGCAGCTCGCCCATGTCGTACGGCTTGGTGACGTAGTCGTCGGCGCCCAGGTTGAGACCGTGGATCCGGGAGCGGATGTCGGCGCGGGCGGTCACCATGATCACCGGCACGCCGCTGCCGGCCCTGATCCGGCTGCACACCTCGAAGCCGTCGCGATCGGGCAGCCCGAGGTCGAGCAGCACCACCCGGTACGGCTCGTTGCCGTCCGGCACCAGGGCGTCCAGTGCCTCGTGCCCGCTGCGGGCGTGCCGCACCTGGAAGCCGTGCCGGCCCAGCACCGCGACCAGCGCCGCGGCCACGCGTTCGTCGTCCTCGACGAGCAGCAGTCGCATCCTGTTCTCCTCCTCTCCCCACGTGGTCTCCGGACCCGATCGGTCGGGGCCCGGCTCCTGCGCAGTATGGGCCAGCGGGCGGCCCGGCGCCAGGTTCGACCGCGCACCGGGCTCGTGGGGAACGGGGAGCACCGGCGCGGATTCCCGCTGTGACATGCCCCGTAGACGCCTTCGCGAACAGTACGTACGCTCCGTGTGTCCTTTTCGTGATCCTCAAGTTCCGCTCAGATCGGCTGACGAGGCACCGTCAGCGCTCCTAAGGTCGCCCCACCGGGGGCTGCGGCTCCGCCGGTCGCGGCTCCCGGATTCGTACCACCATTGCCACCCAAGGGAGTTGAGACTTCTCGGGTAGGCATGAACCGACACAGAGGGAGCAGGCGCGATGACCGAGAGCCCGGTCGAGGACTCCACCCCCGCAGCCGCCCCACTGGTCGTGCTGAACAAGGTCAACAAGCACTACGGCGCGCTGCACGTGCTGCAGGACATCGACCTCGAGATCCGCCAGGGTGAGGTCGTCGTCCTGATCGGCCCGTCCGGTTCGGGCAAGTCCACGCTCTGCCGGACGATCAACCGGCTGGAGAGCATCGACTCCGGCACCATCACCATCGACGGCCGCCCGCTGCCCGCCGAGGGCAAGGAACTGGCCCGGCTGCGCACCGAGGTCGGCATGGTGTTCCAGAGCTTCAACCTGTTCGCGCACAAGACCGTGCTGGAGAACGTGGTCATCGGCCAGGTCAAGGTGCGCAAGGTGATCCGGTCGCACGCCGAGAAGACCGCCCGCGAACTGCTGGAGCGGGTCGGCCTCGCGGCGCATGCCGCCAAGTACCCGGCCCAGCTCTCCGGTGGGCAGCAGCAGCGCGTGGCGATCGCCCGGGCGCTGGCGATGAAGCCCAAGGTGATGCTCTTCGACGAGCCGACCTCGGCGCTCGACCCGGAGATGGTCAACGAGGTGCTGGAGGTCATGCGCCAGTTGGCCGCCGACGGCATGACGATGGTCGTGGTCACCCACGAGATGGGCTTCGCCCGCTCCGCCGCCAACCGCGTGCTGTTCATGGCCGACGGCAGGATCGTCGAGCAGAACACCCCGGACGCCTTCTTCACCGCGCCGCGCTCCGACCGCGCCAAGGACTTCCTCTCGAAGATCCTGCACCACTGACACTTCGAGATCACGCAAGGCCGTCCCGGCACCGTTGCCGGTCGGCCCTGCCCGTGCACAACTTCCAGACGCCAGAGCCCGGTTGACGCCGTGGCCCAGCCCCAGGAGAACAACCCTCATGAGGACTTCTCGCACCCTCGCCGTGGCGCTCTGTGCCGTCGCGCTCACCGCCACCGCCGCCTGCGGCAAGGACGGCACCCCGGGCGGCTCCACCGCCGCGAGCGCGAGCAACGCCCCGGCGCTGCCGACCTACACGGTCAAGACCGACGTCAAGATCGACTCCTCGATCATCGCCGAGGCCAAGAAGCGCGGCCAGCTGATCATCGGCGCCAAGGCCGACCAGCCGTTCCTCGGCTGGGAGGACGTCGCCAGCGGCGACCGCAGCGGCTTCGACATCGAGGTCGCCAAGATGATCGCCGCCGACCTCGGCTTCACCCCGCAGCAGATCAAGTGGCAGACCCTGGTCTCCTCGCAGCGCGAGCCGGCCATCGCCAAGGGCCAGATCGACTTCTACGTCGGCACCTACAGCATCAACGACGAGCGCAAGAAGACCGTCTCCTTCGCCGGCCCGTACTACATCGCCGGCCAGGACCTGCTGGTGAAGAACGACAACACCTCGATCACCGGCCCGGAGAGCGTCGGCGGCAAGAACGTCTGCACCGCCACCGGCTCGACCTCGATCAAGAACATCCAGCAGTACAACCCGAAGATCACGCAGTTCGACACCTACTCGGCCTGCGTCGAGAAGCTGCTGTCCAACGAGGTCGACGCGGTCACCACCGACGACGCGATCCTCAAGGGCTACGCCTCCAAGTACGCCGGCAAGCTCAAGGTCGTCGGCAAGCCGTTCACCAAGGAGAACTACGGCGTCGGCCTCAACAAGGACGACAAGGCGCTGCGCGACGCGATCAGCGACGCCCTCAAGGCCCACGAGGACAACGGCGACTGGAAGAAGGCCTACGACGCGACCCTGGGCCTCTCCGGCTCCGCCGCGCCCGAGGTCCCGACCCTCGACCGCTACTGATCCGACCGCCGTACCCGACCACCTGTTCCGACCATCTGTGAGAGGAGGGCCGCCGGATGGGGTTCCTGTTCGAGCAGGACAACTTCGCGTTGTTCCGCGACGGCTTCCTGCAGACGATCGAGCTGAGCGCGCTCAGCGCCCTGCTCGCCCTGCTGCTGGGCACCCTGCTGGCGGCCTTCCGGGTCTCCCCGGTGCCGGTCCTGCGCGCCTTCGGCACCACCTGGGTGACGCTGTTCCGCAACACCCCGCTGACCCTGCTGTTCTTCGCCGTCACCTTCGGACTGCCGCCGCTGGGCGTGCACTTCAGCCACCTGGTCTTCGCGGTGCTGGCGCTCGGCGGGTACACGGCCTCGTTCGTCTGCGAGGTGATCCGCTCCGGCATCAACACCGTGCCGCTCGGCCAGGCGGAGGCGGCCCGCAGCCTGGGCATGACCTTCGGCCAGACCCTCACCCTGGTCGTCCTGCCGCAGGCCACCCGAACCGTGCTGGCCCCGATGAGCAGCGTGTTCATCGCACTGCCGAGGAACTCGGCGATCGCCGGCGCGTTCAGCGTCCCCGAGCTGTACAGCGCCCAGCAGACCTTCTCCGAGCGCGGCTATTCGATCTTCGCGATCTTCTTCTGGGTGGCCTGCGCCTACCTGCTGATCAGCGCGACGGTCGCCACCCTCTTCCGCTTCCTGGAATCCCGACTGGCGGTGGCCCGATGAACATTCTCCAGCGCCCCGCCTCGGCCAGCGTCCTCTACGACGCCCCCGGCCCGAAGGCCCGCGCCCGCTACCGCCTGTTCGGCATCCTCTCGCTGATCGGCGTCGCCGGACTGCTCTGGTACGTCATCGCCGCGCTGGCCGACAACGGCCAGTTCGACGCCGACCTGTGGGACCCGTTCCAGTACAACGCCGTCCAGCAGATGGTCGTGGACGGCCTGCTGGCCACCCTGAAGGCCTTCGGGCTGGCCGCCGTCTTCTCGCTCTCCCTCGGCGCGCTGCTGGCCTCCGGCCAGCTGTCCGACCACAAGCCGGTCCGCTGGGCCTGCACCGCCTTCGTCCAGTTCTTCCGGGCGATGCCGCTGCTGATCCTGATCGTCGCGCTCTACTACGCGTTCTTCGCCAAGGACCCGATGTGGGCGCTGGTCCTCGGCCTCACCCTTTACAACGGCTCGGTCCAGGCCGAGATCATCCGCAGCGGCGTCAACGCCGTCCCGCGCGGCCAGGGCGAGGCGGCGTACGCCATCGGGATGCGCAAGACCCAGGTGATGTCGTCCGTCCTGGTGCCGCAGGCCGTCCGCTCGATGCTGCCGTCGATGATCGGCCAGCTGGTCGTCACCCTCAAGGACACCTCGCTCGGCTACATCATCACGTACAACGAGCTGCTGTTCATGGGTAAGAGGATCGCCAGCCAGCCACTGAACGCCGCGGGTTTCCCCTACATCCCCGTGGTACTGGTGATCGGGCCGATCTACATCCTCCTGTGCCTGCTGCTGACCGCGCTCGCACGGTGGATCGAAGCACGTGGCCGTCGCGGCGCGAACCGGCGCACTTCATCTGCTGCTTGACGGACACGCAGGTGAACTGTTGCATTGCTCTTCGTGACACCTCCCGGGAGCATCCACGCGGCATATGCGGCAGCGGTAACTGACGCCGGCCCATGGGCCGGTTCGTGCCCGGAGGTCCCCTCATGGACCCGGTGATCGTGGTCGGGGCCGGACCGGTCGGTCTGGCCCTGGCCCTCGCGCTGGCCCGGCACGAGGTGCCGACGGTCGTCCTGGACGAGGGCTCCGGGCTCTGCCCCGAGGGCCCTCGCAGCGTCGTCCTCGGGGCCGACACCACCGCCTTCCTGACCCGGATCGGCTACTCGCGGGCCGTCTCCGACTCGGCCCTGTGGGACTCCTTCGCCGTCTGGCGGCGCCGCCAGGAGGTGCTGCGGATCGACCTCACCGACTCCCCCACCTTCCACCTGCCCCAGCACCGCCTCCAGCGCGGCCTGCGCGACGCCCTCACCGGCACCCCGCTGGTCAAGCTGGTCCCACTGAGCCGGGTCGTCGAGCTCGAACAGGACCGCGACGGCGTCAGCGTCCGCACCCACGGCACCCAGGACGGCTCCAGCACCTGGTGGCGCGGCAGCCACCTGGTCGGCTGCGACGGCGCCCGCTCCGCCGTCCGCAAGCTGCTGAAGATCCGCTTCCCCGGCCGCCCGGCGGTCGACCGCAACGCCATCGCCACCGTCCGGGTCGACCTGCCCTTCGACGGGGCCCGGCTGCACCGCGAACCCCCGTGGCGCGGCGACCGCGAGGCCTCCGCCCGTCCGCTGCCGGACGGCGTCTGGCGGCTCGACTGGCGACTGCCCCCCGGCCGGCCCGCCCCCACCGAACAGGTCGACCCGCACGCCACCTGGCCCGGCATCGTCACCGGCGACACCCTGCTCACCCGGGTCACCTCCACCCTCACCGGCTGGTGCGGCGAACTGCCCCGCTTCGAACTGCTCGCCGCCGCCGACCACACCGCCCAGCAGCGCCTCGCCGCGCGCTTCCGCAGCGGCCGCTGCTTCCTGGCCGGCGACGCCGCCCACCTGCACGGCGCGCTCGGCATGCAGAACCTGGCCGACGGGCTGCGCGACGCCGACAACCTCGCCTGGCGGCTCGCCCTCGCCTGGCACCTCCACTCCGGCGGCCCCCAGCCCGGCGGCCCCCTGCTGGACGGCTACGAGGCCGAGCGGCGCGGGGCGGTCGGCGCCCGGCTGCGCGCCGTCGACCAGTCCATGCCGCTGCTGCGCCCGCTGCGCGGCTGGCAGCAGACCCGGCGCTCGCTGCTGGTCGGCGGCTTCCGCAAGCACGCCCCGCTGCTCGCCGACGGCCAGCTGGGCACCGGCCGCTTCGGCGGCGCTCCCGCCTACCCGGCGGCGCCCTCCGGCATCCCCGGCCGGGTGCCGGCGCAGCACGGCGCGCGCGGCACCACCTCGCTCAGCGAACTGCTGCCCGCCACCGCCCCCGGGGTGCTCGTCCCCGACCTGCCGGTGCTCGCCGCCGACGGCACCCCCGACCACCTGCACGCCCGGCTCGGCGCCACCTTCCTGCTGCTGCTGGTCGCCCCCGGCACCGCCGTCTGGTCGTCCGAGCACTGGCTCGGCGCCGGGCTGATGCCCCGGCTCGCCGAGGTCTCCGCCGCGCTGCCCGTGCCGGCCGAGGTGCTGGTCACCGAGGAGTACCCGGGCGCCGGGCCGCACACGGTGCTACTGATCCGGCCGGACGGCCATCTGGTCGGCGTCACCCAGGGCGCGGCCACCGAGGACCTGCTGGTGCTCGCCGACCGGGCCCGCGGCGGCCCGGCACCGATCGCCGGCACGCCCGAGCCCTCGCCCGAGCCCGCTCCGGAGCCCCAGCAGGTGGACTCGGCGACGGGCTAGGGGCCTGCCTCGTGGGTTTCGGCGGCCCCGGCGGGTCCCAGGGGACAGGCCCTAGCCCGCTACCGCCGTGGCCCGGCTCTCCCGGACCACTGTCACCCGGATCTGGCCCGGGTAGGTCAGCTCCGCCGAGACCTGCCGGGCCACCTCACGGGCGATCAGCTCCGCCCCGAGGTCGTCCACCGCCTCCGGCCGCACCATCACCCGTACCTCGCGCCCGGCCTGCATCGCGTACACCTCGGACACCCCGGTGTGCGAGCGCGCGATCTCCTCCAACCGCGCCAGCCGCCGTACGTGCACCTCCAGCGACTCCTTGCGCGCCCCCGGCCGCCCGCCCGAGCAGGCGTCCGCCGCCTGGGTCAGCACGGCCGTGACCGTCCGCGGTTCCACCTCGCCGTGGTGCGCGGCGATCGCGTGCACCACCTCGGGGGACTCGCCCAACCGCCGGGCGAGGTCCGCGCCGACCGCCGCGTGGCTGCCCTCCACCTCGTGGGTGAGCGCCTTGCCGATGTCGTGCAGCAGCGCCGCCCGGCGCACCGGCTCCGGGTCCGCCCCCAGCTCGGCGGCCATCATCCCGGCCAGGTGCGCGGACTCCAGCAGGTGCCCGAGCACGTTCTGCCCGTACGAGGCCCGGTAGCGCAGCGAGCCCAGGGTGCGGACGAGTTCGGGGTGCATCCCGCCGACCCGGGCGTCCACCAGGGCGTCCTCGCCGGCTCGTACGCAGCGTGCCTCGACCTCTGCGCGGCTGCGCTCGTGCAGGTGCTCGATCCGGGTCGGGTGGATCCGGCCGTCCTCGACCAGCCGTTCCAGGGTGAGCCGGGCGGCCTCCCGGCGGACCGGGTCGAAGCAGGAGAGCTGCACCGAGGCGGGGGTGTCGTCGATGATCAGGTTGACCCCGGTGACCGTCTCGAAGGCGCGGATGTTGCGGCCCTCGCGACCGATGATCCGGCCCTTCATCTCCTCGCCCGGCAGCCGGAAGACGGTGACGGCGGTCTCCGCGGTCTGCTCCGAGGCCAGCCGCTGGATCGCCCCGGCGAGGATGGACCGGGCCCGGCGCTCGCCCTCCTCCTTGGCCTCGCGCTCGATCTCCCGGACCATGACCGCGGCCTCCCGGCGGGCCGACCCCTCGGCCTCACGCAGGAGCTGGTCGTGCGCCTGCTCGGCGGAGAGTCCGGCGGCGCACTCCAACGCGGCCGTCCGACGGGCCACCAGCGCCTCGGCCTCGCCCCGGGATCGCTCCACCTCGGCCGAGCGGGCGGCCAGTTCGTCCTCCCGCCGGCGGACCCGGCGCAGCTCCTCGGCCAGGTCCTCCTCGCGTCGGGCGAGCTCGGCCCGCTGCCGGCCGGCCTGTTCCTCGGCCCGCCGTCGGGCCTGCTCGGCCTCGGCGAGGGCCTGCCGCCGCTCCGCCCGCAGTCGTCCGATCACCACGGCGGCGAGCACCGCGAGCACCAGCAGGACGGCGGCGGCCGACCCGACGATCGGCAACACGGTGTCACCCGTGCCGGTGCCCGCCGAAATGCTCATGCCGCCCCACTCCCCGTCTTGCGCGGGCTGCCCCCGCCGGGCGCCGTCCGGAAGCGCCCGCGCACTGAGTGCGAGGCTAGGTGTGGGTCACGAAAGGGTCAAGACTTGATCTGGCCCAGATCAAGAAGTGTGCGGAACTGCCACTACTCCCACCCGGTTTCCGACAGTTCGTCGGCTGCCTCCTCCTCCAGTGCGCCGCGCACCACCCGGAAGGCCAGCCCATCGGAGTAGCCGCGCCGGGCCAGCATGCCGACCAGCCGGCGGGTCCGGACCTGCGGGTCCAACCCCCGGGTGGACCGCAGCTTGCGCTCGACCAGTGCCCGGGCCGCGTCCGCCTCGTCGTCGTGGTCGAGCTGGGCGACGGCCCGCTCCACCAGATCGGCGGCCACGCCCTTGGTGCGCAGTTCCTGGGCCAGTGCCCGCCGGGACAGCCCCCGGACGGCGTGCCGGGACTCCACCCAGGCCGCGGCGAAGGCCGCGTCGTCGATCAGCCCGACCTCTTCGAGCCGGGTGAGCACCTCGTCGGCGACGTCCTCCGGGATCTCCCGCTTGCGCAGGGCGTCGGCGAGCTGCTTGCGGGTCTTGGCGGCGCCGGTCAGCAGCCGAAGGCAGATGTCCCGGGCGCGGGTCTCCGGATCGGACTGCTCTTCCTCCCGTTTGCGGGAGGTACGGGCGGTGCCCTCCTCCTCGCCCGGCAGCCCCTCGGCGGACCCCCCACCCCGACGGCTCCCGCGCCGACCCGCACCGGCGCGGGCGGCCGAGGCGGCCGCACCCCCGCGACCGGCTGCCTCGGCCTCGCCCCAACCGCTCTCCGCGGCCTCCGAGCTGCCTCCGGCCTCGGACTCCTCGGCCTCCAGCGCCGAGCGGCGCCGACGGCGGCCGGTGGGCAGCTCGGAGGCCGAGACCAGCCCGAGCGCCTCGACCGAGGCCTCCGCCGGCCGCTCCCGTTCAAACGCCGGCCCGGACGCCGCGCCACGCACCGTCCGGACCGGAACCCGGTCGAACTCCGGCTCCGGGCCAGATGCCCGCTGCGTGGTGGACGTGCGCTCCCGCCGCCCCTTGCGGGACTGCGACCGCGGCCGGGCCGCCGACGGCCGCGGTTCCGGCTCCGGCTCCTCCGCGACCGCGGCGAACCAGTCCGGCGGGCCGTAGTCGTCGTCCTCGGGGCCCGCCGGGCCGCCACCCACCATGTCGTACTGCGTCAACGGCTCAGGCCTTGGCAGCCGCCGTCTTCTTCGCCGCGGCCGTCTTGGCGGCGGTCGCGGTGATCGGCTTGGCGGCGCCGTCGGCAGCGGCGGCCTCCGCCCCGCCCTCGGCGGGCTCATCGGTCTTCGGGCCGATGCCCAGCTTGCCCTTGATCTTCCGCTCGATCTCGTCGGCGAGCTGCGGGTTGTCCCGCAGGAAGTTACGGGCGTTCTCCTTGCCCTGGCCGAGCTGGTCGCCCTCGTAGGTGTACCAGGCGCCGGACTTGCGGATGAAGCCGTGCTCGACGCCCATGTCGATCAGGCCGCCCTCGCGGCTGATGCCGATGCCGTAGAGGATGTCGAACTCGGCCTGCTTGAACGGCGCGGCGACCTTGTTCTTGACGACCTTGACGCGGGTGCGGTTACCGACCGCCTCGGTGCCGTCCTTCAGGGTCTCGATCCGGCGGATGTCCAGGCGGACCGAGGCGTAGAACTTCAGCGCCCGGCCACCGGTCGTGGTCTCCGGCGAACCGAACATCACGCCGATCTTCTCGCGCAGCTGGTTGATGAAGATGGCGGTGGTGTTCGACTGGTTCAGCGCACCGGCGATCTTGCGCAGCGCCTGGCTCATCAGCCGGGCCTGCAGACCGACGTGCGAGTCACCCATCTCGCCCTCGATCTCGGCGCGCGGGACGAGCGCCGCGACCGAGTCGATGATCACCAGGTCGATCGCGCCGGAGCGGATCAGCATGTCGGTGATCTCCAGGGCCTGCTCACCGGTGTCCGGCTGGCTGACCAGCAGGGCGTCGGTGTCCACGCCGAGCTTCTTGGCGTACTCAGGGTCGAGCGCGTGCTCCGCGTCGACGAAGGCGACCGTGCCGCCGGCCTTCTGGGCGTTGGCGGCCAGGTGCAGGGTCAGGGTGGTCTTACCGGAGGACTCGGGGCCGTAGATCTCGATCACCCGGCCGCGCGGGATGCCGCCGACCCCGAGGGCGACGTCCAGGGCGGTGGAGCCGGTGGAGATCACCTCGACGGGCTCGTTGGCCTTCTCGCCGAGGCGCATCACCGAGCCCTTGCCGAACTGTCGCTCGATCTGGGCGAGAGCTGTCTCCAGGGCCTTCTCGCGGTCCGTACCTGCCATGACTTTTTCCCTCGGGTTCTGTGCTGTGCGCTTCATCGTCATCGACGCTAGCGCGTCCCACTGACAAACGAGCCCCACCCGGCTCAGCCTGTGGAAAACTCCTCGCCGGAGAGTACAAAGAACATGTGTTCGATTCAAGCCTCGCACGTTCGGACGCACCGCGGGGCGAGCGACCGGACCGCTCCCCCGCCGCCCGTCACTCGCCGCCGACCATCCGCCGCAGCCGCCGCGCCGCCTCCCGGCGCAGTTCCCTCCGGGCCCGCCGCTGCTCACCGCGGTCGATCCGCGGGTCGGTGGCCACCTCGTACCGCCGCACGTACGTCCCCACGAAGCCCTGCAGGGTGGCCGCCGCCGGGATCGCGATCAGCGCGCCCACCGCGCCCAGCAGCGCCGCGCCCGCGATCACCGCGCCGAAGGCTACCGCCGGGTGCACGTCCACCGTCCTCGCGGTGATCCTCGGGTGCAGCACGTAGTTCTCGATCTGCTGGTAGACCACCGTGAACACCAGCACCCACAGCGCGTCCACCGGCTCCACCGTGAGCGCCACCAGCACCGGCAGCGCGCCCGCCAGGTACGTCCCGATCGTCGGCACGAACTGCGACATGACGCCGACCCAGATCGCCAGCGCGGCCGCGTACGGCAGGTCGATCAGCGCGAACATCACCCAGTGCCCGGCCGCCGACACCAGCGCGAGCACCGCCCGGGAGTACAGGTAGCCGCCGGTCTTGGCGAGCGCGATCTCCCAGGCCCGCAGTACCTCGCCCTGCTTGGACGGCGGCAGCAGCGAACATACCGTCCTGCGGACCCGCGGGCCCTCGGCGGTGAAGTAGAAGGTGAACAGCCCGACCGTGAAGGTCTGGAAGAGCCCCCCGATCAGCGTCGAGGAGACGCCCCAGACGTTGTCGGCGGCCTGCTGGGCGTAGCCCTCGATCGTGCCGGAGTCCTTGAGCAGCCGCTTCTGCAGCTCGCCCAGCGACAGGTCCTGATGGAAGGTCCGGTTGACCCAGCCGATCAGATTGTCGACCAGGTGCGGCAGATCCCCGGCGATCTTCGCCACCTGGTCCACCAGCAACGTGCCCAGCGCCGCCAGGAACCCGGCCACCGCGATCCCGACCGCGACGAACACCAGGAAGGTACCCACCCCCCGGCGCACCCCCCGCGCCGCCATCCGGTCCACCGCCGGCTCCAGGGCCAGCGAGAGGAAGAACGCCACCAGCAGCATCACGAAGAGGTCGATCAACTGCCGGAAGGCCCAGTCGGCGAGCTGGAACACCCCGACCATCACCAGGAACATGACCATCGCCCGGGGCAGCCATCGCGGCATCCCGCCCCACAGGGCCCCGCCGTCGTTCGTCCGCTCCTCGTCGGCGACCCGCACCGACCCTTCCGCGCTCTTCTCTCCGCTGATCGTCACCCGGACAGTCTGTCCCACCACCCCCGGCGCCGAGGGCTCAGCGCAGCAACGTGGAGACCCCCTGGGTCTCACAGACCACCCGCCAGACGTCCTTGGCCTCCCAGCCCGCCTCCAGCGCCTGGCGCACCGTCCGCCCGCCGAGCTCGCTCATCACGTGGTCGGACGCGAAGGACTCCGCGTACGCCTCCCCGAAGTGCGCGTACATCCGTCGCCAGAACTCCGTCAGCCTCATGCCCCCAGTATCCCGGACCCCGCATCGAAGCCCCGGGGCTGCCACTCCCCGGCCGTCACCGCGTACTCGACCTCCCCGTGCTCACTCCCGGGGATCGCCTCCGGGTAGTCCTCGTGGAACGTACGGACGTACGACAGCCCGCACTTCTCCATCACCCGCCGCGACCCCGCGTTCACCGCCATCGTGTACGCCACCACCCGCTCCACCCCGGACCCGGTGAACCCACGGCGGATCAACGCCCGCGCGCCCTCGGTCGCGTACCCGCGCCCCCAAGCCGCCCGCCGCAACCGGTACCCGAGCTCCACCTCCCCCCGCTCCCCCTCCTCGGTCGGCCGGAACTCGAACCACCCCAGGAACGCCCCACCGTCCCGCTCCTCGACCGCCCACCACCCGAGGTCCCCGTACCGCCGGTAGTGCTCCAGGTACAGCGGAATCAGCGTCCCCTCCACCCACTCCCGCGCACTCGCCTTCCCCCCGGTCAGGTACCGCATCACCTCGGGGTCCCCGTCCAACGCCACGAGGTCGTCCACATCCGCCCCCGTGAACCGCCGCAACACCAACCGCTCGGTCCCGAGGAACACACCCGCACCCGATTCACCCATGCCCCCGATCCTCACCCCCGCCCCCACACCCCGTCACCCGCGTTTCCGGGCGCCACCCCCGGGCAAACGCTGCCTCACCGGGGCAACGCCGCCAACCCCGCCCCGAAGTACTCCCGGTCCCCACAAGCCCGCGGCCCCACCGAACACCCCGCCGCGGCCGTGGTCGCCAACAGAGCCGCCAGCCCACCCGCCCCCAACTCCGGGTGCAACGCCGCCGCGACCGCCACCGCCCCGGTGACATGGGCCGCCGCCATCGACGTCCCCGCCAGCGCCGCGTACTGCCCCCCGGGCCAGTCGGAGACGATCGCCCCCTGCGGCCCGCCGTCCGGATCGCCGCCCGGCGCAGCGAGCGACACGTGCCCGCGCCCGTGGTTGGAGTACGGCGAGGAGCGCCCGTCCCGGTTGACCGCCGTGACCGTGACCACCCCCGGCAGCTCGCCGGGAAGCCGGATGCACTCGGCGCCCAGGTACCGGGTACTGGCCGGCCCGGAGACCCGGTCGTTGGGGCTGCGCTCGTCGGTCCGGGCGGCACCGAGGTCCTGCCCGTCGTTGCCGGCCGAGGCGACCACCACCGCCCCCTTGCGCTGGGCGTACGCGGAGGCCCGGCTGACAGCCGTGATCAGCGCCGCCTGGTCCCGGTCCTCGGGGCAGTTGTACTTCCAGGGGTCCGCGAAGTAGCTGTTGTTGATCGCCTTGGCCCCGTGGTCGGCCGCCCAGAGCATGCCGCAGACGATGTTCTCCGCGTAGTACTGCCCCAGCGGCCCCAGCAGCCGGACGGCGGCCACCCGCACCCCCGGAGCGACACCCGTGACGCCCTGCCCGTCCCGGGCCGCACCGATGATCCCGGCGACGTGGGTGCCGTGCCCGCCCTCCCCTGCCCCCGGGTCGGGCCGCCAGGAGCCGGTCCGGGCGTCCGGCCGCCCGTCCGCGCAGGAGGCCGAGGCCTTCGGGTCGACGGCGGCCCGCAGGTCCGGGTGGGTGTCGTCCACACCCGAGTCCAGCACCGCCACCAGCACCTCGCGCAGCGCCTCCGCGCTGGGCGCCCCGACGCCGGCGTCGCCGGTCCGCCCCGAGGCGGGCCCCAGCATGGCGAGGTTCCAGGCGCCGCCCTCCGCCGGGTCAGGCACCGTCGGGACCCCGCCCTTCTGCTCGTCCGAGGCGGCACGCCTGTCGGAACTCCCCTGCTCCGCCCCCGCCGCGAAGTCCCCGGCCCCCTCCACCCCCCGCGGCGGCCCCACCACCGGCGCGGTCCGGGTCGCCCCCACGGCGGCGATCCCGGGTCGGCCCCGGACCTTGTCCGCGAAGGCGCCGGTCGCGTAGGCCAGCACCGCCCCGATCTGCGGGTACTCCTGCACCACCTGCCCGCCCGCCGACCGGCTCTCCGCCTCGGCCCGGGCGGCGCCCGCGGCGTCCTCCTGGTCGGCCAGCACCAGGTAGCTGAGGTACGCCCGCCCGGACACGTACGGCACGGCACCGCCGACCACCAGGGCCGTGAGCAGCATCGCCAGCAGCGCCCGGGCCGGCCCGCGGACCCTGCGACGGCGGACCGCACGGTCGGGGCCGCCGGACTGGTGCGCCTGCGCCATCCCACGGTCTCCGCTCGTCGGTCCGGTGAGGAAACGGCCATGCGGCCACGGTCACGGGTTGATCACACGTCCGATTCCTCACCATATGAGCGGATCATCATTCCCGCCCCTCAACGACACCTCCGCTCCGACCACCCCCCCACCCCCGAAGCGGTCCCGCCCCACTTGTCAGTCCCACCCGGCACCATGGGGGCATGGCGCCCCAGCACCCGACCCCGCCCGCCGAAGCCCCCCGGGCCGACGATCCCCTGGCCGGATTCGCCCCGGCCACCCGGGCCTGGTTCACCGGCGCCTTCTCCGCCCCCACCACCGCCCAGTCCGAGGCCTGGCGCGCCATCCGGCGGGAGACCGACGTCCTGGTGGTCGCCCCCACCGGCTCCGGCAAGACGCTCGCCGCCTTCCTCTCCGCCCTCGACCGCCTCAGCAGCACCCCACCCCCCGCCGACCCCAAGCGCCGCTGCCGGGTGCTCTACGTCTCCCCGCTGAAGGCCCTCGCGGTGGACGTCGAACGGAACCTGCGCGCCCCGCTGACCGGCCTGCGCCAGGCGGCCGTCCGCCTCGGCGTGCCCGAGCCCGAGGTCCAGGTCGCCATCCGCTCCGGCGACACCCCCGCCGCCGACCGCCGCCGCTTCGCGACCCACCCGCCGGACATCCTGATCACCACCCCCGAGTCGCTCTTCCTCCTGCTCACCTCCGCCTCCCGGGAGGCATTGCGCGGCGTGGACACGGTGATCCTGGACGAGGTGCACGCGGTCGCCGGCACCAAGCGCGGCGCCCACCTGGCGCTCAGCCTGGAGCGGCTGGACGAGCTGCTGGACCGCCCGGCCCGCCGGATCGGCCTGTCCGCGACGGTGCGCCCGGTCGAGGAGGTGGCCCGCTTCCTCAGCCCGCAGCGCGGCGCCGCCGTCGTCCAGCCCGCCGCCGCCAAGGAGTTCGACCTCTCGGTGGTGGTTCCGGTCCCCGACCTGGACGACCTGCCCTCCGCCCCGGCCGCCGGCGGCGCCTCCGACGGCGACCCGCAGCGCCTGGGGGCACCTCCCGGCCGCCAGGCTGGGGGCGCCTCCATCTGGCCGCACGTCGAGGAGCGGATCGTCGACCTGGTCGAGGCCCACCGCTCGACCATCGTCTTCGCCAACTCCCGCCGCCTGGCCGAGCGCCTGTGCAACCGGCTGAACGAGATCGCCCACGAGCGCGCCACCGGTACCGCCGCCCCCGAGGCGCACGCCCCGGCCCAGCTGATGGGCGGCTCGGGCGCCGCCAAGGGCGCGCCCCCGGTGATCGCCCGGGCCCACCACGGCTCCGTCTCCAAGGAGCAGCGGTCCCTGGTCGAGGAGGAGTTGAAGGCCGGCCGGCTGCCCGCCGTGGTCGCCACCTCCAGCCTGGAGCTGGGCATCGACATGGGCGCCGTGGAGCTCGTCGTCCAGGTCGAGTCCCCACCCTCGGTCGCCTCCGGCCTGCAGCGGGTCGGCCGGGCCGGCCACCAGGTCGGCGCCGTCTCCACCGGTGTCTTCTTCCCCAAGTACCGGGGGGACCTCGTGCAGTCCGCCGTGGTCACCGAGCGGATGCGGGCCGGCCGGATCGAGGCGCTGCGCATCCCGCGCAACCCGCTGGACGTGCTCGCCCAGCAGCTGGTCGCGATGACGGCCCTGGACGCCTGGCCGGTGGACGACCTGCTCGCGGTGGTCCGCCGTGCCGCGCCTTTCGCCACCCTCCCGCAGTCGGCCTTCGACGCCGTGCTCGACATGCTGGCCGGCCGCTACCCCTCGGACGCCTTCGCCGAGTTGCGTCCCCGGGTGGTGTGGGACCGGGTGGCCGGCACGGTCACCGGCCGCCCCGGCGCCCAGCGCCTGGCCGTCACCTCCGGCGGCACCATCCCCGACCGCGGCCTGTTCGGCGTCTTCATCGCCGGCGCCGACCCCAAGAAGGGCGGTGGAAGGGTCGGCGAGCTGGACGAGGAGATGGTCTACGAGTCCCGCGTGGGCGATGTGTTCACCCTCGGCACCACCTCCTGGCGGATCGAGGAGATCACCCACGACAAGGTGCTGGTCACCCCCGCCCCCGGTGTCCCCGGCCGGCTCCCGTTCTGGAAGGGCGACACCCTCGGCCGCCCGCTCGAACTCGGCCGGGCCCTGGGCGCGTTCACCCGCGAGCTGGGCGCCCTCCGGCCGGAGGCCGCCACCGAACGCCTCAAGCAGGCCGGCCTGGACGACTGGGCCGCCGCCAACCTTCTCGACTACCTCGCCGAACAGCGCACCGCCTGCGGCCACCTCCCGGACGACCGCACCATCGTGGTCGAGCGCTTCCGGGACGAGCTCGGCGACTGGCGGATCGTCATCCACTCCCCCTTCGGCGCCCAGGTGCACGCCCCCTGGGCCCTCGCCCTGGGCGCCCGGCTGCGCGAGAAGCACGGCCTGGACCCCCAGGTCATGCACGCCGACGACGGCATCGTGCTCCGCCTGCCGGACGCCGACCTCCTGGCCCCCGACTTCGATTTCAGCAGCCCCTCCGAACCGGCCGGTTCGCCCCCGGACGAAGCCCCGGTCGGCGCCGACGCCGCCCTGTTCGACCCCGGCGAGGTCGAGCAGCTGGTCACCGACCAGGTCGGCGGCTCCGCCCTGTTCGCCTCCCGCTTCCGCGAGTGCGCCGGCCGCGCCCTGCTGCTCCCGCGCCGCAGCCCCGGCCGCCGCACCCCGCTCTGGCAGCAGCGCCAGCGCGCCGCCCAACTGCTCGAAGTCGCCTCCGAGTACGGCTCGTTCCCGATCGTCCTGGAGGCCGTCCGGGAGTGCCTGCAGGACGTGTTCGACGTCCCCGGCCTGGTCGAGCTGATGGGCGACCTGGAGTCCCGCGCCGTCCGCCTGGTCGAGGTCACCACCCCCGAGCCCTCGCCCTTCGCCCGCTCACTGCTGTTCGGCTACGTCGCCCAGTTCCTCTACGAGGGCGACTCCCCGCTGGCCGAACGCCGCGCCGCCGCGCTCTCGCTGGACTCCCGGCTGCTGTCCGAACTCCTCGGCCAGGCCGAGCTGAGCGAACTCCTCGACCCCCAGGTGCTCGCCGAGTTGGAGGCCGAGCTCCAACGCCTCACCCCCGAACGCCGGATCAAGGACGCCGAGGGCGTCGCCGACGCCCTGCGACTGCTCGGCCCGCTCACCGAGGCCGAGTTGACCGCCCGCGGCGCCGGACCGCTCTGGGCCCTGGAGTTGGAGGCCGCCCGCCGGGTGATCCAGGTCCGGATCGCCGGCGAGCGGCGCTGGGCCGCGATCGAGGACGCCGGACGGCTGCGCGACGCGCTCGGCACCCCGCTGCCGGTCGGCGTCCCGGAGGCCTTCACCGAGCCGGTCAAGGACCCACTGGGCGACCTGCTGGCCCGCCACGCCCGTACCCACGGCCCGTTCACCGCCGCCGAGGCCGGCGCCCGCTACAACCTCGGCACCGCCGTCGTCACCGGCACGCTGCACCGACTCACCGCCGCCGGCCGCCTGGTCCAAGGGCAGTTCCGGCCCGCGGAGAGCCACACCGCCCCCGAGTGGTGCGACGCCGAGGTGCTGCGCCGGCTGCGCCGCCGCTCGCTGGCCGCCCTGCGCCAGGAGGTCGAGCCCGTCCCGCCGCGCGCCCTGGCCGCCTTCCTGCCGCAGTGGCAGCACCTGGCCGGCCACCGGCTGCGCGGCCCGGACGGCCTGCTCCGGGTGGTCGAACAGCTCCAGGGCACCGCCCTGCCCGCTTCCGCCCTGGAGAAGCTGATCCTCCCGGCCCGGCTCACCGACTACTCCCCCGGCCTGCTGGACGAGCTGATGGCGGCCGGCGAGATCGGCTGGTGCGGCGCCGGCGCGCTGCCCGGTAAGGACGGGTGGCTCAGCCTGCACCTGGCCGAGAACGCCCACCTGCTGCGCCCCGAGCCAGTCCCGCCCGCGCTCACCCCGGTGCACAGCGCCCTGATGCAGGCCCTGGCCGGCGGCTACGGCCTGTTCTTCCGCCAACTCGTCCAGCAGCTCCCGGAGGACACCCCCGAGCCGGAGATCGTCGAGTCGCTCTGGGACCTGGTCTGGGCCGGTTACGTCACCAACGACACCCTCTCCCCGCTGCGCGCCCTGCTCGGCTCCGGCCGCACCGCGGGCGCCACCGCCCACCGCGCGCCGAGGGCCACCCCGCGCGGCCGCTACGGCGGCGCGGGCCGCGCCTTCGGCCGGGTCGGCGGCGCCCTGCGCAGCGGCCCGCCGACGGTGGCCGGACGCTGGTCGCTGCTGCCCGCCTTCGCCGCCGACCCGACGGTCCGGGCCACCGCCCAGGCGCAGAGCCTGCTGGACCGGCACGGCCTGCTCACCCGGGGCACCGTGGCCGCCGAACGGGTGCCCGGCGGCTTCGCCGGGGTCTACCGGGTGCTCACCGCGATGGAGGAGCGCGGCCGGGCCCGCCGGGGCTACTTCGTCGAGGGCCTGGGCGGCGCCCAGTTCGCCATGGAGGGCGCGGCCGACCGACTGCGCTCGGTCAACGGCCGGCTGGAGCGGGCCGGCAATGCCGAGTGGTCGGCCGCCCCGACCGCCGAGCCACCGCAGCCGCTGGTGCTGGCCGCCGCCGACCCGGCGAACGCCTACGGCGCGGCCCTGCCCTGGCCCGAGCCGCCCACCGCCCCCGGCCGCAAGGACTCCACCGCCCATCGAGCGGGCCGCAAGGCGGGTGCCCTGGTGGTGCTGGTGGACGGCGAGTTGGCGCTGTACGTGGAGCGGGGCGGCAAGTCCCTGCTGGCCTGGCCGGAGGACGGGGCGACCCGGGCGCTGGCCGCCGGGGCGCTCGCCGAGGCGGTCCGCGAGGGCGCGCTCGGCAGCGTCACGGTCGAGCGGGCCAACGGCGAGCCCGCCCTCGGCTCCGAGCTCGGCCGCGCCCTGGAGGAGGCGGGCTTCCACGCCACCCCGCGCGGCCTGCGACTGCGTCCGTAGCGCGGACGGAAAGCCCGAAGGCCGCGGGGTCGTCGACCCCGCGGCCTTCGTCCACGTCGCATCACCCGATCGGTGGCGGCTGCGCCTCCACCCGGCCCACGGCCTCCTCGTGTCGGCGCCGCACCGGTCCGGTCGCGTTCCGGTCGGCGTGGACCGGGATGAGACCGAGCCCCCAGCCGCCGGCCGCCAACAGCCCCAGCACCGCGCCGTCGGCCAGTTGCCCGCGGACGACCAGGACCCACCAGGCGAGCCCGGTCACGAGGGCCACCAGGACCCACCGCGTCGGCCACGGCACCAACCGCCGCGCCCGCAGCCGTATTCGGGCCACCGCGCGCACCGTCGCGACTCTCCGCACGACCGCCCTCCTCCGCTCGCCCCGGGCATCGGAGGAGCCCGGGTGTCGAGGCCGGAATCAGGCGGCGACCACGTCCATCGCGGCGGCCTTGGGCGACATGTTCGCCCGGTCGGCGCCGGGGGCGGGCAGCGGAACCGGTTCGAGTACCGGCCTCAGCAGATCACCTTCGGAGAGGGTGGCCATCGCCGCAAGTTCGGCGAGCGACAGTTCGTCGCTGACCTCGCGCATGACCTCGGACATCCGGACGTCGAGTGCATCGCAGATGGCGGAGAGCAGCTCCGAGGAGGCTTCCTTCTGTCCCCGCTCGACCTCGGAGAGGTATCCGAGCGAAACCCTGGCGGCCGCCGACACCTCGCGGAGTGTGCGGCCCTGGCGCTGGCGCTGCCGACGCAGTACATCGCCCAGTAGGCGACGGAGCAGGATCATCGGTGCCTCCCTCCTCGGACTGCGGATCGAGATGTCACGCCCCCACCGTACCGCCTTGCCCGCTTCGCGTGCGGGGACCCCGGTCGTGTTCACTCTGGGCTGCAAGGCCGCCCCCCTCCTCGTTCCGGTGTCGCACCCGGGTTCGCGGGCCCCTCGTGGTACCCGACGCGACCCACCCGGCCACCGTCACGCAACTCGTTCGCCACCTGGTTTCTGCCCAACCAGGACCTTGGATGTAACACGATCCTCCAGCTGTGCCATACCCGCGCGCCAGTTCGAGGGATCTCGGTTCGGTGGAGATCCTCCGGCGGGCCCCTATCGAGCGAGCCGGCCGACGAGCAGCTCCAGTGCGGCGGTCACCGCCCCGTGACGGATTGTGGCACGACCGCCCGACAGCAGGAGCGAACTGACCAGAGTTCCCCCCGGGCCGGCCACCGCCAGGTGTACCGTGCCCACCGGCTGGCCGTCCTGCGGCTCCGGACCGGCCACCCCGGTCGTCGCGAGCCCGTACGTGGCCCCCAGCAGCCCGCGCACGCCCTCGGCCATCTGCCGGGCGACCACCGGGTGAACCGGACCGTGCACGTCCAACAGGCCCTCGTCCACACCGAGCACCGAGGCCTTCAGCTCGGTCGCGTACGCGGTGACCGAGCCGCGGAAGGTCGCGGAGGCTCCGGGGACGTCGACCAGCGCGGCGGCCAGCAGCCCGCCGGTCAGCGACTCGGCGACGGCCAGAGTGCCCCCCTGGGCCCGCAGCGCGGCGTGCGCCCGCTCAGCCAGCTCGTAGTCCGCCACCCGGTCTCCCCCGTCGCTCACCGGTCCGCGCGCTCCGCGGCCATGCCCTCGCGGCGCAGTCGCAGCGCCTGTCCGACGTAATCCAGCGCGGTGCCGACGGTCAGCAGCACCGCCAGGCCCATCAGGACCGCCCGCCCGGTGGCCAGCCACCCGGTCAGGGCCAGGACGTACATGCCGACCGCGGTGCCCTGGCTCAGCGTCTTGAGCTTGCCGCCGCGGCTGGCCGGGATGACCCCGTAGCGGATCACCCAGAAGCGCATCAGCGTGATGCCGAGCTCGCGGGCCAGGATCACCACGGTGACCCACCAGGGCAGGTCGCCGAGCAGCGAGAGGCCGATCAGCGCCGAGCCCATGATCGCCTTGTCGGCGATCGGGTCGGCGATCTTCCCGAAGTCGGTGACCAGGCCCTTGCGGCGGGCGAGTTCACCGTCGAACAGGTCGGTGATCATCGCGATCGCGAACGCGGCCCAGGCGACCGAGCGCCACTTGGGGTTGTGCCCGCCGTCGGCGAACAGCAGCGCCACGAAGACCGGGACCAGCAGCACCCGGACCATCGTGAGCACGTTGGCGATGTTCCACACCCCCGGCGCCGACGGCAGGGCGGCCGCCGGTCTGCCCGGGTGGGCCGCGGCCGGGGCACCGGGCCCCTTGGTCATTCCCCGGCTCCCGGAGCCCGGCGGACCCGCACCTGCTCCTGCGCCTCGGCGATCAGGTCGACGCCCTCGCTGGCCACCACGGTGGCCCGCCAGAACTGCCCGATCTCCGGGTCCTCGACGCCGATCAGCGTGGTCAGGCCGTCGGTCTCCGGGGCCTGGTGGGCGGAGCGGCCCTCGACCACGCCGTCCTCGATCGACTCGATCAGCACCTCGACCTCGGTGCCGATCCGCTGCTCGGCCCGCTGGGCGGTCATCTCCTCGGCGAGGCGGCTCAGTCGGCTCAGCCGGTCCGCGACCACGTCCTCGGGCAGCTTGCCGTCGTAGGTCGCGGCCTCGGTGCCGTCCTCGTCGGAGTAGCCGAAGACGCCGATCGCGTCCAGCCCGGCGTGGGTGACGAAGCGCTCCAGCTCGGCGTAGTCCTCCTCGGTCTCACCGGGGAAGCCGACGATGAAGTTGGACCGGGCGCCGGCCTGCGGGGCCTTGTCGCGGATGGTCTTCAGCAGCTCCAGGAACTGGTCGGTGGAGCCGAAGCGGCGCATCCGGCGCAGCACGGCGGGCGCCGAGTGCTGGAACGACAGGTCGAAGTAGGGCACCACGTCGGTGGTCCCGGTCATCGCGTCGATCAGGCCCGGGCGCATCTCGGCCGGCTGCAGGTAGGAGACCCGGACCCGCTCGACGCCGTCGAACGCCGAGATCTCGCCGAGCAGCGTCTCCAGCAACCGGATGTCGCCGAGGTCCTTGCCGTACGAGGTGTTGTTCTCGCTGACCAGGACGATCTCGCGGACGCCCTGCTCGGCCAGCCACTGGGCCTCGTGCAGCACGTCGGAGGGGCGGCGGGAGATGAACGAGCCGCGGAAGGCCGGGATGGCGCAGAAGGAGCAGCGCCGGTCGCAGCCGGAGGCGAGCTTGACCGAGGCCACCGGGCTGTCGTCCAGCCGCTTGCGCAGGGTGCGCGGGCCGGAGGCGGGCGCGAGGCCCTCGGGCAGGTCGGCGATCGGCTCGGCGGCGGCCTCGGCGCCGTGGCCGGGCAGCGCGACGGCCTCGGCGGCGGACTGCCGCTCGGCCGGGCTGATCGGCAGCAGCTTGCGGCGGTCGCGCGGGATGTGCGGGGCGTGGTGGCCGCCGGAGAGGATGGTCTGCAGGCGGTCGGAGATGTCCGCGTAGTCGTCGAAGCCGAGCACGCCGTCCGCCTCGGGCAGCGCGTCGGCGAGCTCCTTGCCGTACCGCTCGGCCATGCAGCCGACCGCGACGACGGCCTGGGTACGGCCGTGACCCTTGAGGTCGTTGGCCTCCAGCAGGGCGTCCACGGAGTCCTTCTTGGCGGCTTCGACGAAGCCGCAGGTGTTGACGACTGCGACGTCCGCCTCGGCGGCGTCATCGACGAGCAACCAGCCGTCGGCTTCCAGTCGCCCGGCGAGTTCCTCGGAGTCCACCTCGTTGCGGGCGCATCCGAGCGTGACAAGGGCGACAGTGCGGCGTTCAGGCATAGGCCCAAGATTAACGCGCGGCCTCCGGTGCCGTTCGCCCCGGAGGTCACACGCCATGGATCAGCTGATCATCAACGGCCCTCGCCGACCCCTGTGGTCAGCCAGCCTGCGGGTCTCCGGGGGTGTACGTGACGTGCACCACCTGGCCGTCCTTGCCGAGGACTCCGAGGTCCTTGCCGTTGACGTACGCGTGCACGGCCCCGCCGTTGCCGAGCACCAGCTTGATCTGCTTGGGGTCGGTGAAGGTCTGGTCCTGGCCGTCGCTGATGTTGTTCTGGAACAGCGACTTGCCGTCGCCGTCCATCGCCGAGACCCAGCTGGTGCCCTGGGCGACCAGCTTCACGGTGACCTTGTCGGCCGGGACGGCGGCGATCGCGGCGGCGCTCGGCGCGGGCGCCGACGGCTGGACGGTGGGCGTGGCCGGGGCGACCGAGCCGGTGCCGGAGCCGCTGGGCAGCGGCGCGCTGGCGGAGCCGGTGGTGCCGTGACCGCCCTTGCCGCTCACCAGGTTGAAGCCGATCAGCACGACCACCGCGACGATCGCGGTGACCATGGCCGCCGCCCAGTTCGGCCGGCTGCGTCGGGGCACCCTGATCGGGCCGCTGTCGACCAACTGGGCGGCCGGGCGCTTGACGCCCGGTGAGCCGCCGTGCGCGGCGTCGTAGCGGGCGACCAGCGCCTCACCGTCCACGCCGACCGCCCGGGCGATCGAGCGGATGTGCCCGCGGGCGTAGAAGTCGCCGCCGCAGCTGCCGAAGTCGTCCGACTCGATGGCATGGACGATCGGCACCCGCACGCGGGTGGCGGTACTCACCTGGTCCACCGTGAGTCCCGCCTCGATCCGGGCGATGGACAGCACCCGGCCGATGCTTGGGGCATCGGCCGCCTGTACCGCGTCGTCGGTCGGCTCGACGGACGACGGGGCGTTCTCGTGGTCGGAGGAATTGCCGATGGTCACGGGGCACGCCTTTCGAGCGGATGGCCACCTGCTGGAGAACAGTCTAGGGGCGTGGGCGGATCGTTTCTCAAGCGGACGGGCCGCAAATGCGCGCGCCCGCGCCGACCGGGGTCCGTCCCCCGCTGACCGGTCGTCAACGGGGACTCGCGGGGCCGCGAGATCTCCCTGGTCGGGTGCGCTTTCCGGCCTGTGACGCGGCGTACGGACGTTCGGTTCCTCGGGGCTCGTCTTCGAAACTCCCGCAGACGGGAGTTTGAGGACGAGCCCCACGACCGCGCCTACCCTCCTCCGAACGAGTGAACCCACCCGGAGGGAACGGCCCGTCAGCCCTGCTGGGCCGTTCTCAGCCCCGCAGGATCATCAGCACGCCGTCCAGCTCCTCCGGCTTCACCAGGACGTCGCGGGCCTTGGAACCCTCGCTCGGACCGACGATGCCGCGCGACTCCATCAGGTCCATCAGCCGACCCGCCTTGGCGAAGCCGACCCGGAGCTTGCGCTGGAGCATCGACGTCGAGCCGAACTGGGTGGAGACCACCAGCTCGGCCGCCTGGATCAGCAGGTCCAGGTCGTCGCCGATCTCCTCGTCGATCTCCTTCTTCGGTCCGCCGCCGACCGTCACGTCGTCCCGGTAGACGGCGCTCAGCTGGTCCTTGCAGTGCTGTACCACCTTGGCGATCTCCGCCTCGGTGACGAACGCGCCCTGCATGCGGATCGGCTTGCTCGCGCCCATCGGCAGGAAGAGCGCGTCGCCCTTGCCGATCAGCTTCTCCGCGCCGGGCTGGTCCAGGATGACCCGGGAGTCGGCCATCGCCGAGGTCGCGAAGGCCAGCCGGGACGGCACATTGGCCTTGATCAGACCGGTGACCACGTCCACCGAGGGCCGCTGGGTGGCGAGCACCAGGTGGATGCCGGCCGCGCGGGCCAGCTGGGTGATCCGGACCACCGAGTCCTCGACGTCGCGCGGCGCGACCATCATCAGGTCGGCCAGCTCGTCGACGATCACCAGCAGGTAGGGGTACGGCGTGAGCTCCCGCTCGCTGCCCAGCGGCGGGGTGACCTTGCCGGCCTTCACCGCCGCGTTGAAGTCGTCCACGTGCCGGAAGCCGTACGCCGCGAGGTCGTCGTAGCGCATGTCCATCTCGCGCACCACCCACTGGAGGGCCTCGGCGGCCTTCTTCGGGTTGGTGATGATCGGCGTGATCAGGTGCGGGATGCCCTCGTACGCGGTCAGCTCGACCCGCTTGGGGTCGACCAGGACCATCCGCACCTCGTCCGGGGTGGCCCGGGCGAGGATCGAGGTGATCAGACAGTTGATGCAGGACGACTTGCCCGCACCGGTCGCACCGGCCACCAGGATGTGCGGCATCTTGGCGAGGTTGGCCATCACGGTGTGGCCCTCGACGTCCTTGCCCATGCCGACGACCATCGGGTGGGTGTCCTCGGCGGCCGTGCGCGAGCGCAGCAGGTCGCCGAGGTTGACCATCTCGCGGTCCCGGTTGGGGATCTCGATGCCGACCGCCGACTTGCCCGGGATCGGGCTGATGATCCGCACGTCCGGGCTGGCCACCGCGTACGCGATGTTCTTGGCCAGCGCGGTGATCCGCTCCACCTTGACGGCCGGGCCGAGCTCGACCTCGTAGCGGGTGACCGTCGGGCCCCGGGTGAAGCCGGTGACCTTGGCGTCCACCTTGAACTCGGCGAAGGTGCCGGTGAGCTGGGCCACCACCTCGTCGTTGAGGGCGCTGCGGGCTTTGGCCGGGCCGCCGCGCTCCAGCAGGTCGAGCGGGGGCAGCGAGTAGGTGATGTCCCCGGCGAGCTGGAGCTGCTCCATCCGCACCGGCGCCGGACCGTGCTCCGCGGGCGCTCCCGGGCCGCTGCTGCGGGCGGCCGGGACGGCGGGCTCCTCCGGCGGGGCGGTGAGGTCCTTGACCTGGTGCATCATGTCCGCCACCGCCGAGGAGGCGGGTACGCCGTAGACCAGCGCGCCGTCCAGGTCGGCGGCCGCGCCGGCGGCCAGGTCGCGGGTGGCGTACGGGTCCAGCGGCTCCTTGTCCAGCGAGACCCGGACGGCCTCCGGCTGCTCCTCGGGGTCGGCGCTCTGCTTGCGCCGCCGGCGGCGACGGCGGGCCGCCACCTCGTCCGTCGGGTCGTCACCGTTGGTGTCCACGGTGAAGGGCAGCGCGTCGGGGTCGGCGTCCTCCGGCGGGTCGGTCGACAGCTCACGCTCCGGCGTACGCCCCCAGCGCGCCTCGTCCTCCGGACCGGGCTCGACCACGCCGAGCCGTATCCCCACCCCCCGCACCCGCTCGCCGATCCGGTTGACCGGGGTGGCGGTGACCACCAGCAGGCCGAAGAAGGCCAGCAGCAGGAGCAGCGGCACGGCCAGCGCCGGACCGGCGGCGGCCATCATCGGGGTGGACGCGGCCCAGCCGATGATCCCGCCGGCCGTCCTTATCCGGGAGGCGCCGCTGCCCATCATGGGCGCGCCGCAGCCGATGTGGACCAGGCCGAGGACGCCGACCAGCAGCGCGCTCAGCCCGATCACGATCCGGCCGTTGGCCTCCGGCAGCTCCGGGTGGCGCCAGAGCCGGATCGCGATCCCGGCCAGCAGGAACGGCACCAGCACGTCGAGCCGTCCGAACAGCCCGGACACCACGGCGGTGGCCCCCTCGCCCAGCCAGCCCTGGGGGCTGAACCAGGTGCCGGCGGCGGTCACCATCGCGAGCGCGAACAGCACCAGGCCCAGCCCGTCCTTGCGGTGGGCCGGGTGGAGGTTCTTGGCACCGTCGCCGACGCCGCGGAAGACCGCGGCGATCGGGCTCGCCAGGGCGTTGAGGAGGCGCATCAGTCCCGAGCGGGACGACGGCGGTGGCGGCGGGGCCGACTTGGCGGCCGCCTTCTTCGCGGGGGCCTTGCGAGCTGCCGCCTTCTTCGCGGGCGGCTTGCCCGGGGCCTTCGCCGCGGCCTTCTTGGACGGTCCCGGAGTCGGTTTGCGTGCCGCGTTTCCGGGCGTGCGAGTGGCCATGGGTCAGCAGCCTACCGGTGTGGACCACCGGTGCACATGTGGCCGAGCCGGGGGCCCGGACGTGTCGCAGACGCACCGTCACGTTGACCGGCTTTCACCCGGTCGCGCCATCGAACCACCCGGACGGGCGAACGCGCGGCGAACGGTTCGCGGGCGTACGGCGAGCGGTCCGCGCGGGTCCGGCGGAAGGCCTACGAGCTGCCCGGGCGCATCGCGTCCAGGGCCCGGCGCAGGCCCGCGAGCTTGCGCTCCAGGTGCCCCGCGGTGGCGGCCACCCCGGCGTCCTCGACCCCGTCCAGCTGCTTGCCCAACGCCTCCGCCTGCTCCTCGACCGCCGCCAGCCGAGCGGACAGCTCGCCCAGCAGCACCCCGCCGAGGGTCGGCTCGCCGCCACCCGCCTCCAGCTGCAGCCGCAGCAGCGCGGCCTGCTCCTTCAGCTGGCAGTTCTTGACGTACAGGTCGACGAAGACCGAGACCTTGGCGCGCAGCACCCACGGGTCGAAGGGCTTGGAGATGTAGTCCACCGCGCCGGCCGCGTAGCCGCGGAAGGTGTGGTGCGGCCCGTGGTTGAGCGCGGTGAGGAAGATGATCGGGATGTCCCGGGTACGCTCGCGGCGCTTGATGTGGGCGGCGGTCTCGAAGCCGTCCATCCCGGGCATCTGGACGTCCAGCAGGATCACCGCGAAGTCGTCGGTCAGCAGCGCCTTGAGCGCCTCCTCGCCGGAGGCGGCGCGCACCAGCGTCTGGTCCAGGGCGGAGAGGATCGCCTCCAGCGCCAGCAGGTTCTCCGGTCGGTCGTCGACCAGGAGGATCTTCGCCTTCTGCATGGGGGCCCGCCCTCGTGTCGCCTGCCTGCCGCCCGGTGAAGGCACCCGTGTACTGCCCACCGCTACCCCGGTCATGCTAGCCGCACCCCCTCGCCCGGCACATCGCTCCGTCGTGACCCGATCCGGAACGGCGCGCAGCCAGTGCCCCGGCGCACGCTCAGCAGCGCGTTGCCGTCCGGTCACTGTTCGCAACGATCGGTGACCCTACCGGGTTCCCGGGCCCGACCGCCAGCAAACCGACCGACCGGCAGGCGTGAACCCCGGGGCAGGACCCGGAGTTCACGCCTCACCGCGCATGCGCCCGCCGCGCTTCGCTCGGCAGGGGCATCCGCCCACGCGCACCCCTTGGCGGCCCGTTCGCTTCACTCACTCACGCGCGCGCTCCCCGTTCAACCACTCGTGCATCACCGACAGCAGGTGGTCGGTCTCCACCGGCTTGGTGATGTGGTCGGTGGCACCCGCCTCCAGCGACTTCTCCCGGTCGCCCTTCATCGCCTTGGCGGTCAGCGCGATGATCGGCAGCCCTGCGAACTGGGGCATCCGGCGGATCGCCTCGGTGGTCGCGTAGCCGTCCATCTCCGGCATCATGATGTCCATCAGGACCAGCGCCACGTTCTCGTGCTGCTCCAGCATCTCGATGCCCTCGCGGCCGTTCTCGGCGTACAGGACGGTCAGGCCGTGCTGCTCCAGCACGCTGGTCAGGGCGAACACGTTGCGTACGTCGTCGTCCACGATCAGCACCTGCTGGCCGTCGAAGCGGGTGTCGCCGCGGACCGGCCGGAGCTGCTGCGCGGGCTCGACCGCCCGGGGCACGGCGGCGCTCTCCAGCGCGGCGCTGCGCCGACGCTCCACCGCCCCGCGGCGGCGCTCCTCGGCCATCTCCCGGACCTCCTGGGCCCAGTGGTCGGCCGGGTTCTCGCCGACCGGCACCGGCAGGCCCATCGGGGTCACCCCGACCGAGGCGCGCGGCGCGGCCACGGCCGGGACTCCCGGACGCTCGGCCGGGCGGCCGTCCGGGGCGGCGTCCGGGGCCTCGGAGCGCAGCGGCAGGTAGAGGGTGAAGGTCGAGCCCCGGCCCAGCTCGCTCTGGGCGTGGATCTCGCCGCTGAGCAGCCGGGCGATCTCCCGGCTGATCGACAGGCCGAGGCCGGTGCCGCCGTACTTGCGGCTGGTGGTGCCGTCGGCCTGCTTGAACGCCTCGAAGATCTCCCGCAGCTTGTTGCCGGGGATGCCGATGCCGGTGTCGGAGACCGAGAAGGCGATCAGCTCGTCGTCCGGGCCCTGGATCGAGCCGGACTCCAGCAGCCGCTCGCGCACGTGCTGCGGGACGTCCTGGCCGGCCGGGCTGATCGAGAAGTCGACGCCGCCGGCGTCGGTGAACTTGACCGCGTTGGAGATCAGGTTGCGCAGCACCTGCTGGAGCCGCTGTTCGTCGGTGTGCAGGGTGACCGGCAGGGCCGGCGAGACCCGCACCGCGAAGGCCAGGTTCTTGTCCAGGGCGACCGGCTGGAAGGTGGCCTCGACGTAGTCGACCAACTGGACCAGGGCGATCCGGGCCGGGCGGACGTCCATCTTGCCGGCCTCGACCTTGGACAGGTCGAGGATGTCGTTGATCAGCTGGAGCAGGTCGGAGCCGGCACCGTGGATGGTGTCGGCGAACTCGACCTGCTTGGGTGACAGGTTGCCCTCGTTGTTGTCGGAGAGCAGCTTGGCCAGGATCAGCAGCGAGTTGAGCGGGGTGCGCAGCTCGTGCGACATGTTGGCGAGGAACTCGCTCTTGTAGCGGGAGGCCAGGGCGAGCTGTTCGGCGCGCTCCTCCAGGACCTGTCGGGCCTCCTCGATCTCGCTGTTCTTGATCTCGATGTCGCGGTTCTGCTGGGCGAGTTGCTCGGCCTTCTCCTGCAACTCCTCGTTGGTGCGCTCCAGTTCCTCCTGGCGCGCCTCCAACTCGGCGGATCGCATCGAGAGTTCGGCGGTGAGCCGCTGGGACTCCAGCAGCAGGCCCTCGGTCTTGGTGTTGACGCTGATGGTGTTGACGGTGACGCCGATCAGGTCGGCGATCTGGTTGAGGAAGTCCAACGCGACGGTGGTGAAGGAGCTGAAGGTGGCCAGCTCGATCACGCCGAGCAGCCGGCCCTCGAACAGCACCGGCAGCACCACGATGTGGGCCGGGGAGGCCTCGCCGAGGCCGGAGGCGATCTTGAGGTAGCCGGGCGGCGCCTCCTTGACGATGATCGCCCGCTTCTCGACCGCCGCCTGGCCGATCAGCGACTCGCCGGGCCGGAAGGTGGTCGGCATCGCCCGCCGCTGGTAGCCGTAGCTGCCGATCAGCCGCAGCACGGTGTCGTTCTCGTCGTCGTCCTCGGTGATCAGCTCGGCGGTGCGGCCGGCCGGCTGGGCCAGGAAGAAGGCGCCGTGCTGGGCGGAGACCACCGGGGTCAGCTCGGTCATGATCAGCGAGGCGACCGCCTCCAGGTCCCGGCGGCCCTGGAGCAGGCCGGAGATCCGGGCCAGGTTGGTCTTGAGCCAGTCCTGCTCCTGGTTGGTGCGGGTGGTCTCGCGCAGGTTGGCGATCATCTGGTTGATGTTGTCCTTGAGCTCGTCGAGCTCCCCCGCGGCGTCCACGTCGATCCGCAGGCTCAGGTCGCCCCTGGTCACCGCGGTGGCGACCTGGGCGATCGCGCGCACCTGCCGGGTCAGGTTGTTGGCCAGCTCGTTCACCGACTCGGTGAGGTCCTGCCAGGTGCCGTCCACGCCGGGCACCCGGGCCTGGCCGCCGAGCCGCCCGTCGGTGCCCACCTCACGGGCGACCCGGGTGACCTCGTCGGCGAACGCGGAGAGCTGGTCGACCATGGTGTTGATGCTGGTCTTCAGCTGGAGGATCTCGCCGCGCGCGTCGACGTCGATCTTCTGCGAGAGGTCGCCGCGGGCCACCGCCGTGATCACCAGCGCGATGTTGCGGACCTGGCCGGTGAGGTTGTTGGCCATCAGGTTGACGTTGTCGGTCAGGTCCTTCCAGATGCCGGCCACGCCCGGCACGCTCGCCTGGCCGCCCAGGGTGCCGTCGGTGCCCACCTCGCGGGCCACCCTGGTGACCTCCACCGCGAAGGCGGACAGCTGGTCGACCATGGTGTTCAGGGTGCCGGCGAGCGTCGCGATCTCGCCCTGCGCGTCGATGGTGATCTTCTTGGAGAGGTCGCCGCGGGCCACCGCCGAGGCGACCTCGGCGATATTGCGCACCTGTCCGGTCAGGTTCGACGCCATGAAGTTGACGTTGTCGGTCAGGTCCTTCCAGATGCCCGACACCCCGCGCACCCGCGCCTGACCGCCCAGGATGCCCTCGGTGCCCACCTCGCGGGCGACCCGGGTCACCTCGTCGGCGAAGGCCGACAGCTGGTCGACCATGGTGTTGACGGTGGTGACCAGCTCCAGGATCTCGCCCCGGGCGTCGACGGTGATCTTCTTCGAGACGTCGCCGCGCGCCACCGCCGTGGTCACCTCGGCGATGCTGCGGACCTGGCTGGTCAGGTTGTTGGCCATCAGGTTGACGCTGTTGGTCAGGTCCTTCCAGGTCCCGGACACCCCGGGCACGCTCGCCTGGCCGCCGAGAATGCCCTCGGTGCCGACGTCCCGGGCCACCCGGGTCACCTCGTCCGCGAAGGAGGAGAGTTGGTCGACCATCGTGTTGATGGTGTTCTTCAGCTCCAGGATCTCCCCACGCGCGTCCACCTGGATCTTCTGCGACAGGTCGCCCTTGGCGACCGCGGTCGTCACCTGGGCGATGTTGCGCACCTGATCGGTGAGGTTGTTCGCCATGAAGTTGACGTTGTCGGTCAGATCCCGCCACACCCCGGCCGCCCAGGGCACCTGTGCCTGACCGCCGAGCCGCCCCTCGGTGCCCACCTGGCGGGCCACCCGGGTCACCTGCTCGGCGAAGCCGGAGAGTTGGTCGACCATCGTGTTGATGGTGTTCTTCAGCTCCAGCATCTCGCCGCGCGCGTCCACCTCGATCTTCTGCGAGAGGTCCCCGCGCGCCACCGCCGTGGTCACCTGGGCGATGTTGCGCACCTGGCCGGTCAGGTTGTCGGCCATGAAGTTCACCGAGTCGGTCAGCTCGCGCCAGACCCCGGCCACACCCGGTACCTGGGCCTGCCCGCCGAGCCGGCCCTCGGTGCCGACGTCCCGGGCCACCGTGGTGACCTGGGCGGCGAAGCCGTTCAGCTGGTCCACCATCGTGTTGACGGTGTTCTTCAGCTCCAGCATCTCGCCGGCCACGTCCACCGTGACCTTGCGGGACAGATCGCCCTTGGCCACCGCCGTGGTCACCTGGGCGATGTTGCGCACCTGCGCGGTCAGCCGGCCCGCCATGGTGTTGACCGAGTCCGCCAGGTCCTTCCAACTGCCGGACACGCTACGGACCTTGGCCTGACCGCCGAGCTTGCCCTCGGTGCCCACCTCACGGGCCACCCGGGTCACCTCGTCGGTGAACTCGGAGAGCTGGTCCACCAGTCCGTTGACGGTCCGCCCGATCTTCAGGTACTCGCCGCGCAGCGGATGGCTGACCCCGTTGCTGTGCAGCGAGCGCAGCTCCATCTTCTGGTCCAGGTCGCCCTCGGCGATCGAGGTCAGCACCCGGCCCACCTCGGCCATCGGACGGGCCAGGTCGTCGATCAGCGCGTTGCAGTTGTCGACGGCCGCCATCCAGGCGCCCTCGCCCGCGCCGGTCTCCAACCGCTCGTTCAACCGGCCCTCACGGCCCACCGCCCGCCGCACCCGCGCCAGTTCACCGGTCAGGTGCTGGTTACGCTCGGCGACCTCGTTGAACACCGCGGCGATCTCCGCCAGCGGCCCGTCGCCCGGAACCGTCAGCCGACGGCGGAAGTTGCCGTCCCGCATCGCGGTCAGCGCGGCCAGCAGCTTGCGCAGGTCGGCCGGCTCCGCACCGCGGTTGTGGACCGCCCGCCGGCCGGCCGCGTTCCGCGGCGCCGTCCCGGAGTACCCACCGCGCGGAGCGGGCGGCGTCGTACCGGTTGCGTCCTTGGTTGCGTCCTTGGTGGCCGAACTCAACGGGCCCCTCCCACATCGTGAACTGTCCGGTGACCGCCGTGCCGTACGGCACGCACCAGGGCACCGGCCCGGCTGGGCTGCGTACCGGCGGGCTCACACGGCACACCGGCACCCACACGACCGTACTGCTCCCACCGGCCGTCGCGGACCCCCCAGTCTGGCAGTACTGTCGCCGGGTATACGGCTGGTTGCGCTCGGTTGGTACCGCACCGTCCGAAACAGGTGGGCAGAATCACCCTCAGGTGCCTGTTTCACGGCCCCGCCCCCACGGGGAACCAAGCGGAAAGTAGGGTGGAGCGCTGCACCGGGCCACGACCCGACCCAGCGCCGCCGCTCACCCCGACGGCGCGCACCGGGAGTCGGCGCCGCACCCCGGACAGCCAGGGCAAGAGCAGCAGAGGAGAAGTGGCAACGTGGTCACCGCGCGCGCAGCCGCCACCTTCGACCCCGACGGCCGGTCCGCGGCCGCCGCCCGGGGCTTCGTCCGGGACGCGCTGCTCGGCTGGGGCCTGCCCGAGGTCGTCGACGACGCCGTCGTCCTGGTCAGCGAACTGGTCACCAACGCCGTCGTGCACGCCGGCACCGCCGCCGAGGTCTGCTGCCTGCGCGAGGAGGAGACCGTCCGGATCGAGGTCACCGACCACCACCCCGAGCGCGGCCTGCCCTTCCTCAGCGACGGACACCGCTACGCCGACCCGGACGGCGAGGGCGGCCGCGGCCTGCTGATGTGCTCCGCCCTCGCCGAACGCTGGGGCGTCGAGTACGCGGCCGGGCAGAAGACCGTCTGGTTCCGGCTCGCCCTGCCCGCGCACGTGGTCGGCACCCGCTACGCCGTCCCCGCCACCCCCGGCAGCGACCTGCCCAGCAGCCCCGGACCGGTGCACGTCGCCGTCGTCCAACTCGACGAGGACGGACGGGTCCTGGCCTGGAACCGGGACGCCGAGGCCCTCTTCCAGTACCCCACCGCCGCCGTCCTCGGCCGCCCCTGGGCCGACCTCGCGGCCTGGCCGCAGTCCCCCGGCCGCGGCCTCGGCCTCACCGACACCCTGCGGCTGGCCCGCTGGGAGGGCGGCTACGGCATCCGCCGCGCCGACGGCGAGGAGGTCGAGGTGTACGGCGTCCAGGTGCGCGTGCGCGACACCGAGGGCGTCCCCTCCACCCTCTGTCTGCTCGTCCTCGAACCCGACCGCGCCGTGCTGCGCTCCCCCGCCCGCGCCCTGCCCGGCGAGCGCCCCGACCCGGCCGGTCCCCGGCTCGACCTGCTGGCCGGCCCGGTCGCCACCGACGACCTCGACACCCTGCTGCAGCGCACCGTCGAACGCGCCCGCGACCTGCTCGACGCCGACGCCGCGTACCTGCTGCTCACCACCGACGACGAGACCGAGTTCGAGGTCCGCGCCGTCACCGGCCTCAACACCGGACACCGCCGGCACGCCCGCTTCCCGGTCGGGACCGGCAACCGCTATGACTCCGCCCGGCTGCCCTCCGTCCACGAGGACCTCGCCACCCGCCCCACCGGCCTGCCGCTGCTCACCGACAGCGGCATGCGCTCCCTGGTCACCGTCCCGCTCAAGGTCGAAGGCCGGCTGATCGGCTCGCTCGGCATCGCCACCGCCGTGCCCGGCCGCTACGACAACGAGGACGCGCTGCGGCTGCAGTTCGCCGCCGACCGGGTCGCCCTGGCCGTCGAGAGCACCCGGCTGACCGAGCTCGAACGGCTGCGCCGCGGCTCGCTCTCCTTCCTCGTCGAGGCCTCCGACCTGCTGGCCGGCACCCTCGAACACGAGCAGACCCTGGCCCTGATGGCCCAGATGGCCGTCCCCACCCTCTCCTCCTGGTGCGCCGTCTACACCAACGGCGACCACGGCTCCTCGGCCGGTCTCGCCTTCGTCCTGCACGAGGACGAGGACCGGATCGACCCGCTGCGCGAGCTGCTCGACAAGACCCCCGCCCCCGAGGCCGGCCCCACCCACGGCGTCCGCTTCTGGGCCGCGCCCGCCGAGACCGCCGAAACCCGGGGCCTGACCGACAGCCCCGAACTGGCCGGCCTGCTCGGCGAGACCGTGGTGCTGCCGCTGACCGCGCGCAACCGGGTCATCGGCCTGCTCGCGCTCGGCGTCCCGGCCGGCGTCCGGTTCCGCCAGGAGATCCTCGAACTCGCCGAGGACCTCTCCCGCCGGGCCGCCCTCGCCCTGGACAACTCCCGCCTCTACTCCGAGCGCACCGCGACCAGCCAGGCCCTGCAGCGCAGCCTGCTGCCGCCCGACCTGCCCGAGATCCCCGGCGTCGAGGTGGACGTCTACTACCAGGCCGCCGGCGAGGGCAACGAGGTCGGCGGCGACTTCTACGACCTGTTCACCATCCGCGAGGGCACCTACGGCTTCGCCATCGGCGACGTCTGCGGCACAGGCCCCGAGGCCGCCTCGGTCACCGGCCTGGCCCGGCACTCGCTGCGTCTGCTCGCCCGCGAGGGCCTGGACGCCCCGCAGGTGCTGCGCCGACTCAACGCGGCCATCCTGGACGAGGGTTCGCGCAGCCGCTTCCTCACGCTGCTCTACGGCGAACTGACACCCCGCCCGGACGGCAGCACCGAACTGTCCCTGGTCTGCGCCGGCCACCCGCTGCCGCTGCGACTGCGCACCGACGGCCGGGTCGACCGTGCCGCCACCCCGCAGCCGCTGCTCGGCGTCATGGACGACCTCGACCTCACCGCCGAACACCTGGTGCTCGCCCCCGGCGAGGTCCTGCTCTGCGTCACCGACGGCGTCACCGAACGCCGCGAGGGTCGACGGATGCTCGGTGACGACGGCCTGGCCGAGGTGCTCACCGGCTGCACCGGCCTGACCGCCGGTGCGGTCGCGATGCGGGTGCAACGCGCGGTCGAGCGCTTCGCCCCGGAGCCGCCGTCCGACGACATGGCGATCCTGACCCTGCGGGTGCCCAACCAGCGCCAGTCGTGAGCATTCCACAGGTGACACGGTCACAAATTGTTATCTTCACAAGGGTACAAGCAAGCAAGGCCGGGTACACCGATCTCACCGGGGAATCCCCCGGCGGGGACGTGACCAGCGGCTCTCCGCTGGCCCATCACTTCTGACCTCACTTCTGACCGGCGCCCGCGCAGGCCTTTTGCCGTGCGCCCTCGGCGCGGTCGCGCGCACCCACTCATCGAAACGACACCAAGCGTCACTGCGCCCTGCGCGCGCCCAGAGTGAAAGGAGCCTCCGGTGAGCAACGACGCTACCGGGGCATCGAACGCCCGCTCCACCGGAGCCGACGCGGGTAACCTCGGCTACCTCGCCCTCGGCCTGACACTGCTCGCCTACGGTCTGCTCTCCACCGGCATCCTGCACGGCACCGGTGTCGGGGACGCGGCCCACCTCGCCCACCTGCTCGGCGGCGTCACCCTCTTCATCGCGGGCCTGTGGCAGCTCCGCCGCGGCGAGGGCTTCACCGGCACCGCCTTCACCAGCCTCGGCGCCTTCTGGGCGACCTGGTCGGCGGCCGGCGGCGCGAGCAAGAACGCCGCCGGTCTGTTCCTGCTGCTGTGGGCCCTGCTCGCCCTCAGCCTCACGGCGGCCAGCTGGGGCGCCGGTCTGTTCAGCCGCGCCGTCTACGGTCTGCTGACGGTCTCCCTGGTGCTGTCCGCCATCGCCGCCTTCGGCGGGTACGGCGGCCTCGCCAAGGCGGCCGGCTGGATCGCGGCCGTCTCCGGGCTCGTCGCCTGGTACTGGGCCACCTCCGCGCTGAGCAACGGCTCCTGGGGGAAGGTCGCCCTGCCGGTCAAGTGACCTGCTTCGGCCGCTCCTCGGAACCACTGCGGGGTCGGGTCTCCGTCTCGACGGAGACCCGACCCCGTCGGCGTGCCACCAACGCCACGACGGTGCAGGCGAAGAGCAGGATCGCGACGGCGACGATTCCGTCCGCCCAGAAGTGGTTGGCCGTCACCACGACCACCGCGACCGTCAGCACCGCGTGCAGCACCATGACCCAGCGGAACGGGCTCCGTGACACCCGCACCACCGCGACCGCCGCCAGCACGCACCAGGCGACGTGCACCGAGGGCATCGCCGACAACTGATCGGCGACCACCACCCCGCCGACCGCGCCCCCGTACACCGACTGCCCGTACTCGGCTGCCACATCGACGAAGCCGCTCTGCGGCAGCATCCGCGGTGGCGCCACCGGAATGAACTGCACCAGCAGACAGACCGCGGTCGTGATCACCACCGTGTTGCGCACCCACGCGTAGCGCTCCCGGTGCCGTACGAACACCCAGAGCAGCACGCCCAGCATCACGGTGAAGTGCATGACCGCGTAGTAGTAGTTGGCCAGCCTCACCAACACCGGGTATGGCGTGATCGCCGCCTGCCAGGACGCCTCGTCCGGCAGTCCGACCACCTGCTCGGCGCGGTGGATCCAGCTCGCCCGGTCCAGCGCGTGGTCGGTGCTCATCACCGACAGGTGCCCCACCAGCTGCCAGAGCGCGAACAGCGCCAACAGCGTGCCGGCCTCCCGCAGCAGGCCCGAGACCCCCGGCTTCCGGGCCTGCGCGGCGACGTACGCGCCTCCGTAGAGGCCGGCGGCGGCACCCCCGGCGGACTGCCAGGTCAGGGTCAGGTTCTGCATTCGCAGAGGTTAACGCAAAAAGACCCCCTCCCGAATGGGAGGGGGTCTTTTTGGAATAATTGTTCGGCGGCGTCCTACTCTCCCACAGGGTCCCCCCTGCAGTACCATCGGCGCTGTGAGGCTTAGCTTCCGGGTTCGGAATGTAACCGGGC
>NZ_JBIRFA010000022.1:0-147598 GCF_044327205.1 Kitasatospora sp. NPDC018058 | reverse complement strand
GACGTCGTCGGCCACGGCCTGCACGCCGCCGCCACCATGGGCCGCCTGCGCACCGCCGTGCTCAACTTCTCCGCCCTCGACCTGCCCCCGGACGAACTGCTCGCCCGCCTCGACGAACTGGTCACCCACCTCGACCACGGCGGGACCACCGAGGACGAGGAGACAGCCGGCGTCACGGGCGCCACCTGCCTGTACGCGGTCTACGATCCGGTCTCCGGACACTGCACCATGGCACTGGCGGGCCACCCCCCGCCCGCGCTGGTGCAGACCGACGGCAGCGTGGAGTTCGTCGACCTGCCCACCGGCCCGCCGCTCGGCGTGGGCGGCCTGCCCTTCGAAGCCGCCGAACTCCAGCTGGCACCCGGCACCGCACTGGTCCTCTACACCGACGGACTCGTCACCAGCCGCGACCGCGACCTGGACAACGGACTCGCCACGTTGTGCCGTTCCCTGGCGCAGGCCCATGCCGACGGATCCCCGGAGGAGACCTGCCGGGCCGTTTTCGACGCGCTGGTCCCGCCACACCCGAGCGACGACATCGCCCTCCTCATCGCCCGCACCCGCCTGTTCGAACCCGACCAGGTGGCCACCTGGGACGTACCCCACGACTTCGCCGCCGTCTCCCGCATCCGCAACGCATGCTCCGACCAGCTGACCACCTGGGGCCTGGAGGACCTGACCTTCACCACCGAACTGATCCTCAGCGAACTGATCACCAACGCCATCCGCTACGGCGCCGCGCCCATCCGCGTCCGCATGCTGCGCGACACCAGCCTGGTCTGCGAGGTCTCCGACAGCAGCAGCACCGCCCCCCACCTGCGCTACGCCGCCACCACGGACGAGGGCGGCCGGGGCCTGTTCCTGGTGGCCCAGCTGGCCGAGCGGTGGGGGACCAGGTACACGGCCCGCGGCAAGGTCATCTGGTCCGAGCAACCGCTGACCGCACCGGAGTTCCAGTTCGAGGCGATGCTGCTGTAGCCCGGAGCGCGGGCACCGCGGGTGCGGGTACCTCGTCCGCACAGGTCGCGGCCTTGCGGGCACACCGGCCCGTCGTCCAGGAGACCGGCGCGGGCGCGGCCACTCCTCCGTCGGCGCGGGCCGGTATCGTTGATCACCGGAGACAGGTCTTCCGAGACGCCCGGTCCGGCCGCGCCGGCCGGTCACGGCGGAAGGACGGGCCCGATGGGTCGCTGGGACGCGGAGCACACCGGTGGCGGCAGGACTCCGGCCGGGATCGACGAGCTGGAGAAACAGCTGCGCGAGCTGGCCGACGCCCGCGGCCGGATGACCGGCCTGCTACAGGCCGTCCTCGCGATCAGCCGCGACCTCGAACTCCCGGTGGTGCTACGCCGGATCGTGACAACCGCGATGGACCTGGCCGGGGCCCGTTACGGGGCACTCGGCGTCCTCGACGAGGACGGCACCCGGCTGGCCGACTTCGTCCCCGTGGGCCTGGACGACCGGCAGCGCGCCCGCCTGGCCGGAGTCGACCTGCCCACCGGCCGCGGGCTGCTCGGCCGCCTGATCCACGACCCGCGGCCGCTGCGCATCGACGACCTCGCCGCCCACCCCGACGCGGGCGGCTTCCCACCGGGCCATCCGCCCATGCGGACCCTGCTCGGCGTCGCCATCAGCGTCCGCGGCCGCATCTACGGCAACCTGTACCTCGCCGACAAACACGACGGCGAACCGTTCGACGTCGACGACGAAGCCCTGATCACCGCCCTGGCCGGAGCCGCCGGCGTGGCGATCGAGAACGCCCGCCTCTACAGCCGCCTGCGCGTCAGTGCCGAGCAGTTCCAGCGGCTGCTGCTCCCGGTCCTGCCCACGCTGGCCCCGCTCGTCGGCTGGGCCGACTACCGGCCCGCCACCGAGCCTGCTCTGCTCGGCGGCGACTGGTACGACGCGCTGGCCCTGCCCGACGGCACCCGGACCGCGGTCATCGGAGACGTGGCCGGCCACGACCTGAGCGCCGCCGCCGTCATGTCGCAGGTGCGCAACATGCTGCGCGCGCTGGCCCACGACGGGGCCGTGCCGCCCAGCGAGATCCTCACCCGGCTCGACCAGGCCGTCCACGACCTCCCCGACGTTCCGATGGCCACCGTCTGCCTAACCCGGCTGGAACCACGCGGCGGGACGTGGACGCTGCACTGGAGCAACGCCGGCCACCTGCCACCCCTGCTCGTCACCTGGGACGGCACCGCCCGCTACCTGGCCACCGACCCCGACCTGCCGATCGGCGTCGACCCGAGCCTGCCGCGCCTCGACCACGCACGGACCCTCCCGCCCCGAGCCACCCTGGTGATGTTCACCGACGGCCTCGTCGAGCATCCCGCCCTCTCCCTGGACGCCGGGCTGCAAGCCGTTGCCGCGACCGCCGCCTCCCTGGCGGACCGGCCACTGGACGAACTCGGGACGGCCCTGGTCGAGGCCCGCCCGGGAGACCTCCACGACGACCTCGCCGTGCTGCTCCTGCGCCTCCCCGGGGCGGGGTGAGGCCGGCGACGGACGGGAGGGGTCAGCCGAGCGCGTTCTTGTGGACGACGCCGCCTTTGACGATGAGGCGCAGACTGCGTTCGGGATCGGCGAGGACGGAGAGGTCGGCGGTCGGGTCGTCGTCGACGACCAGGAGGTCGGCCCATGCTCCCGGGGCGATGACCCCGAGCGGCGCCGCGCCGTAGGGGTCGCGGCGGCCGGACAGGCGGAACAGCTCGGCGTTGCCGGAGGTGGCGGTCCTCAGGGCCTCCACCGGGCCGAGGCGGGTGCCGAGTCGCACCAGCATCTCGTTCTGTCGGTGGGCTTTCCCGGGGTCGAGTACCAGGTCGGTGCCGAAGGCCAGTCGGACGCCGTGTTCACGTGCCCAGGCGAAGACGCGGGCGACGCCTTCGCATACCTCGCGGTTCTTGCGGTCGCTGTCCGGGGAGGCGTAGTGGTGGTCGTCGACCTCGAACGGCTGGGTGCTCAGCCAGACGCCCTTCTCCGCGAGGTAGCGGATCGTGTCCTCGTCGACGAGGTGCCCGTGCTCGATGCAGCGCACCCCGGCCTCCACCGCGCGGCGCACGCCTTCGGAGGTGTAGACGTGCACGGTCACATAGGTACCCCAGTCGGAGGCCGCGGCGACCGCCGCCTCCAGTTCCGCAGGGGTGAACTGCAGCACGTCCAGCGGGTCGTACTCGGAGATGACGCCGCCGCCGGCCATCAGCTTGATCTGCGCGGCGCCCTTCCTCAGCTGCTCGCGCACTGCCGCGAGCACCCGCTCCGGTCCGTCGGCCACCCGGGTGAAGCCGATCTGTTCGGATCGGGCCGGCGGTCCGCCCAGGGCGGTCGGGGCGTCGTAGACCGTCCCGAAGTCGCCGTGGCCGGCGGTTTGGGAGACGGCCGCCTGGCTCGGGTAGATCCGTGGACCCGGGAACAGCCCGCGGTCGAGGACCCGCCGCAGCGGCTCGGTGTCGCCGGCCATGTCCCGCACCGTGGTGAAGCCGCGCATCAGCATGTCGCGGGCCGCGGCCAGGGCCTGGTAGTAGACGGTGCCGGTCGGCGCGAGCTGCAGCTCCGCCATGGTGCCGCCGATCGCGAACAGGTGGACGTGTGCGTCGGTGAGTCCCGGGATGAGCGTGCGGCCCCCGCCGTCGAGCACCGTCGCCCCTTGAGGGGCGCTGCGCGGGAGGGGGCGGTCCAGGAGCACCTCCGCGATCCTGTCCCGTTCGATGCGGACGTGTCCCGGCACCGCCTCCCCGCCGATCCCGTCGAAGACGCGCACGTTCGTCACCAGCAGCCCGGTACCCGAGTCGTCGACACCCATGCCGCTATCCTCGACCGGCCGCGGAGCCGGGACCAGGGGTACGGACCGATCGGTCGATCGGTCGATCGGGCGACGCCCGGCCGTCAGTCGACCGGCGCAGCCCCGCGCGCGTAGCCGGTGTCGAGGCCGCCTCGGCGTGCGGTTCGCATCCTGCCGCCCCCGGCGATGACCCAGGATCCTCGGGCGTGCGCGACGCGTACTCGAGCGGTGGCGGGGTGAGGGCGCGAGCAGTTGGGGGAAGAAGACGGACAGGGGGCAGTTGTCGGGCTGCGGTCGCGGAGGGCCGATGCGACGGGACGGGCGGGTGGCGAACTCCTTGTTCGCACTGCTGAGCCGGGACTGGGCAGGAGTGCCGGTCGCGCTGGTGGCGGCAGGAGTGGGCGGCGGACTCGTCGGGGTGGGGGCGGCCTGGGCGGTGGCGCTCGGTGGCCTGACGGTGGCTTTCGGTGCGGTGCTGCTGGCCGGGGCCGTTCGTCACCTGATGCTGGTGGCCCGCGAGGGGCGGGAGAATCCGCCGCCAGGGCGGCTGGTCGATGTGGGTGGTCACCGGATGCACGTCCTCGCCGAGGGGGAGGCGGACGGCGGGCCGACCGTGGTGTGGATGCCCGGCGGACACGCGCCAGGTCAGGACTTCCGGGAGCTGCACACGATGCTGGCGGCCCGGACGCGCTCGGTGCTGGTCGACCGGTTCGGAACGGGTTGGAGTGACGTCGGGCCCTTCCCGAGGACGACGGCGGGCGAGGCGGAGGAGCTGCTGGCGGCGCTGGAGGGGGCGGGGGAACGGGCCCCCTTCGTGCTCGTCGGTCATTCCTTCGGCGGGTTGCTGGTCGCGAACGTGGCCAGGCGCCGGCCGGATCTGGTGGCCGGGCTCGTGCTGCTGGACCCGACGCCCCTGGAGGTCATCGCCTTCGCGCCGCCCAACCGACGGCTCGCGGGGATGCGTCGCGGTTTCCTGCTGACGGCGGTGCGGCAGCTGTTCGGTGCGCACCGCGGCTCCGGCGGCCGGGCCGGGCAGGGCTGCGCCGCCGCGTCGATCTTCGCTGAGCTGTCGCCGTCCGGGTTGGCGAGAGTCGGCTGGGAGACCGTGGTGTACGACGGGGATCTCGGAGACCTCCCGCTGGTGCTGGTGATACCCCGGGATCTCACGGGCGGTGAGGGGGTGCTGGCCGGGGCCCGGGACGCGGTCGAGGCCGAGCGGATCAGCCGCTTCTATCTCCGCAGCAGGGTTCGGTACCTGGCGGCGTCGACGGCGTCACGGCTGGTGCACACGCCGGAGGGGACGGGCCACGACTTCCCGCACGAGGCGCCCGAGTTCGTGGTCGGCGTGGTCGAGGACCTGGTGCGGGAGCTGCGGGTGATCAGCCGTTGACCGTCCGCCGATCAGCCCATGACCGTGCGCGCGGAGCCGGCCCGGACCGGGCGTCGGCGGGAGAAGGAGCCCAGGTCCACGACGTTGCCGGTGTGTTCGCAGCGGTAGCGGACCGGGTCGCCGTCGTGGTCGTGGCCGGCTTCGACCAGGTCGATCAGGATCGCGAGGAAGCGGCCCACCAGCGGGGCGTTCTTGAACTGGTTGCCGCTGGTGCCCATGGCGACGTAGTAGCCGTCGAGGGCGGTGCGGTCGTAGATCGGGGTCCAGTCGTCGGCGACGTCGTACACCCCCGCGACCCCGAGCGGCCGGTTGGGGACGCCGATCGCCGGGAAGCGGCGCGAGGCCCGGGTCACCTGGGTGCGGAAGCGGTGGGCGCTGGGGCGGGGGTCGGCCTCGTCCGGATCGTCGATCCACTCGGGCGGGTCGCAATCCGGCTCGGTGCCGCCGACCAGGAGGTGCCCGCCGGAGGCGGGGCGCAGGTAGGTGCCGAGGTCGAGGTCGGCGACCACGGGGCCGGGGCCGGCGTGGCCGCTCGGTGCGGCGACCTGGTGGACCTCCTCGCGCAGCGGGCGCACGCCGATCGTGAAGTCCCTCCCGACCCCCGCCAGCCGGTTGAGGCCGCCTGACCACGGACCGGCGGCGTTGACCACGACCGGTGCGGCGATCCGTGCGCCGTCGGCGAGACGGATGCCCGTCACCCGGTTCGCGTGCCGGTCGACGGCCACCACGGTGTGGTGGAACAGGAAGCGTGTGCCCAGCTCGCCCGCCGCGTCGGCGAGGTTCTGGGCGGCGAGCTGCGGGTCGTCGACGAACCCGGCGTCCGGGGTGAACAGGGCGCCGAGCTCCCCGGCCGGGCCGACGAAGAAGGCGTCGTCGTCCACCGGTTTCGGAGGCCAGTACCGCCCGGGATCGATCCCGGGGAGGCGCCCGCGCAGGGTCGGGGTGTCCCACCGTTCGTACGGGACGCCGGCGCGGTCGAACAAGGCGGTGACCTCGGACGGTGCGACAGCGGGGGAGTCGAGCAGCACGGCGCCGGTGCGGTGGAAGGCGGCGAGCGGGCGGCGGCCGGTGAGCCGAAGGTGCTCGGGCCAGGACGTCCAGAGGTGCTGGGCCTCCCAGGCCGTGGCGACGCCGTCGACGGTGGAGTAGTTGAACCGGATGATCGCGCTGGAGGCGCTGGTGGAGCCGTGGCCGGCGGCGCCCGCCTTGTCCACGACGACCACCTGCCGCCCGGTGCGGGCGAGTTCGAGGGCGATGGCGGCGCCGATCACCCCGGCTCCGACGACCACCGCGTCCGGTCGGACGACGGTCATGCCGGCCTCCGATCGGGCGGGGGTGTGCGCAGGCTCGGCACGGCGGCGAGCAGGGTCCGGGTGTACGGGTGCCGCGGGATGCGCAGGAGGGCGCCGGTGGGGGCGGTCTCGACGATCCGGCCGTGCCGCATGACCGCCACCACGTCGGAGACGTGGCAGACCGCCGGCAGGTTGTGGCCGATGAACAGCATGGACAGGCCCAGCTCGCGCTGGAGTTCGCGGATCGTGTTGAGGACGGCGGCCTGCACCGAGACGTCGAGCGCCGAGGTGATCTCGTCGGCGATCAGCAGGCCGGGTTCGACGGCCAGGGCCCGGGCGATGGCGACCCGCTGTCGCTGGCCGCCGGAGAGCTGTCGCGGCAGGCGGTCGGCGAGCCGGGGATCCAGGCCGACGAGGCCGAGCAGGGCGGCGACGCGCGCGGCACGGGCGGGCCGGTCGAGTCGGTGGAAAACGGTGGCCGCTTCGACGAGCGTCCGGCGGACCGTCATCCGGGGGTCCAGCGCGGTGTCCGGGTCCTGGAGGACGACCTGGACCAGGCGGCCGAGCCGGCGCCGGTCGCGGACGGTGCGGATGCGGACCTCCTGGCCGTCGAGCAGGACCCGGCCCCCGTGCAAGGGGCCGAGGCCGACGATCGCGCGGGCCAGGCTCGACTTCCCGGAGCCGGACTCGCCCACGAGCCCGAGCGTGGTGCCGGACGGGATCTCCAACGAGACGCCGTCCACGACGGTGACGGGGCCGCGTGGACCGGGATGGCGGACGGTGAGATCGGAGACCTGAAGGGCGGTCATGACGCGACCGCCGTCTCCGGGTTCGCCGTCACCGGTACCGGATACCAGCATGCGACCCGGTGGTCGGCATCGAGGTCCTCCAGCGGTGGGGCCTGCTCGGCACAGTGGTCCCGGCGGCGCGGGCAGCGGGGCTCGAACGGACAGCCCGGGGCAGGTGTGAGCGGGTCGGGCGGCGCGCCCGAGACGGTCGGCAGCGGCCGGTCGCGGTCCGCGGTGAGGTCCGGCACCGACTCGACCAGCGCGCGGGTGTAGGGGTGCCGGGTGCCGGCGGCGAGTCGGTCGGCGGGCAGGGTCTCGACGACGGTGCCCGCGTACATCACCAGGACCCGTTCGCAGAACTCGCCCACGAGCGCGATGTCGTGACTGATGAACAGGATCGCGGCGGAGGTGTCCCGCCGGATCTCGGACAGGAGCCGGGTGATCTGCCGCTGCACGGTGACGTCGAGCGCGGTGGTGGGCTCGTCGGCGATGATCAGGCTCGGCCGCACCATCAGCCCGGACGCGATCATCACCCGCTGGCGCTGGCCGCCGGAGAGCTGGTGAGGGCGGGAGCGCGACACGGCGGGGGGGAGGGCGACCCGACGCAGGGCGTCGGAGGCCTCCGACGTGGCCTGAGCGCGGCTCGCGCCGCGATGGACCCGGACGGTCTCGGTGAGCTGGGTGGCGACCCGCAGGGACGGGTTGAGCGCCGACGCCGGGTTCTGGAAGATCATCGCCAGGCCCGTCGCGAGGTGATGGTCCCGCTCCTTCGGTGTCATGGCGGCGAGGTCGGCGCCGAGCAGGCGGAGGGTGCGCCGGGACACCCAGGCACCCTCCGGGAGCAGGTCGGCGATGGCGAGCGCGGTGAGCGACTTGCCCGAACCCGACTCGCCGACGAGTCCGACGATCTCGCCCGGCCGCAGCGAGAGGCTCACCCCGCGCACCGGCCGGATCACCCCGTCCGGAGTGGGGAGTTCGACGCCGAGGTCCTCGACCTGGAGCACCAGGCCGTCCTCGGCGGGCCCGCTGGGGGCGAGCGGGGGCGCGGTCGTACGTGGCGCCGGGCCGCGCCGGGCGACGCCGCCGGCCAGGACCTCGCCGAGCAGCTGGAAGGCCAGGGCCGCGTAGAGGATGGCCAGACCCGGGGCGAGGGCGGGGAGGGGGTCGGCGTAGATGCGGTCGAGCCCCTGGTTGAGCAGCTGCCCCCAGTCGTAGCCGGGCGGTTGGACGCCGAGGCCGAGGAAGCTCAGCCCGGAGAGCGCGATGAGGGCGGTGCCCGCCGCCGTGGTGGTGCTCAGCAGCAGCGGTTCGGCGATGTTGGGCAGGACGTGGCGCCACAGCAACCGGTGCCGACGCAGGCCGAGGACCCGGGCCGCGGCCAGGTGGTCGGTGCCCGCCACACCGGCCGCGAGGGTCTGGGCGAGCCGGGCGAATCCGGGAACGCCGGCGACGGCGAGGGCGAGCATCGCCCCGCCGGCGCCCGCACCGAACACGACGGCGAGGAACATCGCGACCAGGAGCGCGGGGAAGGCGAGCAGGAGGTTGATCAGCCCGGCGACCAGCCGGCGGGCGCGGGGAGCGAGGACGGCGGTGGACGCCCCGAGGAGGACTCCCGCGGTCGCGCCGAGCAGGACCGCCGCCAGCGCGAGCAGCAGGGAGGGTCGGGTGGCCGTCAGGACCCGGGCGAGCAGGTCCCGGCCGAGGTTGTCGGTACCGAACGGGTGTGCCACGGACGGGCCCTGGAGCACCGCGGAGGGGTCCGGGCGATCGGCCGACGCGCCCCAGACGAGCGGGCCGAGCAACGCGAGTACGACCAGCGACGTCAGCATGGCCGCCGTGACCCAGGCCATCGGCGAGCGGAGGCGTCCGAGTGGACGGGGCATGGTCACATCTCCCGGATCGCCGAACGGGGGTCGAGCACGGCCAGCAGCACGTCGACCAGGAGGCCGGCGAGCAGCACGGCCGTGCCCAGCAGCAGCACCATCGCCTGGACCACCGGGTAGTCCTGCGTGACCACGGACTGTGCCATGGCCGAACCGATGCCGGGCCAGGCGAAGACCTTCTCGACCAGCACCGTGCCGGCGATCAGGGCGGGCAGCAGGCTTCCGGCGACGGTGAGTGCGGCGGTCGCCGTGTTGGGCGCGACGTGCCGCAGGTAGCGGCGGGCGGGGGACAGCCGTTTGCTCCGGGCGGTGCGCAGGTAGTCCTCGTTCAGCACCTTCAGCGCCTCCACCCGGACGATGCGCACCAGGACGGCGGTGGGCGCGAGGGCGAGCGCGAGGACCGGCAGGACGAAGGATTCGGCGCCCGCCGCACCGGCCACCGGGAACAGCTGGAGGCCGACGGCCAGCAGCGCGGTGAGCCCGGCGGCCAGGACGAAGTCCGGCACCCCGGCCAGGCCCGCGGTGACCGCGGTGAACGCGAGCTCGGTGCGCGGATGCCGGCCGTCGCGGGTGCGGACGGCGGCCAGCAGGCCGCCGGGCAGGGCGACGGCGAGGGTGACCAGGAAGGCGAGGCCGGCGATTTCCAGGGTGGCCGGCAGCCGGGTGCGGACCAGCTCCGCGACCGGTGTCCCGGTGACCAGTGAGGTGCCGAGGTCACCGTGGACGAGGCCGTCGAGGTAGTGCCGGTACTGCGACAGGAAGGGTGCGTCGAGCCCGAGTTGGTGTCTGCGGGCGGCCACCAGGGCGGGGGCCGCGTCGACACCGAGCGCGGCGCGGACCGGGTCGCCGGGGACGAGGCGGATCATCGCGAACGACGCGGTGAGCACGACCGCGAGGGAGAGGAGCAGCCGGGCGGTGCGGCGGCCGAGGAACGCCGTCCAGGGGTGCCGCAGCAGCTGGGGTACGGGCACGGTGGGTCCCCCGGTCACTGGTGGAGGCGGATGCTGGTGGGGATGAGCTGGCCGCCGAAGGTGGTGGCGAAGGTGGTGCGGTAGCCGTACACGGTGCTCCGGCCGTCCGCGATCGGCAGGGCGTCGGCCGAGCGGAGGAGCGCGGCGGTGGCCCGGTTCCAGGTGCCGCAGCCGGCCGTGTCGGTCTCCTGGAGTGCCTGGGCGACCAGCGCGTCGTACGCGGGGTCGGTCACGCCCGCGAAGTTGAGGCCCTGGGCGGGAGTGGGGCCGGAGAAGAACGGGATGAAGCCGACCGGCAGGGCGAAGCCCGGCGAGGTGCCGACCACGACGTCGAACTCGCCGCTCTGGTACATGGCGTTGACGAGGGCGGGCAGGCTCTCGGTGACCAGGTCGACCCGCGCGCCGAGCGCCGTCCATTCCCGGGCCATCAGCTCGGCGACGGACGGCAGGGTCGGGCCGAGGTCAGGGCTGGTGATCAGGCGCAGTCGGAGCGGTCGGCCGTCCTTGGTGAGGGGGCCGTCGGCGGTGCGGGTCCAGCCGGCGGCGCGCAGGGCCTCGGCGGCGTCCTGCGCGGGCAGGTTGGCGGGGGCGAGGTCGGCGTGGCAGACGGCGCCCTCGGCGTCGAAGTCGGTGGCGGGCTCGCCCGTGCCGCCGACGGCGACGTTGGCGAGCCCCTGGCGGTCGAGGGCGGAGACCAGGGCGCGGCGCAGCGCCGGGTCGGAGAGGGCCCGGCCGGGGCGCTGGTTGAAGAAGGTCAGCCCGACCACGGTCGCCACGTCCGTGGTGGCCAGGCCGTGGTCGGTGAGCCGGGTGCGGTCCGGCCCGTTCACGTTCGCGATGTCGACACCGCCGGTGAGGAGCAGGTTCGCCGCGGTGGAGGCCTGGGGCACCACCGAGACGGCGATGTGCGCGGGGAGGCCGGGCGCCGCGGTCGTCGCCCCGTCGGGTCCCCAGGAGTAGCCGTCGCGGACGGTGAACTCGTACGGTCCGCCGGGGGTGTAGCGGGTCAGCACGTAGGGGCCGGTGCCCTGGGTGGCGCGGTCCAGCGACTGGGGCCGGTCGAGTCCGGCGGGGCAGACGATCGGCAGCAGGCCGAGGGTGCGGGTGAGGAACGGGAAGGGGGCGGTGGTGGTCGCCGACACCGTGCCGGTCACGTCGTCGGCTTTCGCGGTGAACGGGACGTTCGGCAGGACGGTCTGGGCGCCGGCGAGTTGGTTGGCCGGGTCGCCCGCGTAGGTGAGCGCGCGGGCCACCGCCGAGGCGGTGAGGGGAGTGCCGTCGGAGCAGGTGACGCCCGGACGGAGGGTGAAGGCGGCCGTGGTGGTCGTGGCCTGCCAGGACGAGGCCAGGCCGGTGACCACGGTGCCGTCGGCGGCGATGTTGACCAGCGAGTCGTAGGCGTAGCGGGCCTGGGCGGAGCCGAAGGCGGTGTACGGGTTGAAGCTCGGGGTCTCACTGGCCGTCGCGATCCGGACGGTCCCGCGGTCCACCAAGGGCGTGGTCGTCGAGGACCGGGCGGCGCCGCCGCAGCCGCTCAGCGCGACGGCCGCAACGGTCATGGTGGCCGTCAGGGCGACCGGCAGGGGGCGACGGAACATGGCGTCATGGTGCCACCGGGCATTGGCGGTGGCGAGTCAACTCGTGCACGGGGAAGGCGTGTTCGAATGAACGGAGCCGCCTCTCGCCTTGGCGTGAGCGGTGGGCGTCGGCGTGGACGGCGGGGGCGGTGCGATCCTGATTCACTCTTTCGAAGGATGCCGCGGCCTGTGTGCCGCAGACCGGACGACCTGGCGGTCCGTCATCGCCAGTATGTCGGCATGAGGACGAACGAACCGGGTCGCGAGGTCGGTCACCTGGCGGACCGTTACTGGGAGTTCCTGCTGGAGCGGGACCCGTTGCTGCGAGTCCGCCAGGGACTCCCGGTCGAGACGCTGCCGGGGGCGTCGCTCGCCGAGGCCGAGGAGCGGGCACGGTTCGCCGCGGGCGTGCTGGACCGGGTCCGGGCGCTCGACGGCGCGGAGCCGTCCGGTGCCGACGCCGACACCGCGGCCGTCCTCGCGGCGCTGGCCGAGCAGGAGCTGCGGGCCCGCCGGTGGTACTGGCTGACGCCGGCCGTCACGCCGTACCGGCTGTTCCCGCTGTCGCTGTACGTCGACGTGGTCCTGGGCCCCTACCGGTTCGCCGAACGGCCCGACGCCGAGCGGTACGTGACGCTGGTGCGCGAACTGGCGCGGGTGGTCGGCTCGATCGGCGACAAGGTGGTCGGGCAGGCCGCGCGCGGCTTCCGGGTGCCCGCCCCGGCCCTGGCCGGCGTGCGGGCCACCGTCGAGGGCCTGCGAGCCTCGGCGGCGCGGCGGGTGGCGGTGGCGGACGACCGGCTCGGTGGGCTGGGGCCGGCTGAGCGCGGACGCCTTCGGGACGGCGTACGGCGGCTGGTGGAGGCCGAGTTGACGCCGGCCTTCGACCGGCTGCTCGCCCTCGTCGATGACCCGGTCTATCGGGGAGAGGTGCCGCAGGAGGTCGGCTGGGCGCGCTACGAGGACGGCGAAGAGGCGTACCGGGACTTCGTCCGGACCGACACCGGGGGCGACACCGCGCCCGAGCGGCTCCACGAGCTCGGCCGCGACCAGTGTCGCGAACTGGCCGGGCGGATGCGCGAGGTGCGCGCGACCCTGGGCTTCCCGGGCCCCGAGGCCGAGTTCCACGACCGGCTCAGGACCGAGCCCCGGCTGTACGCCCGGACGCCCGAGGAGGTCGAGGCCCGGTTCCGTGGCCACCTCGACCGACTGGCCCCCCTGCTGCCGCGGTGGTTCGCCACCTTGCCGGCCGCGCCGTACGGGCTGGCCCGGCTGGATCCGGCACTGGAGTCGGGGATGACCTTCGGGTACTACGAGCCGCCGACCGCTGCCAGTCCGGTCGGGCGCTACCGCTACAACGGCTCGGACCTGGACCGGAGATCGCTGATCGGTTCGGCCTCCCTGATCTATCACGAGCTGGCGCCGGGGCACCACTTCCACCTCGCCCGTCAGGCGGAGGACCGATCGCTTCCACAACTACGGCGTGAGACAGCCGAGTTCGGCGCGTTCAACGAGGGCTGGGCCGAGTATGCGGCGGGGCTCGGCTGGGAGATGGGCCTCTACGAGGACCCGTGGGACGCGTACGGGCGCCTCGCGCAGGAGCGGTTCACCGCGCAGCGGCTCGTCGTCGACACCGGGCTCAACCTCGGGACGATGAGCCTCGCCCAGGCACGGGACTTCATGCGCGCCAACTCCACCGAGGCGGACGGCCAGATCGGCTCGGACCTGTTGCGGTACTCGACGGATCTGCCAGGGCAGGCGCTCTCCTACCGCGCGGGCTTCCTGGAGTTCGGTCGGCTGCGGGAGCGGGCCGAAGCGGACCTCGGCGCCGGGTTCGACGTGCGGGCCTTCCATGAGGCGGTGCTGGGAGGTGGTGCGCTGCCGTTCCCCGCCCTGGGTCGGAGGGTGGCGCGCGAACTCGGCAGCCGTCATGTCGGCGATCACTATTAATAGGTAAATCGGACGCGAATTTCCCATGTCGGGTGGGTTTACCGAAATCCGTAGCGGTGGGGAGCATGGGTGACACTCGCATGGGTGAAACCCGTCGAGGCTGTTTGGCTTCGATGGACATGGCTCGACTACGGTGGCGGAGGAGCGGGCGGTGGACCCCATCGACGAGGAATTCGACCCGGCCGGGAATCCGGCACGCGGATCGAGAATTCCGGAAATGGGTGCTTCCGTCTGCCCTGCTGTGCGTGCTCCGGAGTTCGCAGTGCCCGGGGTCCCCTGTCATCCGTCTGCGTAGAGAGGTTGGAGCATCATGCCGCCCGTAGTCCCGCCGTTCCTGGTCGGTCTCATTGTCGCGCCACTGGCCAAGCGTCTCCTCAAGCCGCTGGTGCGCGGCGTCGTCAAGACGTCCGTCGGTATTGCCCTGGAGGTGAAGAAGGCGGCCCATGAGGCCGGCGAGAACATCCACGACCTCGCGGCCGAGGTGGCTGCCGACATGGTGGCGGCGCAGATCGCCTCCGATGACGGCCACCGGGCCGCCGAGAGCGCGGCCTCGATCGGGGAGAGGGGCGGGGTCACCGACCGGGCCGAGGGCGAGGCGAGGGGACCGAAGATCCGCGCGACCGCCGGTGCCGGTGCCGGTGCCGGTGCCGGCGTCGGCGCCGGCAAGGCGCACTGACGCCCTGATTCGCGACCCGGCCCGCCGCCTGGGCGCGCCTTCCGGCCGGTCTCGGAAGGCGTGTCCACGCGGCGGTCGGCCGTGGGCCTGTCGGCCGCATCGATTTCCCCGTCAGATTTTCCACTCCGTCGGAGTAATCCGCCGTGCGCAGAATTCCGACGCGCCCGCTGACGGATTAACCCGTGACCTCCGCAAACAGGTGATCGTACACATGCCATCTCTGCTGGGTGCCGCAGCCGGATTCCGCTCCGCGGATGTGGACGTGAGCCCACGCTCGGTCATTCCGGGCCGCCAGCGCTGGGACGTCAAGCTGGTTCTCGGACAGCCCCGGACGGCCCGAGTCCTCGCCGCGGCGCTGCGCCGCATCCCCGGGATCACCGAGGCCCACGCCAACCCGATCACCGGTGGGGTCCTCGTCCGCCACGACGCGCGGGTGCGTGCCGCGGACGTCGGTCGGATCATGCGCAGGGCGGTCGCCCTGGTGGCGGAGGGTCCGGCCAGGACGGGACGTACGGCGTCGGTCCGGCCGGCCGCCGACCCGGCTTCGCGTCCGGACCGCGGCCTCGTCGTGCGTCCCGTCCTCGCGGTGGGCGGCGGGGTGGCGGCCGGCATCGCGCTGATCCGCGGGTCGGCGCTGAGCAAGCAGCTGGTGGCACTCGGCGGGGTGGCGGCAGCGACCGCGGCCGTCGTCCGGAAGGCCTGGCGCAGAACGGTCGACGGCACCAGGGAACTGTCCGGGTCCGGCACTGAACGACACCCCCTGCTGGAGATCGTCGGACCGCACCGGAAGCGGCTCTACCGCGCCTCCGCGCTCTCGGTCGCCTGTCAGATCTCGGAGATGGCGCTCGGCACCTTCCTCGGCTGGACGGGACTGGTGCTGATCAAGGGCGAGGCCGCGCCGCTGGTCAGTCTCGGCCTGACCACCGCTTCCGCCCAACTCTGGGGCCTGGCAGGGTTGGTGGCGGTCGCCTGCGCCGCCGTGGCGGGCCTCTCGTACACCTCGAACCTCCAGTGGCGCCGACTCGGCCAGGACATCGAGCACGACTGGCGAAACCGGACGTTCGGGCACGTGCAGCACCTCGAACTGCGGCATCTGGAGGGCGAGCGCACCAGCCGGGTCGCCGGTGCGCTCACCGACGACGTCGGCCAGCTGGGCACCTTCTTCGCCGGCTCGGCCAGCGACGTGCTGCAGCTGGGCACCAGCCTGGCTCTCCTGGTGCCGGCGTTCCTGCTGCTGGCCCCGCAGATCGCCTGGATCGCGTTCCTGCCCATCCCGGTGATCGCCTGGCTGTCACTCCACTACCAGGACAAGGCCGCGGCCGACTACGCCGTCTCCGGTGAGAACCGGGCCAGGCTGCACAGCCGGCTGGTCAACACGCTGGAAGCCGGTGCCACCGTCAAGAGCTTCTGCACCGAGGACTACGAGGCCGAACGCATCGACGACTTGAGTGAAGCGGTCCAGGAGAGCAACCGGCAGACCGACCGGAGCACGATCCGCCACGCCGAGACCGTCCGGGCCTGCACGACCGCCTCGATGGCCGGCACCCTGCTGGTCGGCGGCCGCGCGGTGCTCAACGGCACCCTCCGGTTCGAGGTGTTCAGCCCGCTGATCGGGCTGCCCCAGATGGTGCTGCTGCGGATGAACCGGATCGGCGGCATCGTCGACCAGTACCAGCGCACGCTCGCCTCCTACGACCGGGTCCAGCGGCTCCGCTCCCTGCCCGTCGAGGCCGACGGCACCGGCGGACCGCTCGACGCCGAGAAGGTCCGGGGCGAGATCGTCCTCGACGAGGTGACCTTCGCCTACCCGGGACGGCCGCCGGCGCTGGACGACCTCTCGCTGACCATCCCCGCCGGCCAGACCACCGCCCTCGTCGGCGCCACCGGCTCCGGCAAGACCACGATCGCCAAGCTGCTGATGCGTTTCGAGGACGTGGAGTTCGGCTCCGTGCTGCTCGACGGTCGGGACGTGCGCGACCTGGCGCGGCACGACCTGCGCCACGCGATCGGGTTCGTCGCCCAGGACCCGTTCCTCTTCGACGGCACCATCGCCGACAACATCCGCTACGGCAGTTTCCGGGCCTCGGACGAGGCCGTGGTCGAGGCGGCCACGATGGCCGAGGCGCACACCTTCATCGCGACGCTGCCGGACGGCTACGACACGGTGATCGGCGAGCGCGGTGCCGCCCTCTCGGGCGGTCAACGGCAACGGATCGCCCTGGCCCGGGCGATCCTCAAGGACGCACCGGTCGTGATCCTCGACGAGGCCACCTCCGCCGTGGACAACGAGACCGAGGCCGCCATCCAGCGCACGCTCCGCGGCTTCGCGGCCGACCGGACGATGGTCATCATCGCCCACCGGCTCTCCACCGTCCGCCACGCGGACCGGATCTACGTCATGGACAAGGGCGGCGTCGTGGCCGAGCAGGGCACCCACGACGAACTCCTCGCCCAGCACGGACTCTACGCATCCCTCTGGCAGCTCCAGGCCGGCGAACTCGCCGCCTGACCGCAGCAAGCCGCCCCGCCCGCCGACCGTGTGACGCCACCGCGGTCGGCGTGGCCCGGCGTGCCGTGCGCGTACGCCCGCCCACACTTCTGGAGGTACCCCCCATGTCCCGTCGCGACGGCGACGTCCTTCCCCTGACGGCAGCCCAGCGTGAGATCTGGCTCGCCGAGCAGCGCTCCCGGACGCCGATCCCGGGCTACCGCGTCGGAGAATGCCTGGAGATCCACGGGCCGGTGGAGCCGGCGCTGTTCGAGGCCGCGCTGCGCCGGGTGGTCGACGAGGTCGACGCCCTGCACGTGAGCTTCGTCGACGACGGCGACGGCCCGCGCCAGGTCCTCCGCGAGGCCTGGGACTGGGCGCCGGCGCACCTGGACCTCAGCGGGGAAGCCGAACCCCGTGCGACGGCCATGGAGTGGATGGAGCGGGACCTGATGCGCCCGCTGGACCTCGCCCGCGACCCGCTGTTCGGGCACGCGCTGATCCGGCTGTCGCCGACCGGGTTCCTGTGGTACCTGAACTACCACCACGTGGTGCTGGACGCGATCAGCAGCGCCCTGGTCAGGCAGCGGGTCGGTGACGTGTACTCGGCACTGGCCGAGGGCGGGCCGGTGCCGCCGTCCCCGTTCGGCTCGCTGCAGGACCTGGTCGACAGCGACGCCGCCTACCGCGCGTCGGCGGATTTCACCGCCGACCGCGCCTACTGGACGGAGCGCTTCGCGGACCGGCCGGCGCCGACGAGGCTCGCCGACACGGCCCCGACCGACCCGAACCGCGCTCTCCGCCTGGGCGAGGAGCGGGAACTGCGGCGCCCGGACGCGCTGCGGGCGGCGGCGGGGAGGACCGGTGTCCGGTGGTCCCGTCTGATGATCGCGGCGGCGGCGCTGTACACGCACCGACTCACCGGCACGCGGGACGTGGTGCTCGCCCTCCCCGTCACGGCCCGGCGGTCCGCGGACCGCGACCTGATGACGGTACCGGGCACGATGTCCAACGTGGTGCCGCTGCGGCTGACCGTGCGACCGGACATGCCGTGGCGTGAACTCGTCGCCCAGGTGGCGCGGGAGGTCCAGTCGGCGGTCGCGCACGAGCGGTACCGAAGTGAGGACCTGCTGCGGGACCTCGGCGTGCCCGGCAGCATCGGGACGGCGTTCCCACTGATCGTCAACATCATGGCCTTCAACTCCAGGCCGAGTTTCGCCGGGCACCCCGCCTCCGTGCACCACTTCGTGTCGGGGTCGACCACCGACCTGGCGGTCTGGGTGTTCGACTACCGGGACGGCACCCCGCCGCTCCTCAGGCTCCACGGCGCGCCGGAAGCGTACGGCGATGGAGACCTCGACACCCACCGGCAGCGGCTGCTCGCACTGCTCGACGCCGTCGCGGACTGCGACCCGGACGAGCCGGTGGGCCGGATCGAACTGCTCACGACCGAGGACCGCCAAGAGCTGGCGGCCGTCGGCACGGGGCCGGTGACGGAGGTCCCGGCCGCGAGTCTGCCGGAGCTGTTCCAGGAGCACGTGCGGGCGACCCCGGACCTCACCGCACTGGTGTGCGGGGACCTCTCGCTGACGTACGCGGAGCTCGACGGGCGGGCGAACCGGCTGGCGCACGCCCTGATCGACCGGGGGGTGGGGCCGGAGCGGCTGGTGGCGGTGGCCCTGCCGCGCTCCGCCGAGCTCGTGGTGTCGATCCTGGCGGTGCTGAAGACCGGCGCGGCGTACGTCCCGGTCGATCCGGAGTACCCGGTCGCCCGGATCACGTACCTGCTCGACGACGCCCGCCCGGCGTTCCTGGTGACCGACTCCCGGACCGCCGAGCGGTTGCCCGGGGCCGGCTCCGCCGAGCGGCTGGTGGTCGACGACCCGGAGACGGCGGCGATGGTGGCGGGCTGCCCGGCAGCGGATCCGGCGGTGGCCGTCGATCCGGCGCATCCGGCCTACGTCATCTACACGTCCGGTTCCACCGGGCGGCCCAAGGGCGTGGTGCCGACGCACGGTGGGCTGCTCAACCTGTTCGCCGACCAGCAGCGGGCACTGTTCCCACCCCTGCTCACGGGACGGGGCCGGCTTCGCGTGGCGCTCACCACGTCGGTCTCCTTCGACGCCTCCTGGAACCAGTTGCTCGGCCTGTGCGCGGGCCACGAGCTGCACGTCCTGGACCACGCGACCTGGACCGACCCGGACGCCTTCGTCGACTACGCCCGGCGCCATCGCCTCGACTTCATCGAGGCCACCCCGTCGTACCTCCACGTCCTCGTCTCACGGGGACTGCTGGACGATCCCCAGTGGCGCCCGGCGATCGTCGCGGCGGGCGGGGAGGCCGTTCCGGAGCAGCTGTGGGAGCGGCTGCGGGCGGCCGACGGGGTGTCCTGCCTGAACTTCTACGGGCCGTCCGAGTGCACGGTCAACTCGGTCGTCGCACCGCTGGGGTCGAGCCGACGCCCGGTGATCGGCCGTCCGGTCGGCAACGCCCGGCTGTACGTGCTGGACGGCGCACTGCGGCCGCTGCCCGTGGGCGCGGCGGGTGAACTGTACATCGCCGGTGCGGGCCTGGCACGGGGCTATCTGAACCGGCCGGGCCTGACCGCCGGGCGCTTCACGGCCGACCCGTTCGGGCCGGCCGGCTCGCGGATGTACCGCACCGGCGACCTGGTGCGGTGGGACGCGGACGGGAACCTGGAGTTCCTCGGCCGCACCGACGACCAGGTCAAGATCCGGGGATTCCGGATCGAACTCGGCGAGATCGAGACCGTGCTCATGGAGCACCCGCGGGTCGCACGGGCCGCCGTTCTGGTGCGCACCGAAGGGGACGCCCGGCTGGTCGCCTACGTCGTGCCGGCGTCCGGTGCCGCGGCGTCCGGTGCCGAGGCCGTCGCGGCCGAGCTGCGCGAGCACCTGCGCGAGCGGCTGCCGGAGTACATGGTGCCGTCCGCGTTCGTGACCCTGGACGCGCTGCCGCTGACGCCGAACCGCAAGCTCGACCGACGGGCCCTCCCCGCGCCCGAGCAGACCTCGGCCGCCCCGGGCCGTGCTCCGCGCACCGCGACCGAACACCTGCTCGCCGGGCTGTTCGCCGAGGTGCTCGGGGTGGCCGAGGCCGGAGTGGACGACAGCTTCTTCGACCTCGGAGGGCACTCGCTGCTGGCCACCCGGCTGGTCGCCCGGGCACGGTCGGTGCTGGGCGTCGAGCTGAGGCTGAGCGACCTGTTCGACGCACCGACGGTCGCGGAACTGGCGGCCGCCGTGGACGTCGCGGGCCGGGCGCGCCCGGCGCTGGGGCGCCGCGAGCGACCCGAGACGGTCCCCTTGTCCTTCGCCCAGCGCCGGCTGTGGTTCCTGCACCGCATGGAGGGCCCGAGCGCCACCTACAACATCCCGTTGACGCTGCGGCTGTCCGGAGACCTGGACCAGCGGGCCCTGGAGGCCGCCCTGGCGGACGTGGTGGAGCGGCACGAGAGCCTGCGTACCGTCTTCCCGGTGATCGACGGCGTGCCGTGCCAGCGGGTGATGGACCCCGACGTGGCACGGCCGCGGATGCGGGTGACCGAGGTCGGCGAGCGCGACCTGCCGGACCGGCTGGCGGAGGCGGCCCGGTACGGCTTCGACCTCTCCGCGGAGCCGCCGCTGCACGCCGAGCTGTTCCAGCTGGGCACCGAGGAGCACATGCTGCTGCTCGTGGTGCACCACATCGCCGGTGACGGCTGGTCGATGGGGCCGCTCTCGCGGGACCTGACGACCGCCTACGCGGCCCGCGCCGAAGGGGCGAAGCCGGAGTGGTCGCCGCTGCCGGTCCAGTACGCCGACTACGCCCTCTGGCAGCGGGAGCTGCTCGGTGACGGCGCGGACCCGGACAGCCTGCTGAACGACCAACTCGGCTACTGGCGCGAGCAGTTGGCGGAGCTTCCCGAACAGGTGGAGCTGCCCTTCGACCGGCCCCGTCCGGCGGTGATGTCCTACCGGGGTGCCCACCTGCCGGTGCGGATCGACGCCGAGCTGCACCAGGGCCTGCGCGCACTCGCCCGCGGCGGCGGCGCCAGCCTCTTCATGGTGCTCCAGGCCGGGCTGGCCGCCCTGCTGGGCAAGCTCGGCGCCGGCACCGACGTCCCGATCGGCACGCCGATCGCCGGACGCACCGACGAGGCCCTGGACGACCTGGTCGGCTTCTTCGTCAACACCCTGGTGCTGCGCACCGACCTGTCCGGCGACCCGTCGTTCACCGAACTGCTGGGCCGGGTGCGCTCGGACGCGCTGGCCGCGTACGCGCACCAGGACGTGCCGTTCGAGCAGCTGGTGGAGGCGCTGAACCCCACCCGGACGCTGGCGCACCACCCCCTGTTCCAGACCATGCTCGCCCTGCAGAACGCACCGCTCGGCGCGTTCGAGCTGCCCGGGCTGCGGGTGGCGACCGACCTGGTCCACACCGGGACGGCCAAGTGCGACCTGACCTTCATCCTGGCCGAACGGCCCGACGCGGACGGGCTGTCGGGCGTGGTGGAGTACAGCACCGACCTGTTCGACGCGGCCGCCGTGGCGGGGATCGTCGACCGGTGGCTGCGGCTGCTGCGGGCCGTGGTCGCCGATCCCGGCCGACGGATCGGTCAGGTGGACGTGCTCTCCGCCGACGAGCTCCGCGCGCTGCTGCCGGCCGGCAAAGCCCTTGCCGGGGAGCTGCCGGAGAGCGGCATCACCGCGCTCTTCGAGCGGCAGGTGCGGGCGAATCCGGCCGCGGTCGCCGTGGTGAGCGGCGAAGTCGCCCTGACGTACGGGGAGTTGAATGCCCAGGCCAACCGGATCGCGCATGCCCTGATCGACCGGGGCGTGGGACCGGAGCAGCTGGTGGCGCTGGCCCTGCCGCGCTCGGCGGATCTGGTCGTGGCGGTGCTCGCGGTGCTCAAGGCCGGCGCCGCGTACGTGCCGGTGGACCCGCAGTACCCGGCCGCCCGGATCGCCTACCTGCTCCAGGACACCCGGCCGTCGCTGCTGCTGACGACGAGCCGGATCGGTGAACTGCCGGCTGCGGAGCCGGTGGACCGGCTGCTGCTGGACACGCTCGACCTGGACGGACTGCCGGACACGGATCCGGAGGTCCCCGTCGACCCCGGCCACCCCGCCTACGTCATCCACACCTCCGGGTCCACCGGCAACCCCAAGGGCGTGGTGGTCCCGCACCGGAACGTGGTGCGGCTGTTCGGCGCCACCGAGGAGCTGTTCGGCTTCTCCGCCGAGGACGTCTGGACGCTCTTCCACTCCTACGCCTTCGACTTCTCGGTGTGGGAGCTGTGGGGCGCGCTGCTGCACGGCGGTCGGCTGGTGGTCGTGGACCATGAGACCAGCCGCTCGCCCGGCCGGTTCCTGGAGCTCCTCGCCCGCGAGCGGGTGACGGTGCTCAACCAGACGCCGTCCGCCTTCTACCAGCTGATGCAGGCGGACGCGGAGGCCCCGGAGACCGGCCGCCGACTCGCCCTGCGCACGGTGGTGTTCGGCGGCGAGGCGCTGGAGCACGCCCGGCTGGCGAGCTGGTACGAGCGGCACCCGGAGGACGCGCCGCGGCTGGTCAACATGTACGGCATCACCGAGACCACGGTGCACGTCACCTACGCGGCGCTCGACCGCTCCGGCACCGTCGCCGGCCAGGTCGGCGCGGCCCTCCCGGACCTGCGGACGTACGTGCTGGACTCCGGGCTGCGACCGGTCGCCCCGGGCGTGCCCGGCGAGCTGTACGTCGCGGGCGCCGGGCTGGCACGCGGCTACCTGAACCGGCCCGGCCTGACCGCCGGGCGGTTCGTCGCCGACCCCTTCGGACCGGCCGGCTCCCGGATGTACCGCACCGGCGACGTGGTGCGCTGGCTGGGTTGGGGGTCCCCCCGGCCGGTGGGGGCACCTCCCAGCCTCCCCCAGCCTTCGGCCGGGGGGACCCCCATGGCTGGGGGCGCTGGGGGAGGCAGTCTGTGCTACGTCGGCCGGGCCGACCAGCAGGTCAAGGTCCGCGGCTTCCGGATCGAGCTCGGTGAGATCGAGGCGGCGCTGGCGGCGCACCCGGCCGTCGCGCAGGTCGCCGTGCTGGCCCGGCAGGAGCGGGCCGACGACACCCGGCTGGTCGCCTACCTGGTGCCGGCCCCGGGCCCCGTGCCGCGCCCGGCCGACCTGCGCGAGCACCTGGCCAGGCGGCTGCCCGAGTACATGGTGCCGGCCGCGTTCGTGCTGTTGGACGCGCTGCCGCTGACCGCCAACGGCAAGCTGGACCATCGGGCCCTGCCCGCGCCCGACCTCGCCCCGGCGGCCACCGGCCGCGCGCCGCGCACCCCGCAGGAGCAGATCCTCTGCGAGCTGTTCGCCGAGATCCTCGGGGTGGGGTCCGTCGGCGTCGAGGACGGCTTCTTCGACCTGGGCGGGCACTCGCTGCTGGCCACCCGCCTGGCCGCCCGGATCCGCGCGACGCTCGGTGTCGAGATGGAGCTGCGCACCCTGTTCGAGGCACCGACCCCGGCCGGCCTGGCCGCCGCGCTCGTGGCGGCCGGACCGGCCCAGGCCGCGCTGGCTCCGTACCGACGGCCGGAGAGGATCCCGCTGTCGTTCGCGCAGCGGCGGCTGTGGTTCCTCCACCAGCTGGAGGGCGCCAGCGCGAACTACAACATCCCGTTGGCCTGGAGGCTGTCCGGCCCGCTCGATCGGGAGGCGCTGCACGCCGCGCTGACGGACGTCGTGGCCCGGCACGAGGCGCTGCGGACGGTGTTCCCCGTGGTGGACGGCGTGCCGTACCAGCAGGTGCTGGACGTCGTCGCGGCCCGCCCCGAGCTGGCCGTGCGCCGGACCACCGAGGGCGGGCTGACCGGCGCCCTGGCGGCGGCGCAGGCCCACCGGTTCGACCTGGAGACCGAACTCCCGCTGCACGCCGAGCTGTTCGAGCTGGCGCCGGAGGAGCACGTGCTGCTGGTGGTGCTCCACCACATCGCCGGCGACGGCTGGTCGCTCGGCCCGCTGGCCGCCGACCTCACCGCGGCCTACGCGGCCCGCTGCCGGGGCGAGGAGCCACACCGGGAGCCGTTGGCCGTCCAGTACGCCGACTACACCCTGTGGCAGCACGAGCTGCTCGGCGAGGCCACGGACGAGGACAGTCCGTTCGCCCGCCAGGCGGCCTACTGGAAGCGGCAGTTGGCCGATCTGCCGGAGCAGATCCAGCTGCCCGTCGACCGGCCCCGCCCGGCGGTCGCCTCGCACCGGGGCGGCTTCGTGCGGGCCGAGCTGGACGCGGAGCTGCACCACGGGCTGCGCGAGCTCGCCCGGACCAACGGCACCAGTCTGTTCATGGTGCTCCAAGCCGGGCTCGCGGCGCTGCTGAGCAGGCTCGGCGCGGGCGACGACATCCCGGTCGGCAGCCTCACCGCCGGGCGCACGGACGAGGCCGTGGACGACCTGGTCGGGTTCTTCGTGAACACCCTGGTGCTGCGCACCGACACCTCGGGCGACCCGACCTTCGCCGAGCTGCTCGGCCGGGTCCGGGACACCGCGCTGGCGGGCTACGCGAACCAGGACCTGCCGTTCGAGTACCTGGTCGAGGCCCTCAACCCGGTGCGGTCGCTCTCCCACCACCCGCTGTTCCAGGTCATGCTGGTGCTGCAGAACAACGCCCGGGCCGAGTTCGCCCCGGTCGGACTGCGGATCGGCGAGCTGGAGCTGGCCACCGCCACGTCCAAGTTCGACCTGGTCCTCTCGTTGTCCGAGCGGCACGCCGAGGACGGTCCCCCTGGGCCTGACGGCCCGGGAGGTGCCCCCACCCCGGCCGGCATCGACGTCTTCGTCCAGTTCGCGAGCGACCTGTACGACCCGGCGACGGTGGAGACGATGGTCGAGCGCCTGGTCCGGCTGCTGACCGCGGCCGTGGCCGACCCGCGGCAGCGGCTCGCCCGCATCGACCTGCTGTCCGCCGAGGAGCGCCGCGCGCTGCTGCCCGCCGCCGACGGCGGGGCGGCCACTGGCAGCCTGCTGGAGGCCTTCGCGGCGCAGGTGGCGGCCACCCCGGAGGCCGTCGCACTGGCCGCCGGCGATGTCGAGCTGACGTACCGTCAACTGAACACCTGGGCCAACCGGTTCGCGCACTCGCTGATCGCCCGGGGGGTGGCCGCGGAACAGCTCGTGGCGCTCTCGCTGCCGCGGTCGGTGGAGTTCGTGGTGGCGGTCCTGGGCGTGCTGAAGACGGGTGCCGCCTACCTGCCGGTGGACCCCGTGTACCCGCCGGCGCGGATCGCGTTCATGCTGGCGGACGCGCGGCCGACCGTGGTGGTCGACGACCCGGCGACGGTGGCCGAGGCGGCCGAGGCGGCCGAGGCGTCGGAGTGGCCGGAGACCGATCCGGTCGTCACGGTGGATGCCCGGAATGCCGCGTACGTGATCTACACGTCCGGCTCGACCGGCCGGCCCAAGGGTGTGGTGGTGAGCCACGCGGGCGTGCCGCCCATGGTGGCGGCCCAGGTCGAGCGACTCGGCATCGACGCCGACAGCCGGGTGCTCCAGTTCGCCTCGCCGAGCTTCGACAGTTCGCTGTGGGACATTCTCGGCGCCCTGCTCGCCGGTGCCGCCCTGGTGCCGGCGCCCGCAACCGAGCCGGTCGCCGCACTGACCGACCCGAGCCTCGCGCTCACCCACGCGACCGTGCCGCCGTCGGTGCTGGCGGCGCTGTCGCCGGAGGCGGTGGACGTGCCGACGCTGGTGGTGGCCGGCGAGGCCTGCCCGCCGGAACTGGTGACGCGCTGGGCGGCGGACCGGCGGATGATCAACGCGTACGGTCCGACCGAGGTCACGATCGTGGCGACGATCAGCGAGCTGCTGTCGCCGGGGTCGGGTGTGCCGCCGATCGGCCGTGCCATCGCCGGACTCCGGGCGTATGTGCTGGACCAGCGGTTGGGTTTGGTTCCGCCGGGCGTGACGGGTGAACTGTACCTCGCGGGCCCGGGCCTGGCCCGTGGCTACCTGAACCGACCGGGCCTGACCGCCGGGCGGTTCGTCGCCTGCCCGTTCGGCCCGGACGGGCATGGGCCCATCGCCCCCAGCCATGGGGGTCCCCCCGGCCGAAGGCTGGGGGAGGCTGGGAGGTGCCCCCAGCCCGATGGCGGGCTAGGAGGGAGGATGTATCGCACCGGTGACCTGGTGCGTCGACGCCCCGACGGCCAGCTGGAGTACGTCGGCCGTGCTGATGACCAGGTGAAGGTGCGCGGCTTCCGGATCGAACTCGGTGAGATCGAGACGGCGTTGGCCGAGCACCCCCAGGTTCGTCAGGTCGCGGTGGTCGCCCGCAAGGACCGGGAGGCGGAGACCCGCCTGGTGGCCTACCTGGTGCCCGCCACCGGCGCCGAACTCCGGCCGGAGGAGCTGCGGGGCCACCTGCGCGAACGGCTGCCGGAGTACATGGTGCCGGCCGCGTTCGTCCCACTCGACGCCCTGCCGCTGAACACCAGCGGCAAGCTCGACCGGCGCGCCCTGCCCGAGCCGGACTTCACCGGGGCGCGAACCGGCCGGGCCCCGCACACGCCCCAGGAGCAGGTGCTGGCCGAGCTGTTCGCCGAGGTGCTGGGCCTGCCGCAGGTCGGCGTCGACGACGACTTCTTCGACCTGGGCGGGCACTCGCTGCTGGCCACCCGGCTGGTGGCCCGGGTCCGCGCCACCCTGGGCGTGGAGCTGGCGCTGCACACCTTGTTCCGGACCCCGACGGTGGCCGGGCTGGCCGCCGGGCTGGGCGGCGCCGACCGGGCCAGGCTCGCCCTGGGGCGGGCGGAGCGGCCCGATCTGGTGCCGCTGTCCTCCGCTCAGCGGCGGCTGTGGTTCCTGTACCAGCTGGAGGGCACTGGGCCGATCTACAACATCCCGCTGGCGTGGCGGCTCTCGGGCCCGCTGGACCTCGTGGCCCTGGAGGAGGCGCTCGGCGACATCGTCGACCGGCACGAGACCCTGCGCACCGTCTTCCCGGCGGTGGACGGGGTGCCGTATCAGCAGGTGCTCGCCGCCGGAGAGGTGCGGCCGAGGCTTTCGATCACCCCGGCCGACGAGACGGTCCTGCCGGAACTGCTGACCGAGGCCGCAGCGCGCGGTTTCGACCTCGCGGCCGAAGCGCCGTTGCACGCGGAGGTGTTCGAGCTCTCGGCGGACGAGCACGTGCTGCTCCTGGTGGTGCAGCACATCGCCGGTGACGGCTGGTCGCTGGGCCCGCTGGCCGCCGACCTGGCCACCGCGTACGCGGCGCGCCGCCGGGGCCAGGAGCCGGGCTGGGCGCCGCTGCCGGTGCAGTACGCCGACTACACCCTCTGGCACGACCGGTTGCTCGGCGACCGCGACGACCCCGCGAGCCTGTTCGCCCGGCAGGCGGCCTACTGGACGGACCGGCTGGCCGGTCTGCCCGAGCAGATCCGGCTGCCCGCCGACCGGCCCCGTCCGGCGACCACCTCGTACCGGGGCGGCCACCTGGCGATCGACCTGGACCCGGAGCTGCACGGCGCACTGGTGCGTCTGGGCCGGGAGCACGGGGCCAGCGTCTACATGGTGCTCCAGGCCGCGCTGGCGGCGCTGCTGGACAAGCTCGGCGCGGGCACGGACATCCCGGTCGGCAGCCTGATCGCCGGCCGGACGGACCAGGAGCTGGACGACCTCGTCGGCTTCTTCGTCAACACCCTGGTGCTGCGCACCGACACCTCGGGCGACCCGTCCTTCGCCGAGTTGCTGGTCCGGGTCCGGGAGGGCGCGCTCGGCGCGTACGCCCACCAGGACCTGCCGTTCGAGCACGTCGTCGAGGCCCTCAACCCGTCCCGGTCGCTCGCCCGGCAGCCGCTGTTCCAGGTGCTGCTCGCGCTGCAGAACGTGCCCCGCACCGAGTTCGCGCTGAGCGGACTGCGCTCCGAGATCGTCCTGGTGCGGACGCCGACGGCGATGTTCGACCTCGGCTTCCACCTGCTGGAGCGCGGCGGCACGGGCGGGGCGGCCGGGGGCATCGTCGGGCGGGTCGAGTACAGCACCGACCTGTTCGACCACGCCACCGTGGCGGCGCTGGTCGACCGGTGGCTGCGCCTGCTGGCGGCCGTGGCCGCCGAGCCGGACCGGCCGCTGAGCCGGATCGACGTCCTCACCTCCGAGGAGCGGCACGAGCTGCTGGTCGCGCGCAACGACACCGCCTGCCCGGTGCTCGCCACCGGCCTGCCCGCCCTGTTCGAGGCGCGGGTTCGGGCGACCCCGGAGGCCCCGGCGGTGGTGTTCGAGGACACCGTGCTGACGTACCGCGAGCTGAACCGCCGGGCCAACCGCCTGGCCCACGCGCTGATCGCGCGCGGGGTCGGGCCGGAGCAGGTCGTCGCCCTGCGGCTGCCGCGCTCGGCCGAGCTGGTGGTCGCCGTCCTCGCGGTGCTCAAGACGGGCGCGGCGTACCTGCCGATCGACCCGGACTACCCGGCCGCCCGCATCGCGTTCATGCTGGAGGACGCCCGGCCGGCCGTGGTGCTCGACGACCTCGCCGCCGTCACACCGGACGGGGACCTGCCGGAGCACGATCCGGCCGTCGCCGTGGACGCGCGCCACCCGGCCTACGTCATCTACACCTCCGGCTCCACCGGCCGGCCCAAGGCCGTGGTGATGCCCGCCGCCGGGCTGCTGAACCTGCTGGAGTGGCACCACCGGGCCGTCGGCGGCGAACCGGGCACGCGCACCGCGCAGTTCACCGCGATCAGCTTCGACGTCTCGGTGCAGGAGGTGCTCTCCGCGCTGCTGTACGGCAAGACCCTGGTGGTGCCGACCGAGGAACAGCGCCGCAGTGCCGAGCTGTTCGCGCACTGGCTGGACCGGCACCGGGTCGCCGAGCTGTTCGCCCCCAACCTGGTGGTCGAGGCGCTGGCCGAGGCGGCCGAGGAGGCCGGGCTGGACCTGCCGCACCTGCGACTGGTCGCCCAGGCCGGCGAGGCGATGCGTCTGGGCGGTGCCGTACGGCGCTTCCAGGCCGGCCGGCCGGGCCGGGTGCTGCACAACCACTACGGGCCCGCCGAGACCCATGTGATCACCGCCTACCCGCTGCCGGCCGACTGCCCGCTGCCGGTGCCGATCGGCCGACCGATCGCCAACTGCCAGGCGTACGTGCTGGATTCGGCCCTGCGTCCGGTCGCCCCCGGTGTGCTGGGCGAGCTGTACCTCGCCGGGGTGGGACTGGCGCGCGGCTACCTGAACCGGCCCGGGCTCACCGCCGGGCGCTTCGTCGCCAACCCGTACGGTCCGAGCGGGCATGGGCCCCTCGCCCCCAGCCATGGGGGTCCCCCCGGCCGAAGGCTGGGGGAGGCTGGGAGGTGCCCCCAGCCCGATGGCGGGCAAGGAGGGAGGATGTACCGCACCGGTGACCTGGTCCGCTGGCGCGCCGACGGGGAGTTGGAGTTCGCCGGCCGGGTCGACCACCAGGTGAAGGTCCGTGGCTTCCGGATCGAGCCGGGCGAGATCGAGGCCGAGCTGACCGCGCACCCGGGCGTGGCCCAGGTCGCGGTGCTCGCCCGCGAGGACCGGCCGGGGGAGACCCGGATCGTCGCGTACGTCGTGCCCTCGGCACCGGAGCCGGCCACCGCGGCGGTACTGGCGGCGTACCTGCGCGAGCGGCTGCCCGACTACCTGGTGCCGTCGGCGTTCGTGCTGCTGGACGCGTTGCCGTTGACGCCGAACGGGAAGCTGGACCGGGCGGCGCTGCCCGCGCCCGAGCCGGGCATGGTCGGGAGCGGCCGCGCGGCGCGCACGCCGCAGGAGCAGATCCTGTGCGAGCTGTTCGCCGAGGTGCTGGGTCTGCCGAGGGTCGGGGTCGACGAGGACTTCTTCGACCTGGGCGGGCACTCCCTGCTCGCCACCCGACTGGTGTCGCGGGTCCGGGCCACCCTCGGGGTCGAGCTGGAGTTGCGCGCAATGTTCCGGACGCCGACGCCCGCCGGGCTGGCGGCCGGGCTGCACGACGCCGCCACCGCGCGGCAGGCCCTGAAGCCCCGGGCCCGCCGGGAGCCGATGCCGCTGTCGTTCGCCCAGCGCCGCCTCTGGTTCCTCCAGCAGTTCGGGGCGCCGAGCGCCACCTACCACATGCCGCTGGCCCTGCGGCTGTCCGGCGACCTCGACCGGGCGGCGCTGAGCGCCGCGCTCGCGGATGTGGTGGCCCGGCACGAGACCCTGCGTACGGTCTTCCCGCACACCGCCGGAGTCCCGTACCAGCGGGTGCTGGACGCCGCCGAGGCGGCCGTCCCGCTGACGGTGCGCGCGGCCGGCGAGGCGGAGGTGCCCGGTCTGCTGCGCGAGGCGGCGGTGCGCGGCTTCGACCTGACCTCGGAAGTGCCGCTGCGGGCGGAGCTGTTCGCGCTCGCGCCGGACGAACATGTGCTGCTGCTGGTGATGCACCACATCGCCGGGGACGGCTGGTCCATGGGCCCGCTGGCCCGCGACCTCGCCACCGCCTACGTCACCCGGCGGGGCGGCGGTGCGCCCGCATGGCCGCCGCTGCCGGTGACGTACGGCGACTACACCCTCTGGCAGCACGAGATCCTCGGCGACGAGCGCGACGCGGACAGCGTGTTCGCCCGCCAGGTCGCCTACTGGAGCGAGGAGTTGGCCGGGCTGCCCGAGCAGCTGCAGCTGCCCGTCGACCGGCCGCGCCCGGCCGCCATGACGTACGGCGGCGACCTGCTGGAGCTCCGGATCGACGCCGAACTGCACGCCGCGCTGGTGGAGTTGGCGCGGCGTTCGGGTGCGAGTCTGTTCATGGTGCTGCAGGCGGCGCTGGCGGCGCTGTACACGCGGTTGGGTGCGGGGACGGACATCGCGATCGGGAGTCCGATCGCGGGGCGTACCGACGAGGCGTTGGACGATCTGGTCGGGTTCTTCGTCAACACGCTGGTGCTGCGCACCGACACGAGCGGTGACCCGAGCTTCGCGGAGCTGTTGGGGCGGGTGCGGGAGACGGCGCTGTCGGCGTACGCGCACCAGGATGTGCCGTTCGAGCACCTGGTGGAGGTGCTGAACCCGTCCCGGTCGCTGTCCCACCACCCGCTGTTCCAGACCGGGCTGGTCGTCCAGAACGCGCCGGGCGGCGACTTCGACCTCCCCGGCCTCCGGGTCTCCGGGGTGACCGTGCCCACCGGGACCTCGCGGCTCGACCTGACCTTCGGTCTCGCGGAGGAACACGGCGGCGACGGCGCGCCGGCGGGAATCAGCGGTGCGGTCGAGTACAGCACCGACCTGTTCGACCGTTCGACGGTCGAGTCGCTGGTCGCCCGGTGGACCAGGCTGCTGGCCGCGGTTGCCGCCGCTCCCGACCGGCCGATCGGCGGGATCGACCTGCTGTCCGGCGAGGAGCGCTGCGAGCTGTTGCCCGCCGCCGAGGGCGGGGCGGCTCCGGTGAACCTGCCGGAGCTGTTCGCGGCGCAGGTGGCGGCGACGCCGGAGGCGGTCGCGCTGGTCTGCGGTGACGTCGAGTTGACGTACCGCGAGCTGAACGCCCGGGCGAACCGGTTCGCGCACTCGCTGATCGCCCGGGGTGTGGAGCCGGAGCAGCTGGTGGCGGTGGCGCTGCGGCGGTCGGTGGAGTCGGTGGTGGCGGTCCTGGGTGTGCTGAAGGCCGGGGCCGCGTACCTGCCGGTGGATCCGGCGTATCCGGAGGCGCGGATCGCGTTCATGCTGGCGGACGCTCGTCCGTCGGTGGTGGTCGATGACCCGGCGATGGTGGCGGAGGTGTCCGCATGGCCGGAGACCGACCCCGTGGTCGCGCTCGACGTCCGGCATCCGGCCTATGTGATCTACACGTCGGGCTCGACCGGCCGCCCCAAGGGCGTCGTGGTCAGCCACATGGGCGTGTCGGGCCTGGTGGCGGCGCAGGTCGAGCGGCTCGGCGTGGTGCCGGGCAGCCGGGTGCTCCAGTTCGCCTCGCCCAGCTTCGACGCGTCCTTCTGGGACCTCTGCAGCGCCCTGCTCACCGGTGCCGCCCTCGTCCTGGCCCCGTCCGAGGCTCCGCTGGAGGCCCTGACGGACCGTCGACTCGACGTCACCCATGTGACGCTGCCGCCCTCGGCCCTGGCCGCGCTGGACTGCGCCGACCTCACGGCCGCCACCCTGGTGGTGGCGGGTGAGGCCTGCGCGCCGGAGCTGGTGGCCCGCTGGGCGCCCGGGCGCCGGATGATCAACGCGTACGGTCCGACCGAGACCACGGTGTGCGCGACCATGAGCGACCCGCTGTCGGCGGGCTCCGGCGTGCCGCCGATCGGCCGACCGGTCGCGGGCTTCCGGGTGTACGTGCTCGACGAGCGACTGCGCGTCGTGCCGCTGGGGGTGGCGGGGGAGCTGTACGTCGCCGGCCCGGGCCTGGCCCGCGGCTACCTCGACCGGCCCGGACTCACCGCCGGGCGGTTCCTCGCCTGCCCGTTCGGCCCGCCCGGGAGCCGCATGTACCGCACCGGCGACCTGGTGCGGCGCCGGGCTCGGGCCGCTGGGGGAGGCGAGCTGGAGTACGTCGGCCGCGCCGACGAGCAGGTGAAGGTCCGCGGCTTCCGCATCGAACTCGGCGAGGTCGAGGCGGCGTTGGCCGAGCACCCAGCGGTCGCCCAGGCCGCCGTCCTCGCCCAGGACGACCGGCTCGTCGGCTATGTGACGGCCCGTCCCGACGCGGCCGTCCGACCGGGGGAGCTGGCGGCGTACCTGCGCGAGCGGCTGCCCGACTACCTGGTGCCGTCGGCGTTCGTGCTGCTGGACGTGTTGCCGTCGACGCCGAACGGGAAGCTGGACCGGGCGGCGCTGCCCGCGCCCGAGGCCGGTCCCGCCGGGAGTGGCCGGGCGCCGCGCACGCCGCAGGAGCAGATCCTGTGCGAGCTGTTCGCCGAGGTGCTGGGCCTGCCGGGGGTCGGGGTCGACGAGGACTTCTTCGACCTGGGCGGGCACTCCCTGCTCGCCACCCGGTTGGCCGCGCGGGTGCGCTCGGTGCTCGGCGTGGAGCTCGGGCTGCGCGCGCTCTTCCAGGCGCCCACCGTGGCGGGCCTGGCCGAGGCGCTGGCCGAGGCCGGCCACGCCCGCCCGGCGCTGACCGCGCACGAGCGGCCGGAGGCCGTGCCGCTGTCCTTCGCCCAGCGCCGGCTCTGGTTCCTGCACCGCATGGACGCCGCCGCCGCGACATACCACATCCCGCTGGCGCTCCAGCTGACCGGGACACTCGACCGGTCCGCGCTGGACGAGGCGCTGGCCGACGTGGTGGCCCGGCACGAGAGCCTGCGGACGGTGTTCCCGGAGGTCGACGGCGTCCCGTGCCAGCGCGTCCTGGACCAGGCCGCGGCCCGGCCCCGGGCCCGGCTGACCGAGGTGTCGCGGGCCGAACTGCGGGAGCGGCTCGCCGAGTTCGCCCGACAGCCCTTCGACCTGGCGGCGGAACCACCGCTGCGGGCGGAGCTGTTCGCGCTCGCGCCGGACGACCACGTGCTGCTGCTGGTCATGCACCACATCGCCGGTGACGGCTGGTCCACCGGTCCGCTGGCTCGCGACCTGGCGGAGGCCTACGCCGCCCGGAGCGAGGGCCGCGCACCGCGCTGGTCGGACCTGCCGGTGCAGTACGCGGACTACACGCTGTGGCAGCGCGACCTGCTCGGCGACGCCGCCGACCCCGGGAGCAGGTTCGCCGAGCAGCTCGACTACTGGAAGCGGCAGCTGTCCGACCTGCCGGAGCTGCTCCGACTGCCCGCCGACCGGCCGCGGCCGGCCGTCGCCGGCTGGCGCGGGGACCACGTCGGCCTGGAGCTGAGCCCCGAACTGCACGCGGCTCTGACGGAGTTGGCGCGACGCACCGGCACCAGCCTGTTCATGGTGCTGCAGGCGGCGCTGGCGGCGCTGTACACGCGGTTGGGTGCGGGGACGGACATCGCGATCGGGAGTCCGATCGCGGGGCGTACCGACGAGGCGTTGGACGATCTGGTCGGGTTCTTCGTCAACACGCTGGTGCTGCGCACCGACACGAGCGGTGACCCGAGCTTCGCGGAGCTGTTGGGGCGGGTGCGGGAGACGGCGCTGTCGGCGTACGCGCACCAGGATGTGCCGTTCGAGCACCTGGTGGAGGTGCTGAACCCGTCCCGGTCGCTGTCCCACCACCCGCTGTTCCAGACCATCCTGGCCGTGCAGAACGCGCCGATGGGCCGGTTCTCACTGCCCGGCCTGGACGTCGCCACCTACGCGGTGGCCACCGGAACCGCCAAGTTCGACCTGGGTGTGAGCCTCGCCGAGCAGTTCGGTCCGGACGGCAGCCCGGCCGGGATCGTCGGCGCGGTGGAGTACGCCACCGACCTGTTCGACCGCTCGACGGTCGCCGCCCTCGCCCGGCGCTGGACGCTCCTCCTGGAGGCGGTCACCGCCGACCCGGACCAGTCCATCGGACGGATCGACCTCCTTGACGCCGACGAGCGGTACCGGCTGCTGGAGCGGGGCAACGCGACCACCCGCGAGGTGGCGGCCGTCCCGGTGCCGCAGGCCTTCGCGGCGCAGGTGGCGACGGCGCCGGAGGCGGTCGCGCTGGTCTGCGGTGACGTCGAGTTGACGTACCGCGAGCTGAACGCCCGGGCGAACCGGTTCGCGCACTCGCTGATCGCCCGGGGTGTGGAGCCGGAGCAGCTGGTGGCGGTGGCGTTGCCGCGGTCGGTGGAGTCGGTGGTGGCGGTCCTGGGTGTGCTGAAGGCCGGGGCCGCGTACCTGCCGGTGGATCCGGCGTATCCGGAGGCGCGGATCGCGTTCATGCTGGCGGACGCTCGTCCGTCGGTGGTGGTCGATGACCCGGCGATGGTGGCGGAGGTGTCCGCATGGCCGGAGACCGACCCCGTGGTCGCGCTCGACGTCCGGCATCCGGCCTATGTGATCTACACGTCGGGCTCGACCGGCCGCCCCAAGGGCGTCGTGGTCGGCCACGGCGGTGTGGCGAGTCTGGTCGCCGGACAGATCGAGCGCTTCGCGATCGAACCCGACAGTCGGGTGCTCCAGTTCGCCTCGCCCAGCTTCGATGCCTCGGTGTCGGAGATCTACACCGCCCTGCTGCGCGGTGCGGCCCTGGTGCTGCCCCCTGCGGCCGAGCCGCTCACCGCGCTGACCGACCCGGGCCTCAAGGTCACCCACGTGACCGTGCCCCCGTCCGTCCTCGCCGCCGTGCCGGAAGGCTCGGTGACCGTGTCGACGCTGGTGGTGGCGGGGGAGGCGTGCCCGTCGGAGCTGGTGGAACGCTGGGCACCGGGCCGGCGGATGATCAACGCGTACGGTCCGACCGAGACCACGGTGTGCGCGACCATGAGCGACCCGCTGTCCCCGGGGGAGGGCGTGCCGCCGATCGGCCGTCCGATCGCCAACGCCCGGGTGTACGTGCTGGACGGGCGACTGCGGCCGGTGCCGCCGGGCGTGGCGGGGGAGCTGTACGTCGCGGGCGCCGGGCTGGCGCGCGGCTACCTGAACCGGCCCGGCCTGACGGCCGGACGGTTCGTCGCCTGTCCGTTCGGCCAGGACGGCGAGCGCATGTATCGCACCGGCGACCTGGTGCGCTGGCTGGGTTGGGGGTCCCCCCAGCCTTCGGCCGGAGGGACTCCCATGGCTGGGGGCGCTGGGGGAGGCCGGCTGGAGTACGTCGGCCGCGCCGACGAGCAGGTGAAGGTCCGCGGCTTCCGGGTCGAGCCCGGCGAGGTCGAGGCGGCGTTGGCCGAGCACCCCGTCGTCGCCCAGGCCGCCGTCCTCGCCCAGGACGACCGCCTCGTCGGCTACGTCGTGCCGCGCCAGGACGCGGCCCGGGACAGCGGCCTGGAAGCGGACCACGTGGGCGAGTGGCAGGACATCTACGACGCCCTGCCCATCGTTCCCGAGGAAGCCGCCTTCGGTCAGAACTTCGTCGGCTGGAACAGCAGTTACGACGCGAGCCCGATCCCCGTCGAGCAGATGCGGGAGTGGCGGGACGCCACCGTGGCCCGCATCCTGTCCCTGCGCCCCCGCCGGGTGCTGGAGGTCGGCGTCGGCACCGGTCTGCTGCTCTCGCAGATCGCACCGCACTGCGAGACGTACTGGGCGACCGACTTCTCCGCCACCGCGATCGACGCGCTGACCGCGCAGGTGGCCCGGCAGGAGGACCTGGCCGGGCGCGTCGTGCTGCAGACCCGCCCGGCGCACGACACCGACGGACTGCCGGCCGGGCAGTTCGACACCATCGTGATCAACTCGGTGGTGCAGTACTTCCCGTCCGTCGACTACCTCGCCGACGTGATCGACCGGCTGATGGGGCTGCTCGCCCCCGGCGGCGCGCTCTTCGTCGGCGACGTCCGCAACCTGCGGCTGCTGCGCCCGCTGGCCACCGCCGTCCAGCTGCACCGGACCGGTGACGGCTCCGACCTCGCGGCGGTGCGCCGTGCGGTGGAGCAGGCCGTGAGGGTGGAGAAGGAGCTCCTGGTCGACCCGGACTTCTTCACCGTCCTGCGGGAGCGCGGCACGGACATCGGCGCGGTGGCCGTGGAGGTCAAGAGCGGCCGGCACCACAACGAACTGACCCGCTACCGCTATGACGTGACGCTGCACAAGGCGCCGGTCGGCCCGGCGGCCCCGAGCCGGTCCGTCGAGCTGGAGTGGGGTCGGCAGGTCGCCGGACTGGACGAGCTGCGCGAGCTGCTCGCCCGCCCGCGCGCGGACGTGCTGCGGATCACCGGGGTGCCGAACCGCCGCGTGGTGCGGGAGTCCGCCCTGGCCCGGGCGGTGCAGAACGGGGACGGGTCGCTCGCCGAGCTGCTGGAGCGGCTGCACGCCCCGGAGGAGGGCGACCTTCCCGACCCGGACGACTTCCAGGCCCTCGGGCGGGAACTCGACCGCTGGGTGGGCGTCACCTGGTCGGCCACCGCGGCCGACGCCCTGGACGTCGTCTTCGCCGACCCCCGGGCGCACCACGGCTCCCCGGTCGAGCCGTACCGGCCGGCCCGGGCCACCGGCAGGGCGCTGTCGTCGCTGACCAACCGCCCGACCGGCAGCCGGGGCACCGGCGCCCTCATCGGCGAACTCCGCGACTGGCTGCGCGGGCGGCTTCCCGACTACCTGATCCCGTCGGCGTTCGTGGCGCTGGAGGCGCTGCCGCTGACGGCCAGCGGCAAGCTCGACCGTCGCGCGCTGCCCGCTCCCGACCTCGGCTCGGTGGGCGTCGGGCGGGCGCCGCGCACCCCGCAGGAGCAGCTCCTCGCCGAGCTGTTCGCCGAGGTGCTCGGGCTGGCCCAGGTCGGAGTGGAGGACAGCTTCTTCGACCTGGGCGGGCACTCGCTGCTGGCGACCCGCCTGGCCTCCAGGGTCCGGGCGACCCTCGGCGCGGAGCTGGAAGTCCGGACGCTGTTCGAGGCACCGACCGTGGCCGGGCTGGCGGCTCGCCTCGACGGCGCCGGAACGGCGCGGCCCGCGCTGACCGCCCGGCCGCGGCCCGAACGAGTGGAGCTGTCCTTCGCCCAGCGCCGCCTGTGGTTCCTGCACCGGATGGACGGGCCGAGCGCCACCTACAACATGCCGTTCGCGCTGAGCCTGACCGGCGGTCTCGACCGGTCGGCCCTGCACGCCGCGCTCGCGGACGTGGTCGCCCGGCACGACAGCCTGCGGACGGTCTTCCGCGAGACGGACGGTGTGCCCTACCAGGTCGTGCTGAGCGCTGCGCAGGCGCACCCGGCGCTGCCGGTGGTCGAGCTCGACGAGAGCGTGCTGGCCGAGCGGCTGGCGGACGTGGCCCGGCGCGGCTTCGACCTGGCGGCGGAACCGCCGGTCCGGGCGGAGCTGTACGCGCTCGCACCCGACCGGCACGTCCTGCTGGTCGTGGTGCACCACATCGCCGCCGACGGCTGGTCGATGGGCCCGCTCTCCGGTGACCTGGCCACTGCCTATGCGGCGCGCTGCCGGGGCGAGGAGCCGCAGTGGTCCCCGCTGCCGGTGCAGTACGCCGACTACACCCGCTGGCAACGCGACCTGCTCGGCGACGCCGCCGACCCGGACAGCCTGTTTGCCCGGCAACTGGCCTACTGGAAGGGTGAGTTGGCGGGAATTCCGCAACAGGTACAGCTGCCCGCCGACCGGCCCCGGCCGCCGGTGGCCTCCCAGCTGGGCGGCCGGGTGGCGGTCCGGCTGGACGCCGAACTGCACCAGGCGCTGCGGGACCTGGCCGCCGCGCGCGGCGCCAGCATGTTCATGGTGCTCCAGGCCGGCCTCGCCGCGCTGCTCACCCGGCTCGGCGCCGGCACGGACATCCCGATCGGCAGCCCGATCGCCGGGCGGACCGACCAGGCGCTGGACGAGCTCGTCGGCTTCTTCGTCAACACCCTGGTGCTGCGCACCGACACGAGCGGCGACCCCGGTTTCGCCGAACTGCTCGGCCGGGTGCGGCAGAAGGCGCTCACCGCGTACGACCACCAGGACGTGCCGTTCGAGTACCTGGTCGAGGTGGTCAACCCGACCCGGTCGCTGGCGCACCACCCGCTGTTCCAGATCATGCTGGCCCTGCAGAACGCGCCGCTCGGCGAGTTCGGGCTGCCGGGGCTGGAGACCGGCCACCTGGAGGCGCCGACCGGGACCTCGCGGGTCGACCTGACGTTCAGCCTGGCCGAGCAGTTCCGCCCGGACGGTCCCCCCGGGCCTGGCGGCCCGGGAGGTGCCCCCAGCCCCGACGGCCTGGTCGGCGCGGTGGAGTACGCCACCGACCTGTTCGACGCGCCCACCGTGGAGCTGTTGTTCGAACGCTGGGCACGGCTGCTGCGCGCGGCGGTCGCCGACCCCGACCGGCCGATCAGCCGGATCGACGTCATGTCCGGCGAGGAACGCCGTCGGCTGCTGTCCGATTCCAATGGCGCCGCAGTCGAACTGCCCGAGGCGGCAGTGCCGGAGCTGTTCGCCCGCCAGGTGCGGGCCACCCCGGACGCGGTCGCGGTCGTGGCGGGCGGCACCGAACTGACCTACCGGGAACTCGACCGGCGGGCCAACCGCCTCGCGCGGGCGCTGATCCGCCAGGGCGTGCGGCCGGAGACACCGGTCGCGGTCATGCTGGACCGTTCGGCGGAGCTGGTCGTGGCGATCCTGGCGATCATCAAGGCGGGCGGCGCCTACGTGCCGCTCGACTCGCGCTTCCCCTCCTCCCGGATCGAGCTGATCCTGCGGGAGACCGGGGCCGCGCTGGTGCTCACCGAGGACGTGCTGACCGCGCTGATCCAGGCCGAGCCCGACTCGTCCGACGTGGAAGTCCCGTGTGACCAGCGGCAGTTGGCGTACATCATGTACACCTCCGGCTCGACCGGCCGGCCGAAGGGCGTGGCCGTCACCCACCGCGACGTGGTGGGCCTCGCGCTCACCCCCGAATGGCACGGCGGCGGACACGAGCGGGTACTGATGCACTCCCCGACCGCCTTCGACCTCTCGACGTACGAGCTGTGGGTGCCGCTGCTGGGCGGCGGCCGGGTCGTGGTCGCACCGCCCGAGCGGCTCGACCTCGACCTGCTCCAGCACACGGTCACCGCGCACGGGGTGACCGGACTGTGGCTGACGGCCGGCCTGTTCCGCCTGGTCGCCGAGGAACGACCGGGCCTGCTCGCCGGGGTGCGCGAGGTGTGGACCGGCGGTGACGTGGTCTCCCCGGCCGCCGTCGCCCGGGTGAAGGCGGCCTGCCCCGGCATCGAGGTGGTCAACGGCTACGGACCCACCGAGGCCACGACCCTGGCCACCTGCCACCCGGTGCGCACCCTCCCCGAGCACGCCGCGACCGTGCCGATCGGCGGGCCGATGGCGAACATGCGCGCCTACGTGCTCGACGACCACCTGCGGCCGGTGCCGACGGGCCTGGTCGGCGAGCTCTACCTCGCCGGGGTCGGCGTGGCCCGGGGCTACCTCAGCCGGCCCGGCCTGACGGCGGAGCGCTTCACCGCCGACCCGTACGGGCCGCCCGGGAGCCGGATGTACCGCACCGGCGACCTGGCGTGGTGGCCGGCTTGGGGGTCCCCCCAGCCTTCGGCCGGGGGAGCCACGCTGGAGTTCGCCGGACGCGCCGACCACCAGGTCAAGCTGCGCGGCCTGCGGATCGAGCCCGGCGAGATCGAGGCGATCCTCGCGAGCTGCCCGGGCGTCGCCCAGGCGGCCGTCGTCGCCCGCGAGGACCGGCCGGGCGACAAGCGGCTCGTCGCCTACCTGGTGCCCGCTCCCGAGCGCGCGCCCGAGGCGGGCGAGCTGTCCGAGCGGCTGCGCCGCGAACTGCCCGAGTACATGGTGCCGTCGGCGTTCGTCACCGTGGACGCACTGCCGCTGACCGCCAACGGCAAGCTGGACCGGGCCGCCCTGCCCGCCCCCGAGTACGGGGCGCCGGGTGTCGGACGCGGCCCCCGGACGCCGCAGGAGCAACTGCTGTGCGACCTCTTCGCGGAGGTCCTCGGCCGGGAGCAGGTGCGCATCGACGACAGCTTCTTCGAACTCGGCGGGCACTCGCTGCTGGCCGCCCGGCTGGCCTCCCGCGTGCGCGAGACCCTCGGCGTGGAGCTGGGCCTGCGCATGCTGTTCGAGGCGCCGACCGTGGCCGGGCTCACGGAGCGCCTGGTCATGAACGACCCCGACGACGCGTTGGACGTGCTGCTGCCGCTGCGTTCGACCGGGACCGGCACGCCGCTGTTCTGCATCCACCCCGGAGGTGGCATCAGCTGGTCGTACGGCGGGCTGCTGAACCACGTCGGCCCGGAGCACCCGGTCTACGCGATCCAGGCGCGCGGCCTCGGTCGGCCCGAACCCCTGCCGACGTCCTTCGAGGAGATGGCGGCCGACTACGCCGACCAGATCCAGAAGATCCAGCCGGAGGGCCCGTACCTGGTGCTCGGCTGGTCCGCCGGCGGGCTGATCGCCCACGCGGTCGCCTGCGAGCTGCAGGCGCGAGGCGAGCGGACCGGCATGCTGGCGATCCTCGACGCCTACCCGGTGAAGGACGTGCAGTTCGAGGAGGTGCCCGTGCCCACCGAGCGGGACGTGCTCGTCGGGGTGCTCGACGTCGACCCGGACGAGCTGGGCGACCGGGCGCTGACCTACGGCGAGGTCGCCGAGGTCCTGAACCGGCGGGGCAGCGCGCTGGCCGGCCTCACGGAGGACCAGATCGAGGTCATCGTCCAGATCATGATCAACAACGCGAAGCTGGCGGTCGACTTCGTCCCCCGCAGGTTCGAAGGAGACCTGCTGCTGTTCAACTCCACGATCGACCGGGCCGAGGACAACGCCGGGCCCGGAATCTGGCGCCCCTACATCGCCGGGCGGATCGAATCCCACGAGATCACCACCCGGCACGACCGGATGACCCAAGCCGGCTCGCTGGCCCAGATCGGACCGATCCTGGCCGCCAAGCTCGCCGAGGCCACCGGTGACACCACCCTTTCCCACCAGGAGGACTGACCCATGACCAACCCCTTCGACGACCAGGACGGCACCTTCCTCGTGCTCGTCAACGACGAGAACCAGCACTCGCTCTGGCCGCAGTTCGCGGACGTTCCGGCCGGCTGGACCGTCGCCCACGGCCCCGACACCCACGCCGCCTGCCTGGAGTACGTCGAGCAGGCCTGGACCGACATGCGGCCCAAGAGCCTCGCCGACGCCATGGACGCCCAGCGGTAGCAGGGCCGACGTGACCTCCACCGACACCCGGGACGAGGCCCGCGACAGCGCGGGCCTCGCCCGGCCCGACGACCTCGCCGCGGCGCTGCGGACGCCCGAGGCCGGTCGGGACCCGTACCCGTTCTACGCCCGCATGCGGCGCGAGAGCCCGGTCCACCGCAACGCCCAGGGCATCTGGCACCTCACCCGGTACACCGACGTCGAGGCGGCGCTGAGCGACCTGCGGCTGTCCAACGACCGGGACCGGATGACCCGCGCCTACGGCGCGCTCGGCGGCGACCTGAAGGCCTTCAGTCGACTCACCGACCGGCTCGGCCGGGTGATGACCAACACCGACCCGCCGGACCACGCCCGGCTGCGCAAGCTGGCCAACCGGGCGTTCACCGCCCGGCGCGTCGAAGCCCTGCGCGACGGCATCCAGCGGATCGTCGACCAGCTCGTCGACGAGGCGGTCGCGGCGGGGCCGACCATGGACCTGATCGAGGCGGTCGCCTCCCCGCTGCCGCTGTCCGTCGTCTGCGAGCTCTTCGGCATCCCGCCCGAGGACCGCCCGCAGGTCAAGGCCTGGTTCCGTCGCTTCGGCCGGATGAGCGAGGACATCGACAAGTCCGAGGCGGCGATCGAGCAGTACGAGGAGTACCTCGCCCGGCTCGTCCGCCGACGACGGGCCGACCCGGGCGACGACCTGATCAGCGCCCTGGTCGCGACCCAGGCCCAGGACGACCGGCTCACCGACTCCGAGCTGCTGTCCACCTGCTTCGTCCTGATCACCGCGGGCGATGAGACCACCACCCATCTGGTCGGCAACGGCACGCTCGCCCTGCTGCGCCACCCCGACCAGCTGGCCCGGCTGCGCGAGGACCCGGCGCTGATCCGCACCGCCGTCGAGGAACTGGCCCGCTACGACACGCCGACCCAGGCGATCGTCCGGGTCGTCGCCGAGGACGTCGCGATCGGCGGGCGGACGCTGCGCGAGGGGGACCTCGTGTACCTGTTCCTCGCCGCGGCCAACCGCGACCCCGAGCGCTTCGAGGACCCGGACCGGCTCGACCTGACCCGCCCCGGCAACCGGCACCTGAGCTTCGGCAACGGCCCGCACTTCTGCCTCGGCGGCCCGCTGGCCAAGCTCCAGACCGAGGTGGCGATCGGCACGTTGGTCCGCCGGCTTCCGCAGCTGCGGCTGGCCGACGAAGCCGCCGGCGGGGCGGCCCTCGCATGGCGGCCCAACCCGCTGCAACGGCGGCTGAGCGCCCTCCCGCTCACCTACTGACACATGACCGATGACGAAGGAGAACTGACCATGGCCCGAGAGTTCGAGGTCCGCCGGGAGCAGGACCTGCCCGCCACGCCGGAGCAGGTCTGGCACGCGGTCGCCACCGGCGCCGGCAACCTCGGCTGGCTGTACCCCATGGAGGTCGAGCCGCGCGTCGGCGGAAAGGTCACCCGGGGCGACGGCACCGTCGTGGCATGGGAGCCGCCGACGCACTTCGCGGTCCGGGTGTCCATGGACAACGGGTTCTCCAACACGCTCAGCTACCGGATCGCGCCGCTCGACGGCGGAACGGCCCACCTGCGCATGGGAATCCACTGGGTGCACACGGGCGTCGTCGACGACACCTGGAACTGGGACACCAAGTCGGACGCGGCCGAGAAGCACGTCGACTTCTACCAGCACGGCCTCGCCGAGTACCTCCGGCACTTCGCCGGCCGCCCCGCCGTCTACGCCAAGGCCCAGCGCCCCGAAACCACCACCGACCCGGCCGACTTCGCCGCGCTGCGCCGACGCCTCGGCCTCCCCGACGACGCGGCCGTCGGCGACCGGTTCCCACTCCTCGTCCCCGGCCCGGACGGCGGCCCGGAGGAGGTGGTCGTGGACTGGCTCAGCACCGACTTCGTCGGCCTGCGCGGCCCCGACGCGCTGTACCGGTTCTTCAACGGCAGCTCCTGGAACTGGCCGATCTGGCTGGGCCACCACCTGTTCGCCGAGGACGCCGACGAGGAGCAGGCCACCAAGGCGTGGACGGCCTGGCTGAACGACACCCAAGCCTAGGATCACCGATGGAAACCTCGATGGACACCTCGATGGAAACACTGCTCTACGCCGCCGAACTCGTCGAGGAGAACGGCACCTTCACGCTCGTCATCCAGGACGTGAGGCGGGGCACCGTCCAGACCACCCCGGTCCCCAAATCCATGGTCGACAAGCTCCCGACCTTCCTCTCGGCGCTCAGCGCCAAGCTCAACCCGGTGCCGTCGCGCGACCGTTGGTAGGCCTTTCCGGCTGAAGCGCGGCCGGTGCCGTCCGGCACAGCAGTTCCCGGACGGCACCGGCCTCGTGTCGAAGGTGGGGTTCTCGCGGGTGCCCGCCGGCCTGGGAGGTGGTTGGTTCCCATGTGCCGCACACGTACCGGGGCGAGGCCGGGCGTGGCACCTGAGGCAACGGTCCTGAGCGGTCAACCCGCTGAGATGCCCATCCGGTAGCGCGGGGGATACGCTGAAAGAGCCCTGCGTAAAAGCCAACACATGTCGGGTGGGCATCATGACTGAGACATCACGCAGGAATACCAAGAGCAACGACAATGCGCGCCGTCGGATCGCGAGACCCCTGGTGGCCGCTGCGGTCGCCGCGGGATTCGGCGCGCTCGGCGCAGGCGGCGCGGTGGCCGCGCAATCGCACAGTGTCGCCGCGTCCGCGGTGCCGCAGACGGTCCTGACGGCCGTGCCCAAGGCCCCGGCCGCCGGAGCACAGCAAGTCACCATAGCGAACTACGCGTTCGCGCCCAGCACACTCACGGTCAGCGCGGGCACCACTGTCACCTGGACCAACAGCGACAGCGACACGCACACGGTGACCAGCAGTGGTTCCGGCCCGCTCGACTCCGGGACGCTGAACCATGGCGCCTCGTACAGCTACACCTTCACCACGCCCGGGACATACGCGTACATCTGCTCGATCCACCCCTTTATGCACGGCACGGTTGTGGTGCAGTAGATCGTGGCGATGGAAGCCGGCTGAGTGGAATGCCGCGTGCCGAGGCCACCTCATGACCCTACTCGACTGTCCGTTACCGCATGGGTCGGTAGCGGGCAGTTCGTCGGCTGACAACCATGCCTGACCAGTCCGGTCGTGCGTGGACAATCCCGGGTGGTGAACCATGGCAGAAGCCACCGGCGCGGCGCGGTCCGTGATCTTGACCGTGGACGACGATCCCGCCGTATCACGTGCTGTGGCCCGGGACCTCCGCCGCCGTTACGGGGACCGGTACCGGGTGGTCCGCGCCGAGTCCGGCGCGTCGGCGCTGGAGGCGCTGCGCGAGCTGAAGCTGCGGGGCGCGTCGGTCGCGGTGATCCTGGCCGACTACCGGATGCCGCAGATGAACGGCATCGAGTTCCTGGAGACGGCGCTCGATCTGTACCCGGGGGCCCGACGGGTGCTGCTCACCGCCTACGCCGACACCAATGCCGCCATCGACGCCATCAACGTCGTCGACCTCGACCACTACCTGCTCAAGCCGTGGGAGCCGCCGGAGGAGAAGCTCTACCCGGTGGTGGACGACCTCCTGGAGACGTGGCTGGCCACCGACGGTCGAGCCGTGAACATCACCAAGGTCGTCGGCCACCGCTGGTCGGCGCGCTCCTCGCAGATCCGGGAGTTCCTCGCCCGCAACCAGGTGCCGTACCGGTGGTACTCCAGCGAGGAGCCGGAGGGCAGGCGGCTGCTGGCCGCCGCAGGGCAGGACGGGCGGCAGCTGCCGTTGGTGGTGCCCCCGGACGGCACCGGGCTCGTCGAGCCCACGGAACGGGACCTGGCCGCCCACGTGGGGCTGTCGACGACACCCGCGGCCGACTTCTACGACCTGGTCATCGTCGGCGGTGGCCCCGCCGGCCTCGGCGCGGCCGTCTACGGAGCCTCGGAGGGGCTACGCACCGTCCTCGTGGAACGCGAGGCGACCGGCGGCCAGGCCGGCCAGAGCTCCCGCATCGAGAACTACCTGGGCTTCCCCGACGGAGTCTCCGGCGCACAGCTCACCGACCGGGCACGCCGCCAGGCCACCAAGTTCGGGGCGGAGCTGCTCACGGCGTGCAAGGTGACCGGCCTGGAGGTGACCGGGTCCGCCCGCACGCTGCGCTTCGCCGATGGCTCCGCCGTCTCGGCCCAGGCCGTGATCCTCGCGACGGGTGTGTCGTACCGGCAGCTGGACGTGCCGGGGGTGGCCGAGTTGACCGGGCGCGGGGTCTACTACGGCTCGGCGCTGACCGCGGCGGCCGCGTGCCAGGGACAGGACGTGTACATCGTCGGTGGGGCGAACTCCGCCGGCCAGGCCGCGATGTTCCTCGCCCGCACCGCCCGGCGGGTCACGCTACTGGTACGCGCGCCGCAGCTGGCCGCCTCCATGTCGTACTACCTGCTCCAGCGGGTCCAGGAGGCCCCCACCATCACGGTGCGCACGGACACGGTCGTGGAGGCCGCGCACGGCAAGGACCACCTGGAAGGGCTGACCCTGCGCAACAGGGCGACCGGGCGGACCGAGACCGTCGACGCCCAGTGGCTGTACGTCTTCATCGGCGCCGCCCCGCTGACCGACTGGCTGGAGGGCACCGTGCTCAGGGACTCGCACGGCTTCGTGCTGACCGGGCCCGACCTGAGCGCCGACGGGGGCCCGCCCGCCGGATGGGCGCTGGACCGGCCGCCCTACCACCTGGAGACCAGCGTGCCGGGGGTGTTCGCGGCCGGAGACGTGCGCGCGGAGTCCGCCAAACGGGTCGCCTCGGCCGTCGGCGAGGGCGCCATGGCCGTCATGCTCGCACATCGCTACCTGGAGCAGTCATGACCACCCGCCCGGCCAAGTGCGAGGAGCGGGAGCTGCGGACGCTGTTCCTGTTCGAGAAGCTGCCCCCCGACCAGCTCGCCCGACTGTGCCGGGACGGCCATGTGGAGTGGTTCGACCCGGGCCCGGTGTACCGGGAGGGCGATCCGGCCGAGAGCTTCTACGTGCTCTTCCAGGGCACCGTGGTGCTCTCGCGTCGCGTGGGGGGCCAGGAGGTGGACATCAGCCGCACGTCCGCGCCCGGGGTGTACGCCGGGGCCTTCCAGGCCTACCTCGGCGACCAGGTGCCGCAGGTGTACAACAACTCGCTGCGGGTGACCGAACGGTCGAGGTTCTTCGTGCTGCCCGCGGAAGCCTTCGCGCGGATGATGCACGAATGGTTTCCGATGGCCGTCCACCTGCTGGAGGGCCTGTTCTTCGGGTTCAAGAACACCCAGGAGGCGATCGGCCAGAGGGAACGGCTGCTTGCCCTCGGCTCCGTGACCGCCGGACTCACGCACGAGCTCAACAACCCGGCCGCCGCCGCCATGCGCGCCACCTCCGCGCTGCGGGAGCGGATCGCCCGGGTGCGCCGCGACTTCGGCGAACTCGCGGCCGAGCCGCACCGAGGCGAAGACCTGGCCCACCTGAGCGAGCTTCAGGACATGACCGTCAGCCGGATACGGCAGGCTCCGTCCCTCAGCCCGCTGCAGGCCGCGGACCTCGAGGACGAGGTCGACGACTGGTTGGAGGCGCACGACGTCGTCGACGGCCGGCAGCTGGCCGCGGTCCTCGTCCAGGCGAGCCTGGGCACCGACTGGTTGGACGACATCGCGGGCGCGGTCCCCGAACACCTGTTGGGCAGCGCACTGAACTGGCTGGGCTGCACGGTCGAGGCCGACCTGCTGCTGGGCGAGATCGAGGACGCCACCCGCCGCATCTCCGCGCTCGTCGGTGCGGCGAAACAGTACACGCAGCTGGACCGGGCCCCCTACCAGAACACGGACGTCCACGAGCTGCTGGACAGCACGTTGCTGCTGCTCGCCGCGAAGCTCGGCCCGGACATCACCGTCGTGCGCGACTACGACCGCACGTTGCCCGGCATCCCCGGCTACCCCGCTGAGCTGAACCAGGTCTGGACGAACCTGATCGACAACGCCGCCTCGGCCATGCGCGGCGACGGAGCCGGGAGCGGCACGCTCACGGTGCGCACCGCACGGGACGGGGATCGGGTGCTGGTCGAGTTCCGCGATACCGGCCCCGGTGTGCCCGCCGACGTCCAGAGCCGGGTCTTCGACCCGTTCTTCACCACCAAACCCGTAGGCGAAGGCACCGGACTGGGCCTGGACATCTCCTGGCGCATCATCGTCAACCGGCACGGCGGCGACCTACGACTCGAGTCCGTCCCCGGCGACACCCGCTTCCAGGTCCGACTCCCGATCAACCCCGCACCGTCCGATGCCCCGCAGGAGCGGTGATCCGCGGCTGCGAAGCGGGCGAGAGCCGATTCCGGAACGACGACACCTCGGAGCGGGAGGCGCCGGTCACCGGCTTACCGGCTCAGGCCGTGACGTTCGCTCAGGCCGTGACGTTAGCGCCCTGCGGGGCGGGGAGCCGCCGGGACGTGCGGCCGGTGCGGGAGCGTCCCGCACCGGCCGCGGCCATGCCCGCTCGGCGGAGGATCACCTGAGCGAAAACCCTCGTTCGATCGCCGGCCGAATTCTTGATTGAACAACGGGTTATCACCTCACAATGACCTTGGCGAGCATGACGGAGGCGTGGAAGCAGCAGTAGTAGCTGTAGGTCCCGGGCGAATCGAACCGGAAGCTGTAGGACTCTCCCGGACTCAACGGCCCCGAGTGCAGCGGACCCCGACCGTCGCTCTTCACCGAGTGCAGAACCGCGCCGTGGTTGGTCCAGGTGACCGTGGTGCCCTGGCTGACGGTCAGCGTCGACGGGGAGAAGGCGAAGTCGACGATGCCCACCTGCACGGCGGAAGGTACGTCCGGGGCGTTGAAGGAGACGGTGGACGCCACCGCAACCGCTGCCGGGGGCGCCTGCTGAGCGGCTGCCTGGGCGGCGTCACTCCCGTAGCCTGCGCCGAGCATGGAAACGGCCCCCACGGTGGCCGCAGCCACCAGTAATGTGGTGATGCGGCGTTTGCCCGCTTTCCTCGGTGTGCCTGTATCTGAGTGAAGAGTCATGATGTCGACCCATTCCTTACGCGCGGATCCTCGTGCGACCCGGCAGATGCGGGTCGCGCATCCGGATATTGCCCAGCGTACTCCTTGGCTTTGATGGATATGGGGCCGTCTGCCGCCATCCTGAAAGAGGTCGCTCGGGATGGCGGCAGCGGTGTACCACGGGTATCCTGCCCGGTCGAAACGGCCTGGCCGCCGCCCGGTCCGGCCTGGTGGGCGACTGCCCGCCCACGTGCGACGACCGCGTCATGGGACCGGTACCGATAGTTCCGTGACGTTCCGTTACGACAACCGCGTGGTCGCCACGGTTCTCGGCTGACCGGTCGGTGCGGGCGGCTCACCGGGCAGCGGGCAGGGTCACGGTGAAGGTGGTGCCCTGTCCTGGTGCCGTGCGCACCGAGACGGTACCGCCATGCGCTTCGGCGATCGACTTGACGATGCCGAGGCCGAGTCCGGCGCCGCCGGGACCGCGGGCTTCGTCGCCACGGTAGAAGCGTTCGAACACGCGGCTCGCGGTCTCACGGTCCATGCCGGGACCTTCGTCGGTGACCGCCAACTCTATGGTGCCGTCGGGGAGCGAACGCACCGTCACGGCCGCCGGCGTTCCCGAAGGGGTGTGTCGCAGAACGTTGTTCAGCAGGTTGCGCAGCACCTGCCTCAACCGTTCCTCGTCGCCGAAGGCCGTGATCCGGCCCGGGACGTCCACGGCGATCGGCCGGTCGGGGGCGAGGAGGCGGGTGTCGGCGACGGCGTCCGTGATCAGGCGGCCCAGATCGAACGGGGATCTCGCGAGCGGGCGGCCCTGGTCGAGCCTGGCGAGCAGCAGCAGTTCCTCCACCATGGCGTGCATCCGAGCGGCCTCGCTCTCGATCCGCAGCATGGCTCGGTCGAGCAGCACGGGGTCGCGGGTCAGTCCGTGCAGGTGCAGCTGGGCCCATCCGCTGATCGAGGTCAGCGGGGTGCGCAGCTCGTGCGAGGCATCGGCCACGAACTGCCGGAGCCGTTCCTCGGAGCGCTGCCGCTCGTCGAACGCCCGGTTGAGGGCGGTGCCGACCTCGCCGAGCTCGGAGTCGGGCCGCGCGACCTGGATACGCTGGCCGGGATCACCGTCGGCGATCGCGGTGGCGGTCGCGGCCATGTCCCGCAGCGGGTGCAGGCTCACCCGCAGCACGCCGCGGCTGAGGAGGGCGATTCCCATCAGCACGGCGAGGGTCGCGATCGCATCGGCGCCGATCAGCCAGTACACGATGTCCTCGCCGGGCCCGAGGCTCGTGGCCGCCACGACGGTGCTGAACGTCGCGGGGGGCGTGCCGGGTGTCGTCCGGACCTCGGCCGGGGCACCGGCGGGGAAACCCAGGGTGCGGTACCTGAGCGTGGGTGCGCCCCGGCCCGAGACCGTGACGGCGTGCCGGGCGAATCCGGCGGGGACCGGCGCGGGCAGGTCGGGCTGCGGTATGGGGCGGCCGTCGAGGCCTCCTGCCGCCGTCTGTGCGACCACTGCGCCGTTCTGGTCGAGCAGCGCGAGGTAGGTGCCGCCGGGCAGCAGCGAGTTGAGGTCGGCCGCGCTGATCGGGGTGGTCCGGCTCGTGAGGTGCTGCTGGATCGCGGTACGGGCCTGGCCGAGCTGGGCGTCCGCGGCCTCGATGAGGTACAGGCGCAGGGCTATCAGTGAAGCGGCGTTGACGGCGACCATGCCCAGGGCCGCGAGCAGGATGACCCCCGCGATCAGCCGCGCCCGCAGTGAGCCGCGCCAGGCCCGGGCCACGTCAGTCGCCTTCGGGCAGCCGAAGGCTGTAGCCGAAGCCGCGCACCGTGTGGATCAAGGCCGGCGGTTGGACGTCCACCTTCGCCCGGAGCCGGGACACGAGCTTCTCGACGACACCCTCGCTGAACCGGTGCTGCCAGACGTGGTGCGTGATCTGCTCCTTCGACACCACGTGGTCGGCGTTGACCAGCAGGTACCGCAGGAGCCGGTACTCGGTCGGCGACAGGCCGACCAGGCGGTCTCCGCGGTGGACCCGCCGGCTGCGCTCGTCCATGGTCAGATCGGCGAAGCGCAGGACCGGAGCGGGCCCCGCCGTCGTACCGGCTCTGCGCAGCAGGGCGTGCACCCGGGCGAGCAGCTCAGGAACGCTGAACGGCTTGGTGAGGTAGTCGTCGGCACCCACGGCGAGGCCCGTCACCCGGTCCTCGACCGAGTCCCGTGCCGTGAGGAACAGCACGGGCAGCTGTGCCCCGCTCTCGATCAGCCTCCGGCAGACGGCGAAGCCGTCCAGGTCGGGCAGCATCACGTCCAGCACGAGCAGGTCCACCGGCGTCGCCCGGTAGGCCCGTAGGGCGGCGGCGCCGCTGTCCGCCGTCACGACCCGGTACCCGGCAAGGCCCAGGGTGGTCTCCAGCAGCTCCGAGAGCATCGGGTCGTCGTCCACCACCAGCAGCCGTTGCCCGGCCCCTCGGAGCAGCGGCAGACCGTGTGCCGACGAATCGGAGTGCATAGCAGGTACCCATCACAAGATCGAGTTGTCCACGGCGACAACGCGCCGCGGCGCCCTCGGGTTCCACACGCCCGGATCGCCCGCTGTCAGGCAACGGTCAGGTTGTCGACCGGGCGAGGTCAGCAGCGTCGGGTTGGCTCGAAGCACGGGGGACGCCGAGGAGAAAAGGACCCACTCATGACCGGAACCGAGCCCATCAGCGGGACGCAGCCCCTGGCGCGGAGCTGCCCCTTCGACCCGCCGCCGGAGTACCGGACGCTGCGGGAGCGGAACCCGATCGCGGAGGTGACTCTGCCCGACGGCCTCCCCGGAGTGCTGGTCACCCGGTACGCGGACATCCGGACCATGCTGGCCGACCCGCGGTTCAGCTCGCAGCGCCGGACGGTACGGATCGGCGCGGCCGAGCCGCTGGACGCACCGGTGCCGCCACCCGCCCCGGGAATGTTCATCATGATGGACGCGCCGGAGCACACCCGGTTCCGGCGGCTGCTCACCGGCCAGTTCACCGTGCGCCGGATGCAGCAGCTGGCCCCGGCGGTGGAACGGATCGTGGCCGCGCAGCTGGACGCGATGGCGGATGCCACGGGCCCGGTCGACCTGGTCGAGGCGTTCGCGCTGCCGATTCCCTCGCTGGTGATCTGCGAGCTGCTCGGTGTGCCCTACACCGACCGGGAGGAGTTCCAGCGGGGTTCGGCCATGATGCTCAAGGTCGACGGCGACCCGGAGGAGTCCCAGCGGGCGCAGCTGGAGATGCGGGAGTTCATGCACCGCCTGGTGCTCGCCAAGCGGGCCGAGCCCGGCGACGACATCCTGAGCGGTCTGGTGCGTTCCGGTGAGCTCTCGGACGAGGAACTGGTCGGTGTCGGCGTGCTGTTGCTGGTCGCCGGGCACGAGACGACCGCCAACATGATCGCGCTGGGCACCATGTGCCTGCTGCGCAACCCCGAACAGGTGGCGGCGCTGCGGGCCGACCCGTCCTTGCTGGACGGTGCCGTCGAGGAGTTGCTGCGCTACCTCAGCGTCATTCAGTTCGGAATCCGCCGCACCGCACGCGAGGATCTGGAACTGAACGGCCACCGGATCAAGGCCGGCACGACGGTGGTCGCCGCGGTCCCGTCCGGGAACCGTGATGCGGAACAGTTCCCCGACGGCGCCGACGAGTTGAACGTCGAACGCCCGTACAGCCCGCATGTGGCGTTCGGCCACGGAATCCACCAGTGCCTCGGACAGCAGCTGGCCCGGGTCGAGATGAAGGCCGCCCTCTCCGCCCTGTTCGACCGGTTCCCGACCCTGCAGCTGGCAGTGCCCGTGGAGGAGGTGCCGATGCGCGACGGCATGGTCGTCTACGGCGTCCACGAGCTGCCCGTGACGTGGTAGGCGACACCACCACGGCGGTCGATCACCGCATCCTGAACCAGACCACACCGACACGGAGCGAACACCGATGAAGATCACCGTAGAAGAGGACAGGTGCGTAGGAGCCGGCCAGTGCGTGCTCGCCGCGGCCGAGGTCTTCGACCAGCGCGAGGAGGACGGCATCGTGGTCCTGCTCGATGCCAACCCCTCGGATGAGCTGGCGGCCCGGCTGCGGGATGCCGCCGCCCGCTGCCCCGCCATGGCCATCACGGTGGCCGAGTAGTGCCTGCCATGGACCGCATCGTCGTGGTGGGCGCTTCCGCCGCGGGGCTGACGGCGGCCGACACCCTGCGGCGCGAGGGCTTCACCGGCACACTGACCATGGTCGGCGAGGAACCGCACCTGCCCTACGACCGACCACCGCTGTCCAAGCAGGTGCTGGCCGGCGACTGGCAACCGCACCGCACCACCCTGCGCCCGGCGGCCGACCTCCAACGGCTCCAGGTGGACCTGCGGCAGGGCTGCCGGGCGGTGGGCCTGGACCCGATCGCCCGCACCGTCACCCTGGCCGATGGCGAACGGCTCGGCTACGACGGTCTGATCATCGCCACCGGGCTGCGTCCACGCCGTCTGCCCTTCGGCCACGATCTGGCCGGCGTGCACGTGCTGCGCACCCTGGACGATGCGCTGGCCCTACGAGCGGAGCTCCTGGCCGGGCCGAGGCTCGTGGTGATCGGTGCCGGATTCCTCGGCAGCGAGATCGCCGCCACCGCGCGCGGTCTCGGCCTCGATGTCGTGCTGGTCGATGTCGAACCCACCCCGCTGGCCCGGCAAGTCGGAACATCGGTAGGAGAGTTGGTGGCCGACCTGCACCGCGGACACGGTGTCCGCCTGCAGCTGCGCCGCCGCGTCGCCAGCCTGACCGGCGAGCGCGGCCGGGTTACCGCGGTGGTGCTCGACGACGGCACCCGCCTGCCGGCCGACGCGGTCGTCGTCGCCATCGGTTCGGTGCCCGCCACCGACTGGCTGGCCGGCTCCGGGATTCCGCTGGGCGACGGGGTGCTCTGCGACCACACCTGCCGAGCCGCGCCCGGCGTCTACGCGGCAGGAGACGTCGCCAACTGGCCGCACCCCACGGCAGGCGGCCGGGTCCGCCTCGAACAACGCACCAACGCCACCCAGCAGGCCGTCACCGCCGCCAAGAACCTTCTCGCCGGACCGGATGGCGCCACCCGCTTCACACCGACCCCCTTCGGATGGACGGACCAATACGACACCAAGATCCAGATCCACGGCTGGGCCCCCGCTGACTCCCAGGTCGACGTGGTCGACGGCGACCCGCAGACGGGCAGATTCGTCGCCCTCTACCGCTCGGACGGCCGCGTGGTGGGTGCCCTCGGCTGGAACAGCCCACGCGCGCTGCTCCACCACCGCGAGCGGATCGCCGACCCCGACGCCGCAACTTCCGCCGGGACTTCGACCCCCAGCCCAAGCAGTGGCTGGCCGCGGCGGACGCCATCGCGAAGGCCGGCACCGCCCTGACCACCTACGCCCACACCGTCGGCTGGGCGCAGGACCAGGCCAAGGACGCCGTCAGGATCTGGAAGGAGGCGCAGAAGAAGTCCGACGCCGCCGCGAAGTCCTTCATGAACGACGCAATGACCTACGACCTGCGGCTGAAGGCCTACAACGCGACACCGGCCGACCAGCGCCAGGGCGACTCGCCGGCCAAGCCCGGCGAGTTCACACCCCCCCGCGGACGCGCTCGCCCGGTTCAAGAAGGCCGAGGACAAGCTCGACGCCGCCCGCACCCAGCGCGACTCGGCCGCCCGCACGGCACTGGCGGCCGTCAAGGCCCTCGTGGACTCCGCCCCGGCGATGCCGAGCCGCACGGAGATCCTCAAGGCCGACCTGATGGACACCGCCACGTCCGTCCCGCAGCTCGCCGAACACTTCGGCGGCGGCGTCGTGAAGAGCGTCGTCGCCGGTCCCAGGGGATGTGCACGTCTCGCTAAGCTTGATTTTCAAGCTGCGCGCCGCGATCTCGGCGAGGTGGGTTTCGAGCGTGGATTCGCGTTTGACGGTATTTCCGACGTCGTAGCGAGGTGCTGGTCCGTGGTTCTTCGTGCCGGGTGGGCGGCCGGGGCCTGGGGCGCGCGGGGGAAGTGGTGGTAGAGCGTGGCCGAGCCGACGCGGCGTTCGGCGTCGGTGAGGTGGGGCGGAGTGCCGAAGGTCACGGCGTCTTCTCCGTCGGGGTGGTTCGGGCGGGTCGCAGCTGCTGCGGGATCGGTACGTTCGGGGCGGCGAGGTGGAACAGCAGCCTCGGTCCGAGCCGTTCCGCCTGATCGGTCCCGACGACCAGGACGAGGTCGCCCTCGGCGGTCGTCCCGAAGATCCGCTGCTCCGGGCCGGGTTCGCGCGGTCCGGAGCGGACGCGGTGGACGGCTCCTGCTCCGAGCGCCCGGAGGGCGGCCTGCTCGACAGCGTCCAGGGGATCAGGTACGAGGTGGGCGGCAAGCGGGGTGCTGACCGGCAGCAGCACCGCGTGGTCGGCATCGCCGAGAGCGGCGCCGAGTTCGACGGCGTGCGCGCTGGTGCGGGCGATGCCGTCCGGCTCCAGGACCACGACCAGCGAGCCCTCGGTGAGCATCCGGGCGGCCGTGACGTCCTGGGCGATCTCGCGCGGGTGTCGGGCACGGGAGTCCACCACGGTGATGCCGGACTGCGTGCCGACCGTGGCCATCGAACGCTCGACGCCGTGGAACGCGCCGGCTCGCTCGGCGAGGGCCTGCGGGTCCTCGCCCAGGATCAGGGCGGTGGCGATGGCGGCGCACACGGCCAGGGCGTGGTGGCGGCCGGTGACCGGGAGGACGAAGGCGTGGTCCCTCCCCTCGTGTCGCAGGGTGACGCGGAAGTCCTCGCCGGTCCAGCGGGGCCTCATGACCCACACGGTGTCGGCCGGGTCGGTGCCGACGGTGACCACATGCGGTCCGGGCCGGTCGCCCAGGCGCTCGCGCAGGATCCTCACGCCGTTGTCCCAGGTGGGCAGGACGACGGTGCCGGCGCGGCGGGCGAGGCGCTCGGCGGCGTCGAGGCCGGCGATGTTGTCCTCGTAGTGGGGGGCGTTCGCGCCGGTGGACAGGATGAGCGCGGCGGCGAAGTGGGGCTCGTGGTGGAGGAAGTGCGGTGTGGGGCGGTGCTGCCAGGCGCCGGGCGGAGCGGCTTCGTGGGTGGCGGTGTCCGGGCAGAAGTCCGCGACGATGCGGCCCTCCCCGGCGTGGCCGGCGCTGCCGCCGCCGGCCGGGGCGTTCAGGACCCAGCCCGTCCGGCCGTCATCCAGCACGGCCGCCAGGGCGGCTGCCGCGCTCGCGGTGCTGTGACTGCCCGCCACCGCCACCGCCTCGGACCCCGCCTGGGCACAGATGGCCATGAGCGCGACGGCCCGGCCGAGAATCGGCAGCCGCAGCACCTGGGCGTGGTCGAGCTCGGGATGTGCCCCGGCGAAGACCCCCGACCACACCACGGCCGTCCGGTCGGTGCGCACGTGCGCGGCCTCGAAGCCCACCCGCACCTGGACGCCGACAGCCTTCAGCGCGGCCACCGCCGGGCTGTCCCGGTCGGCCTCGGGGACGCTGCCAGTGACGTCGGCGCCACTGCCGGCCAGCCACAGGGCCAGGCCCTCCATGCCGGGAGCGGCGACATCGACCAGGTGCACGGCCTTCAGCAGATCGGGCACGGCAGACGTGGCCGGGCCCTCGACGGGGAGGCTGTCGGGGTGGGTGCTGGTGTCCATCATGGTCTCCAACCGGAAGTCACTGGAAGGAAGTCGGGCGAGGCTGGGAGGGGGCGGCGGCCCGCCGCCGAGGCGGGGCTCATGCCGGGGTGAGACCGCATTCCAGCTCGGCTCGGTGACGCGGGCGGTGTGGTGCTCCAGGTCCAGGCGCGCGACACCGGCCAGGCGGGCGACAACCTGCTCGCCGAGCGCAGCGGAGGCGAGCCGGCCGGTCTCGAACGCGGTGAGTGCCTGGGCCGGCTAGCGCGGCAGCCGGCGGTGGGTGGCGGCGCCTTTCGTCTCCGGGGCTCCGCCTGCGCCAGGGACGCATGGCCGGCGGCGGATCTGTGCCGGACCGGAGCGCGTCCGGTCGCTGGACCGTGCTGTGTTGCCTTGGTCTTCCGCTGATCGCCGTTCAGCGTGGCGAGGAAGTCGGTCCCGCGTTCATTGCCCCTGGTGGGTGAGGCATCGTCAATATGCGCATGTCTCCATCGCATGTCTCCATCGGCAGGGCTTCTCGACTTTCTGCCGACGGGACTCCTCATCCGCCGACAGTCGAACGGGCGCGCGGACACCACGGCAATCACTCCGAAGTGCACGGATGAACAGAGCATCAGATGCCAGTCCATGCCGGGCCTGATCCGGGGTTCGATCTCACGAGGGTCAGATGCCGAACTGGGCGTCGTACGGCGGGCCGACGGAGGAATCCGGCGGGTAAAAGGTGTTCTCGTATCCGTTGAAGGCAGTGGCTGGGGCTGGGGCCGGGGAGGCCGGTCCTCATGATCTTCATACCTCCTGGCGGAATCGACTGTGGCGGGCCGGCGTCGTGAGTGCAGGTGCCGTCCGTGGCCGGTGCGCCGTGATGGGTGGAAACCGGGTCGGTGTCCGGCCCGGCGGATCAAGTACCAGTCGTCACCTCGGGAACGGCGGCGGGAGGCCGCGACCCGGATGGCAACTGCGGGACGGGGCAGGACGTTTCCGGCCTGCGGTACGCCGCTGAGCGTATAGGCATAACGACGTCAAGGTCCGAGGGCGGCATATGCCTTAAGAGGCTGCTAAGGATTCGCTCAGTCTCGCCCGTGGCCCGCAACGGGCTCGCTGTGTCAGGGCGCCCCAGGTCAAGGCCGATGTGCTGGTGGCTACGACGCCCTTGTCGCGATGAAGTGGATCACCGGAAGTGTGCCGAAAATGTCGGCCGTGCCTATCGGACTGGGTGGGAACGCTCCTGAATGAGCGAAACCTTATGTGTCGTTTAGGAATGGCGCTGAACGGAGCATCGAGCGCGTCGATCTCCTAGCATCCATGTCACCAGCGACCGATCTGCCGGGCCGTCAGCTGGTAGCCGTCCTGCCGGCCATCGCCGGAGAACGACCACGATTGCGATCCCCCGTCAGTAATCGCCTTCTCCTTCCTCCCCCGACGAGGCATTCGCCGCGCCGATGCCTCCTTCAGGAGTACTGACATGAAACACGATCCACTTCACCATCGCGCCCGCGGCCGAAGCCGCAAGGTGATGGCACTCAGCCTCGGCCTGGGCGGCGTGCTGACCGCCGGCGCCGCCGCTCTGGGGGTGTCCTTCGCCGCCACCACGCCCGCGCCGCCCGCCCAGCCCAACATGAACTGCACCCTGAAAGTGCCCGCCGACCCGCTCACCGCGAAGGGTCTGGCCACGCCGTACGTCCTGTCGGCCACCAACGCCGCCCAGGGGGCGTGCCACGAGGCCAACGCCAACCAGTCGGCGTTCGTCCAGGCCACCGTGGTCGACCCGGCCACCGGAGCAGTGTCCGTCTACAACCCCCTCGTGGTGGACAAGGGGACCAAACCCGCCGCCGCGCCCGTCGTTCCGGTCCTGCCGGCCGGTGCCGTCGTCGGCATCTGGTTCGGATTCAACGGCAACGTCCTGACCATGGCCGGGCAGACCGCCGCCGGAAGGTGCGTCGGCGGCACCCCGGGCGGCCAGCCGTTCGGGCAGTTCGCCTACTGCAACGCTCCCGCCTTCTTCACCGCGGCGAATGCGGCCGACAAGGCCGGCAAGCTGAAGATTCCGGCGCTGGGTACCGCCAAGGACGGCAAGCCCTGTCCGACCACCCGCGATTACGGCGTCGTCGACCAGGACCAGAGCGACAACGTCACCTCCGAGTACCTGGCGACGGCGAAAGGCACAACAGCGCAGAAGACCAAGAAGAACTCCGCCGCGTTGAGCGGGGGGATGAAGAAGATGCAGCCCACCGCGTTGCTGAACGGCAGTGACAACCTGCTGCTCGACAACTTCATCGACCCCGCCCTCGGCTGCACCCCGTGGACCGCCCCGGACCTCGCCGACCCGGGCAGCAACGTCACCTCGCTCGCGCTGAACGAGCTGCAGGCGGCCAAGTTCCAGGCCGCCCCGATCGCCCTGGTCCCGCTCAGTGACCCCATGGTCCAGGAGAGCGGCAAGCAGAACCCGGCCAAGGTCAACCTGTACCGCGCGGGCGTGGACCAGCCGCCGCTGGGCGCCGCGGCCAACGGTGACTCGGCGGCGTACTGCGCCGGCATGGCCACAGCCGGTGCCCGACGTATCGCCCTCGACAGGCAGTTCACCAGCGCTGCGGCCTCGCCGCAGGCCGGGCAGAACCTCTTCGACTTCCTCAGCCAGCGCTACACCGCCTCGCTCACCAGCCTTGGCTGCCAGCAGCCCGCCCCGACTCCGACCGGCAAGCCGAGCCCGAGCACGAGTGGCAAGCCCACCGCGAACCCGAGCCCGAGCATGAGCGGCAAGCCCACCGCGAACCCGAACCCGAGCATGAGTGGCAAGCCCACCGCGAACCCGAACCCGAGCATGAGCGGCAAGCCCACCGCGGTTCCCACGGTGTCCACCAAACCCACGGTCCCGCCGACCACGAGCGCCATGCCCACCACCACACCCACCAGCCAGTTCCCGCCCTGCTGCAATGCCGGGCAGTAGGACCAGCCACCGGGCCCGGTCCCTCCGCCCGGTGGCGCCCCTGCTCGTCACCCCGGACGAGCTGCCGGGGTGACGAGCAGCCCGGGTGATCGCGTCGGCGCCGGGCGTGGCCGGCGCGCTGCCGGCCACCAGCGCCGCGCCTGCCAGCGGCATAACAGCGAAGAGAGCTGTGCCAATGCACTCCAGACCACGATGTCAGCGCTGCGGTTTCGACGGGCCTGGCACCGGCCACATCTGCAATCCACAATCCGACGCCCCGTTCCCGCCGGACTTCCGTCTCGATCTGCGCATCCCGCCGTACCTCCTGGAACTCGATGCGCCGGAGGCGGGAACCGAGGCGGAGACGGCCGTGCTCCCGGTCATCGGCGAACTGGATCCGACCGCCGAGCGCAGTGCCGGTGATCCCGGTCCCGGAAGGCGCCGACATCCACAGTCGTCCGGGGCTACCGCCCGCCGGCTCACCCGCAGGACGGCGCTGATCGTCGCGCTGGCCTTGACGGTGGGGGTGGTCCTGTATACGCAGATATCGGGACTGACCGCGCCGGCCGGCTCCGGAGACGGGACGGCGGTGGCCATCCCCGGCGGCCCGGTCGGGCAGAACGGTCTCTCGCTCTCGCCGTTCGCGTCGTCCTCCCCGCGCGGGGCGCCGTCCCCGCAGCCGGTCGGTAGCACACCGGGCTCCGTCGTGCCCGCGCCGGCGGGCACCACGCCGAGCCCCGCCGTACCGGCCCCGGCGGGCACCACACCGGGCTCCGTCGCGTCGGCGCCGGTCGGCGCCATGCGCTCGGCCCCGCCCGTAGCCCCTGCCGCCCAGGTGCTGGTGGACGCCGCGTCCGGCAACTGCCTGACGGCCGGCGCGGACGGCAGTCTGCAGATCTGGACCTGCGACGGGCGCGCGACGCAGCAGTGGACCCGTACCGCCGCTGACGAACTGCGCACAGCCGGCAGCACGCTCTGCCTTGCTCCCGCACAGGACTTCGGGCAGGACGGCACCCGGGTGATGGCCATCCGCTGCACCGGATCGGACAGCCAGAAGTGGACCGTGCGCCCGGACGGCAATCTGGCCAACGCCAGATCCGGGCTGTGCCTGGACGTACTCGACGGATACCGGGCCAACGGTACCCCGCTCCAGCTGTGGACCTGCCCCGGCCCGGCCGGCCCGGCCAGCCCGGCCAGCCGGGCCTGACAACGCCGTTACGGCACAACGTCGTTGGCAATCGGTTCCGGCACGTCCCGAGGCGCGGCGAAGCCAGGGGTGAGCGCTCCCTTAGCGGAACCGAAAGTTCCACGGAGGCGGTGTTCCGGAGAGCGGACGGGCCTTAGTGTCGGTCTCAGTCCGCCCGGCTCTGAGGGCTTTTCGTACCGGGCTCGCGGTTTCCCCGACCGTTCCGCCCGCACGGTCCGTCTGGCAGACGGACTCCGGGCTTCACGCCCCTGGCGCACACCGCGCCGCCGGCCCCCGACTTCCTGCCGATCCGCTGCGGCTCCTCGCGTCCCCGACCCGCACAGTGAGGATCACTCCTTGAACGACATGACCGACCCCATCGGGCAAGCCGCCCCGGAACGAGCCGCCGAGCCGAGTCGCACGGTCCGCCCGCTCTGGGAACACATCGCCGAAGTCGGTGACCCCGCGGCGGTATCGGCCGCCGAAGCGCTGCGGCGGGTGGCCACCGACGAAGCCGGTGAGCCGCCGGCAGGGGTCCCGTAGTCGCCCGGTGGCTCCGGCCCACGACACTCCTGGCACCGTGGCCGGCGCTGCCGTTGCCCGGCGTGGTCGTCGAACCGCCGTTCCGGGCACCCGCGGTGGTGGGCGGACCGGCAGCGCCGGCCTCTCCGGAGAGCGGCATCCCGGCCCGGTCTGCGGCCGTTGTGGCGGTCCTGCGCTCGGTCGGGCAGGCAGCCGTGCCGACGTCGACCGACGGCGAGAACGCGTACCGGCTGGCCACCGCTGGATGACCGGCCGACGGGCCCGACCAGGTCTTGAATCGGCGCACCCGGCTCCGCCACCTGCCGCACCGCACCCATCGGATCACCCATCCTGGAGGAACACAGCATGGCACGTCCATCCCCAACTCCCGCTCTCCGCCCCCGCAGTGGCCTGCGCCCCCTGACCGGCCGCAGGCCGGTGTTGTACGGCCTCCTGGCCGCGGGCACGTCGGTGCTTGCCGTCGCATGCGTCCCGACCCTTCCGGCGGCAGGTTCTTCCGGCGCTCCGGTGCCGTCGGTCAGCATGACCGGAACCCCGACCGGTATGACCTCCGGTACGCCGACCGGTATGCCCACCGGCGGAAGGTCCGGTGTGCCGATGCCCAAGCCCACCGGAATGCCTTCCGGTGTGTCGGCGCCGATGCCGACCGGTATGCCCACCGGCGGAAGGTCCGGTGTGCCGATGCCCAGGCCCACCGGAATGCCTTCCGGTGTGTCGACGCCGATGCCGACCGGTATGCCCACCGGTACGCCGACTATGACGGGTTCTGACCCCACTCCGGTCTTCGGCAGCCACTGGTAGGCCCGCCGCCGCAACGTGCCCGGAAGTTCACTCGTGCACCCAAGGCGGCCGCTCATCCGCGCAGGTCTCCGGTGTCGCCGGGAAGTACGTGAACCGGTCTGCCATGAGATCAGGCGGCTGCCACTCGACGAGGAGAGACCTTGAGGAAATCGAATTCACCAAGCCGTCGTTCGGCGGCGGGGGCGTTCGGGCGGCTTCGCGCCGCAGTCGCCGGGGAGGCCTCGGAGCTGCCGCGGTTGCCCGTTCCGATCCTGGCCGTCGGGCTGGTGGTGGTCCTCGGTGTGGTCGCGACCGTGCTGCAGGCGCTCCAGCTCCCGGCGACGGCGCACAACCGCAGCGGCACGGAGGCGGTGCACCGGTTCGTCGACTTCTTCTTCGGCGTACTGACCCTGATGGCCCTCAGTGGCAGCGTCACCCTCGGCCTGCTCGCCGCCGATCGCACGGTCCTGACACCACGTCACCGGGTAGTCGTCCAGGCGCTGCATCGCGCGCAGGCCGAGCAGATGGCGCTCCAGCAGCAGTACCAGGCCATGCCCCAGATACCCGCCACGTTCTGGGCCCCCTGGACGATCGCCCCCGCGCTCGACCTCCGACAGCAGCAGGCGTACCCCCAGCCGTACCCACTCCAGGCCTTCCCAGGCCAGCCCGGGTCCGGGTATCCGGCCGGCGTCGAGGCGCAGTACCCATCCACGGACCTGACCTGGACCACCGGTGTCCAGTGGCCGCAGCCCACCCGGCCCCAGCCTCCCATGTACCTCATCGACTCCCGGCAGAACCGCTGACGGGCGTCAGCCAATGCCCTGCGCTGGCCCGGCGCTCCACCGCGACCGACAACTCGTCTCGCTCCGCACGATCGGGTCCACCGCGCTCGTGTTCCGGCTGTCGGGTCGACGCCCACTCCTTCGCGATCGGCAGGCCCGGTCCAGGAGTCGGATCGATGCGCTGTCGATCGTGTCCGTACCGCCACCTCCTTCGACGTCCGACGACAAAAGGATCAATGTGCGCAGAACACTGAACAGACACCAGTCCCGGGTCACCAGAGACCGGGTGGCCACGCTCAGCCTGACCCTCGGTGGGCTGCTCGCGGTCGGCGCGTCCTTGCTGAGCGTCTCCTTCGCCGACACCGTCCCCGTCGCTGCCCCGCCCGCCCCCTCCGACCCGGACTGCACGCTCACCGTGCCCGAGGCACCACTCACCGCCCGCGGGCTGGCCACTCCCTATGTCCTGACAGCCACCGACCCCGCCAAGGGCCCTTGCCGCGAGAGCAACTCGCACCAGGCGGCCTTCGTGCAGGCCACCGTGCTCGACCCGGACACCGGAACGGTCTTCGTCTACAACCCGTTGGTGACCGACAAGGGCAGTGAGCCCGCCGTCGCCCCGGTTCTGCCCAAGCTGCCCGAACACGCTGTCGTCGGCATCTGGTTCAGCTTCGACGGCAACACCCTCACCCTGGCCGGCCATGCCGCCGCCGGGAAGTGCGTAGGCCGATCGCCGATGCAGCCGTTCGGCCAGTTCGCCTCCTGCAATGCCGCCGAGTTCTTCAGTTCTGCGTGGTCCGCGCAGAGCTCCGGTCGGCTCGTCGTGCCGCCGCTGGGCATGGCCCGTGACGGCCGCCCCTGCCCGACCACCCGCGACCTGGGCATCGTCGGGCAGGACCACGACGGCAACGTGACCACCGAGTACCTGATCACCGCACGCGGTGCGACAGCACAGCGGACCGCCGCCACCACCGGCCGGCTGACCGGCTCGACCGTGGCCCGCAGCGCCGTCGCGCCGCCCACCGGCAGCGACAACCTGCTGCTCACGAACTTCATCGACCCGGCGCTCGGCTGCACCCCGTGGACGGCTCCCGACCTGGCAGACCCTGGCAGGAGGGCCACCTCGCTCGCCCTGAACGAGCTCCAGGTGGCCAACTTCAAGGCATCCCCCGTGGGCCTGGCCCCGCTCACCGGAAGCCCCACCGGCCCGCCGCCCGGGGGAGGCAAGGACCGGACCCGGCAGTTCCCCGCTGACGGCAACCCGCCGCCGGCCGATCACGCCACCACCGCCGATCTTCGCACCTACTGTCAGGCCCTCGCCACCGTGGACACCCAACGGCTTCTGAGGGACAGGGAGTTCACCGGCAAGGCCGCCTCGCCGCAGCCCGGACGCACGCTGTTCGACTTCCTGAACCAGCGGTTGGCCGACTCCTTCACCGACCTCGGCTGCCGTCAGGTCCTCGCGCCGGCCCCCAGCCCGACAGCCGGTGGAACGCCGACCGCCATGCCCGGCCCCACGGCTGGCGGAAAGCCGATCGCCACGCCCGGTCAGACAGCCAGCGGAACGCCGACCACCATGCCCAGCCAGATCCCGTCGGCCTTCGGCAACCACTTCTGAGCTTGTTGTTCAACCTCGCCGGTCACTCGACCTGCTGAGATCCCCGGGAACCGGGGACAAGCGACGCGGCCGTTCTCCACGCTTCGAGATGTCCGGTAAGGAAGTGCGGGAGAACGGCCGCCGCCGGTGGGTCTCCCAGCCGACGAGATGCCGGTCGTCATGGACTCCGGCTACGACGTCGCTGGTGGTGAGCTTGTCGAAGGCGGCGCGCAGCTGCGGTTCGCGGTTGGACACCGTGCCGCGGCGCGCGGTGCCGGTGTCCGGGTCCCTGGTCAGCCCATGGTGAAGAGGAAGCTGTCGGAGTTGTAGTAGTTCGGCAGGTGCGTCAGAAGTGATCCCGGGTGCGGTGGATTCGCCTTCGTCCAGTCTTGGGGGCCCAGGAGGTGCGCGGGATAGTCGCTGGAGGGGACCGGTGGAATGAACAGGAGGCGGAATGCGGCTGTCCGGGCGTCCGGAGCGAATCGCCAGAGTTGCTCGGCTGTATCGGATCGGCAGGCCGTGAGGGTGACGGTGACACTGTTTCCGCCCGTGGTGGTGCCGTCGAGACATGTCCCGGTGCCGGCGTTGCGCAGCTGGTAGGTGTCCTGTCCGGCCGGTAGCCGCTGCCAGCGCTGGGTGGCCTGGCCGTTGCATGGCTGGAGCTGAAGCGGGCCGGCGGTCTGTGCGGCGGCCTGTGCGGCGGTCGCGAGGCCGACGCAGAGCTCCGAGCCGTGGTTGACGAGCGGAAGCCCCGCGGCGACCGGTTGCGTGGGTGAGGGGGTGGTGTTGGTGGGCGGGGCGGTCACCGATCGGGTGGGCGATGGGGAGGTGCCGGGGGGAGTCGCGGAGGAGGCGGAAGCGGAGGCGGTGGGCGGAAGGGAGGACATCGCGGCCGGGCCGATTTCCGGGGGCGCGTCGTCGGAGCCGTTGGTCGGCAGCGGCCTGCCGGGAATGGGCAGGGTCGGGGCGTCGACCGGCTGCGGGTGTTCTCCGGTCCGCTCCACTGTGGTGAGGAGCAGGCCGGCGATGGCGAGTGCGGCCAGGGCACCGGCGCCTGCCGCGGCGAGGGGCATGAGCAGGCGCCGGCCGGTTCGGCCGTCGGTGCGTGCCGCTCGGGGCAGACGCCGGCTCCTGTCGTGGGCGCCGGGGTCGGGATCGTCGGATTGCGGATTGCTGGGCGCCGCGTCCTGGGGCTCCTGCCCGGGTGCGGGGGCCATGGCCGATGGCGGTGATCCCGCGTCCCACAGCACCAGTGCCTTGAGCAGGGCGGGCCGCTGCCAGGTTCGGACGGTGTCCAGGTCCGCCCGGGCACTTCGGCAGCTCTCGCACCTGGCGAGGTGGCGGTCGAGGTCGGTGGGTTCGCCGCTGGTGGCGTGCCGGACGTGGTCGACGAGTCGTGCGGCCAGGTGTCGGCAGGAGCGCCGGGGCGCGCGGGAGGCGTACGTCCGGAGACAGGCGTCCTGAAGGCGGCGCTCGGCAGGGCTCTCGGCCCGCGGCGTACGGGCCGGCGACCCGGCCGTGTCATCGAGGCGCTGCCACAGATCCTCCTGCCGTGCCGCGGGCAGGCTCTCGAACGCGCTCAGGATGAGCGAGTCCGCTTCCGCGACGGTGAGCGCCGCACGCGCCGACGCGTCTCCGTCGCCAGGCCGGGGAAGGCCCGCGAGCCAGGCGGTGAAGGCCGGGCTCAGAGCCGATCCGCGTCCCGTATCCGCCCACTCGGCCGCAGTCCTGGTCACCTCGGCCAGAAGGTGCAGGCGGCTCGGGCCCGGGTGGCCGCCGGGGCCGCAGGCGTCCACGGTGCGCTGCCACGCCTCGTTCGCGAGCTCCTGCGCGGCGCGGCTGTCGGCGCAGCACGTGTTGGCGTACGCCGACACGGCCTGCTGGTGGCGGTTCGTCGGCTGGGTGGCGCTGGGTTCGTCCGGCCGGCGGTTGCCCGGGAGCCGGTGTGCGGAGTCGGCTTCCGGGATCGTCGCGGTCCCCGAATGTGGCATCTTCACTCCTGAGCATGCCGGTGGGAAGGCAAGTGGTCGGACAGTCGCCGCTCGGCCCGGCGCGCGTGCGGGGCCGGGCACTGCGGGCCGGCCGGAGGATGCCGTGGGTGAGGCACCCCGCGCGGCGCCGTGACCAGTGGATTCAATGGCGGGCGTTCCCCGAGGGGATCTCCGGACCCGGCGCCGCCGAGGTCCACCGGTGGCGACCTTGGCGGGAGGGGGAATTTACCAGCTGGTAGCGGTCAGCAAAAGGTGATGAGGTGTCAGTGCACGAATTATCTGTGAGACGTTCCGTCAGCAACGGGTTCTTTCAGGGCTCTGTTCGAGCTGCGTGCGGAATGGAGTCGAACCTCGCTGTGCCCCGGTCCGTCAGCCGTGTCGGCCGCGCGGCTTCTGTGCTCCCCGCCGGCGGTTGCGCCAGGGGCGGCTGAGGGGCCGCCGGTCCTGGGCCGCCAGCGCGAGGTCCACCTCCACCCGTGCTCCGCCCAGCGGGCCGGGCCCGATGCGGAGGCGGCCGCGGGTGGACTCGGCCGCGCTGCGCGCGATGTCCAGGCCGAGGCCGGTCGATCCGGCGCCGCTGGCTCCTCGGGAGAGCGCGACGGCCGGGTCCGCGATGCCGGGTCCGTCGTCCTCGACCACCAGGACGACGCTCTGGGCTGTCCGCCGTACGCTCACGGCGAAGCGGGTGCCATCCGGGGTGTGCCGGAACACGTTTCCCACCAGGGCATCGACCACGGCCGCGACGTGATCGCCCGGCAGCTGAACGGGCGTCGGCTCGTCCGTCGCCTCGAAGGTGCAGCCCCGGCCCTGTTGCTCGGCGAGGACAGCCCAGAAGCCGACGCGGTGGGCGGCGACCTCGGAAACCTGGCATGACTCACCCGAGGCCGGGCCGGGCAGTCCGGTGCCCGTGCCGCGTGGCGCGACGCCGGACTCGGCCCGGGTGGACCTGGTGGACAGGGGCGTGCGGGCGGCGACGATGATCGCATCCAGTTCGTCCTCGAGTTGCTCGACCGCCTTCGCCAGCTGGGGCGCGGCCGGTGTGGGGCCGATCCGTTCGGCTGCGAGGCGCAGTGCGGTCATCGGGGTGCGCAGTCGGTGCGACAGGTCGGCCACCAGCTCCCGCTCCGTCGCCAGCAGCTGCCTGACCCGGTCGGCCATGGTGTTGAAGGCGTCGCCGACCGCCCTGAGGTCGGGCGGGCCGGTGGGTTCGACGCGGATGTCGAGGTCGCCCGCGCCAAGGGCTGCTGCGGCGTGGGACAGCTTGCGGGAGGCGCGTACCACGCGGGCGCCGAGGCGGTCGGCGACCAGTACCGATCCGACGACCAGGCTCGTGGCGAGCACGGCCATGATGGTCCAGGCCCGGGCCAGTCCGCGGTTCAGCTCCGAATCCGGCACGAACTCCTCGACCACGGCGATCTGGTCGTGCCCGAGCAGTACGGGTTGGAGGTAGTCCCGGCCCCCGGGAACGTCGCCGATCAGAGCGGTCCTGCCCTGCACAGCCCGGTTCAGCAACTGCGTGCCGGAATGGGTGGTGCCCAGCCGGCTGCCGTCGGGCAGATGGATGCAGAGCCGGCCCGTCGTGTTCGCCCGGGCCACCGCCACGGCGAGATCGGCCTGGTCCGGGACCAGCGTCAGCAGCGGCATCGTGGTGGCCACGCGCTGCTCGGCGGCGAGCATCGCCTGGGTCTGGACGTGGGTGCGCAGGAGCAGGGCCAGCGGGACGAGGAACGACACGGTGACCATGACCGTCACGGCGAGGGCGACCGTGGCGAGGGCGGATCTCACCGGGGCGACACCAGTTTCACCCCGACGCCCCGGACGGTGTGCAGGAAGCGCGGCCGGGCGGCGCGCTCGCCCAACTTCCGGCGCAGGCAGGACAGGTGCACGTCCACGGTCTGCTCATCCACGTACGTCTGCCGCCACACCTCGGCGAGCAGCTGTCGTTTGGAGACCACCCGGTCGGCGTTCAGTGCCAGGAACGACAGCAGGTCGAACTCGCGTCGGGTCAGGCCGATCTCCCGGCCGGCGAGATGGACCGTCCGGGCGAGCGGGTCGATCCGCAACTCGCCCAGCACCAAAGGTTCGTGGTGCATTCCGGGGGCCCCGCCCCCAGCGGCGAGCGTGCGGGCCGGACCGGCGCAGCGACGCAGGACGGCGGTCAGTCGGGCGAGCAACTGCCCGCCGGAGAAAGGCTTGACCAGATAGTCGTCCGCACCCGCGTTGAGCAGTTTGATGATCTCGGCGTCGTCGTCCCGCGCGGTTGCCACCAGGACGGGGACCTGGGAGAGTCCGCGGATCATCTTCAATGCGTCGGCGCCGTCGAGGTCCGGCAGGCCGAGGTCCAGCACCACCGCGTCCGGCTGCCACTGGGCGACCTCGCGCAGTGCGCCGAACCCGTCGGGCGAACTGCGCACCACCATCTGGTGGCCGGCCAGCAGTTCTATCAGCGAGGCACGGATGGCCGGGTCGTCTTCCACGACGAGAACGGACGTCATGGCGCACACCGTAGCCGACGGGCCGATCCGGCTGACAGTGTCTTCGAACCGGTGGGCGGGCAGATGCGGGCGCACCGGGCCATCCGGTCGGCCACGGCCCTGCCCGTCATGTATTTCCGCTGGTCAGCGAGGTAATGCGGACGGGATTCGGGGAAGTTTAGCGGAGGCTTAGGGCTTCCTTAGCGGAGGTGCAGCGAGCGGTCTCGGCTGAGCGGCCGCGGGTGCCGGAGTACGATGGCCCGCCCTCGGGAACTGCCGGCACACCATCGGCGGCGGCATCGGTTGGCACCGGTCGTGGACGGTTCCGGCGGGCGCGGCTGTATGCCGCGCCCGCCGGGGCGGTGTTCGGATGGGAGCGGTGTTCGGACGGGGGTGGGCGACACGGCGGTCGGCAGGTGCTCCGGTGCGTGCGTCCGCGGGCCCGTTCGCCCTGATCGCTCGCCGACGTGGTCAGGAGACGTTGAGCACGGTGTCGTCGATCACGAAGCTGGTCTGCTCGGCGCCCGTGGCCTCGACTCCGGTGAAGGTGATCGTCACCTTCTGACCTGCGAAGGCCGAGAGGTCGAGGGTCTTGTGCACGTAGCCGTCGGACGCGTCCCGGTTGGTGTAGGTGGCCAGGGTGGTCGAGTTGGCCTTGACGGTCAGGGTGTCGGCGCCGGTGGACGGGTTGCAGCTGGCGACGTGCAGCCAGAAGCTGAGGCTGGCCTTGCAGCCGGCCGGGACGGTCACCTGCTGGGACAGGGTGTCGGTGGCGGCGTAGGGGTAACCGCCGAGCCACGCGTCCCAGTTGCCCGAGCGGGGCTGCATTCCCGTGGAGTCGTAGATCACGTAGTCGGTGGCCGTCCAGGGCGCGGCCGCGCCGGTCTCGAAACCGGGATTGCCGAGCAACTGCGCCGGGGAACAGGTGGCGGAGGCCCGGGTGGGGGTCGGCTTGCCGGTCGGGGTGTCGGTGGGCTTGGTGGTCGGGGTGGTCCTGCTCGATGGGGAAGCACCGGTGGCGGTCGGTGTCGCGGTCGCCGTGGTCCTGCTCGACGGGGAAGCACCGGTGGCGGTCGGTGTCGCGGTCGCCGTGGTCCTGCTCGACGGGGAAGCACCGGTGGCGGTCGGTGTCGCGGTCGGCGTCGGCTGCTGGCAGCCGAGGCCGGTGAGGGACGCGGCGAGGCGCTGGGTGAGGAAGTCGAAGAGGTTCTGGCCGTCCTGAGGCGAGGGGACGGCGGCGGTGAACTGTTTGTCGAGGTTGATGCGCTGGGCGCCGAGTGTGGTGAGGCTGGTGCAGTAGGCCGTCGGATCGCCGTTGGCCGTGGCGCCGAGTGCGGGCTGGTTCACGCCCGCGCGGTAGAGGTTGGTCTTGTTCCGGTTCTGCTGGTTGTTCTCGTTGACCATCGGGTCGCTGAGCGGGACGAGCGCGACGGGCGCCGCCTGGAACTTGGCGGCCTGGAGTTCGTTGAGTGCGAGCGAGGTGACCTTGCTGCCCGGGTCGGCGAGATCGGGGGCCGTCCACGGGGTGCAACCCAGGGCGGGGTCCAGGAAGTTGTCGAGCAGGAGGTTGTCGCTGCCGTTGAGCAGTGCGGTGGGTCGCGCCGCCCCGCCGCCCATGGTGGCGAGATTCTTCGCGGTCTTCTGGGCGGTCGTGCCCTGGGTGGTGGACAGGTACTCGGTGGTGACGTTGTCGCTCTGGTCCTGGTCGACCACGCCGAAGTCACGGGTGGTCGGGCAGGGTTTGCCGTCGCGGGCCGTGCCCAGGGGCGGCACCGCGAGCTTGCCCGCCGCTTCCGCGGAGTTGGCGGCGGTGAAGAAGGCCGGCGCGTTGCAGTAGGCGAACTGGCCGAAGGGCTGCCCGCCCGGGGCGCCGCCCACGCACTTCCCGGCGGCGGACTGGCCGGCCAGGGTCAGGACGTTGCCGTTGTAACCGAACCAGATCCCCACCACGGCGTTGGCCGGTAGCGTCGGGACGACGGGCGCGACGGCGGGGGCGGATCCCTTGTCGATGACCAGGGGACTGTAGACGGATATCGCGCCGGTGGCCGGATCGAGGACGGTGGCCTGGACGAACGCCGACTGGTTGCCGTTGGACTCGTGGCAGGCTCCCTGTGCCGGAGCGGTCGCCTCCAACGTGTAGGGCGTGGCGAGGCCTTGGGCGGTGAGCGGATTGGCCGGAACCTTGATGGTGCAGTTCGGGTTGGGCTGGGCCGCCGCGTCGGCGTGCGGCGCGGCCGGCGTGGTGGCGGCGAAGGACACGCCCAGGACGGCGGCGCCCGCGCTGAGTAGGGCGGCGAGGCCGAGGGCGGGCCTGGTCACCCGGCGGCTTTGGCCGGCGGAGCGGTGATGAGCTGATCGTGAGGTCATGTGGGTCCTCCGGCAAGGGTGCCGTGACGGCGCAATGAGAGGCTGGGGAATAGCCGCACGCGGACCGGTACTCGGGTCCACGCGGAAGTCCGCTTCGGGGGTCGCAGGCGGGGAACGGGTCTCAACCTGCTTCGAACAGCGGCGTGTTCGATCGTATGAGGCGGAAGGGATCGATGGCGCCGGCAGCGAGATCCCCTAAAAGTCGCCTAAGGAGCAGCTCATCTGACGGACCGCTGCCGATGCCTCCGTCTCCCCTGCCACCACCTGACCGGGAGCACGAGCGCGCCCAACGCGCCCGGTGTGGACGGGGACTGCACCGGGAGGTGGTCGGGATCGGGAGACGGTCGAGCGTGCCCCCGGCCTGCGGCCGCGGCCGGCAGCGAGGAGAGCGAAGCGGGTGCGTCCAGGCCTCCGATCCGCGAGACCGGCCAGACGATCGCGACCGCCCGACCCACCACACTCGTCAGCGGAATGGTCCCTCGGCCCGGACTCCCCATGTGGAAACGGGAGTCGGCGGACACCTCGCGGTGATCACCCAGCACCCAGAGCCGTCCCGCGGGCACGGTGACGTCGAAGGTCTGTTGAGAAGGCGCATTGCCCGGTGCCAGATAGGGCTCGTTCACCGCCACGCCGTTGACGGTGATCCTGCCGTGATCGTCGCAGCAGGCCACGGTGTCGCCGCCGACCCCGATCACCCGCTTGATCAGGTTCCGCTTGTCGTCCGAGGGGAACAGGCCGACGAAGGAGAACGCCGTCTTCACCGTGCGCAACACCGGGCCGTCCGAGGCGTTCTGTCGATCTGTGTCCAGCCAGCCGCCGGGGTCCTGGAACACCACCACGTCACCGCGGTGCGGCTGGTCGCCGAACCAGGGGCTGAGCTTGTCGACCACGACCCGGTCGCCGATGTCGAGCGTGTTCTGCATCGAACCTGACGGAATCACGAACATCTGCGTCAGGAAGGTCTTCAGTAACAGGGCCAGCACCAGTGCCACCAGTGTGATCAGTGGCAGCTCGAACAGGCGGGCACGTCTCTTCCGGCGCACCGCGCGCCGGGCGACCCTGCGCCGCTCGGCCCGCCCCCGAGCGGCACGTTGGCGCACCCGAGCGGTCCGGTGGCGCACCCGCCGCCGCGAACCGCGAAAGGCTTGAGTACTCATCGGCCAGAGCTTAGCGACTGTCTGCGCGGTAAAGCCGGTGGCTGTTCCATCATTTGAATTCACTGACCCGCTCGCAGTCCATCCGTCTGCGGCGAAGGCGAATTCACATCACTTGCCGATAAAGCTGCGCTAAGTCTTCTCTAACTGGTTATCAGCAATGCTCGTTCGCATGTTCCCGAACCCGGAACGTTCCCATTCTCCGGAGGAGCCTGTGCAGTCTCGATCGTTCGTCCTGTCCGCTGCTCTGGCCGTGGTGTCACTGGCCGCCGTCTCGTTGAGTGCCAATGCCTCGCTGACGCCGCAGGCTGCGGCCGCCCGAACGGCACTGCCGGACACCATGTCCCCGGCCGTGTCCCATTCCCAGCGGCAGGACACCGTCGCTGCCGGCCAGCCGTTGACGGTCTCCGTCAACCTCAAGCTGCGCAACGCCGCCGCCCTCGACCGGTTCCTCACCGCGGTCTCCACCCCGGGTGACCCGCTGTACGGGAAGTACCTGACGCCCGACCAGTTCGCGGCCGAATTCGGCCCGACCCAGGGCGACGTGGACAGGGTCACCCGTTTCCTCACCTCCCAGGGCCTGACCGTGACCGGGGTGAGTGCCAACCGGCAGGTGGTCAACATCGGCGGCACGGCCGACCGGATCGCCGCGGCCTTCGGGACCCACGAGAGCATGTACCTCGACGGCGAGCAGCACCGAAGCTTCCACGCCAACGACACCCCCGCGTCGGTGCCGTCCGACCTGGCCGACGTTGTCGCGGGGGTCGTCGGCCTCGATGACCACACCAGCCGCACTACCCGCATAGCCGCACCGGACGCCTCGACCCCGGCCGCCACGCCGGGCGGATACGGCCCGGCCCAGTACGACGGCGCCTACAACCTGGACAAACTCGGCACGAACGGAGCCGGCACCACGGTCGCCCTCTGGGAGTTCGACGGCTACCGCTCCTCCGACCTGACCGCCTACGACCGCAGGTTCGGACTGTCCGGCCCGGCCGTGCGAACCGTCCCGGTGGACGGTGCCAACTACGACGCCCACCCCGGCGAGGGCCAGGGCGAGGTCGAGCTGGACAGTGAGATCGTGCGCGGCGTCGCCCCCGGCGCCCAGCAACTGGTCTACGAGGCACCCAACAGCGACCAGGGCGAGGTCGACATGGCAGCCAGGATCGTCGCGGACAACAAGGCCTCGGTCATCTCGATCTCCTGGGGCTCCTGCGAGCCGGACACCACCGTCTCGATCATGACCGCGGTCAACAACTCCTTCAAGCAGGCCGCCGCCCAGGGCATCTCGATCTTCTCGGCCTCCGGCGACGACGGCTCGCGCGACTGCACCCGCTCCGCCAGCGGCCCCGGCGTGGCCGCGGTCGACTTCCCGGCCTCCAGCCCGGACAACACCGGCGTCGGCGGCACCAACCTGAGGCTGAACGGCAATACCTACTCCGCGGAGACCGCCTGGAAGACCTCAGGCGGCGGCACCTCCAAGGTCTTCGCCAAGCCGGCCTGGCAGAACGGCACCGGTGTCAACGCCGCCAGGCGCACCGTACCGGACGTCTCCTCCAACGCCGACCCGGCGACCGGCTTCGCGATCTTCACCCAGGGTCAGGCCGGCCCCAGCTGGCAGATCATCGGCGGCACCTCGGCGGCCGCTCCGCTATGGGCCGGCTTCACCGCGCTGTACGACCAGAAGGCCAAGGCAGCAGGCCGGGCAGCGCTGGGAGAGGTGAACCCGAAACTCTACGCGCTGGCCAACTCCGGCGCCGGCCAGTCGGCGTTCCACGACGTGACCACCGGCGGGAACCAGGACTTCCGTGCCAGGACCGGCTACGACCAGGTCACCGGCTTGGGCACCCCGGTGTCCGACCAGCTGGCCGACCGACTGCTCGCCGCCCACCGCTGATCGGGACGGCCCGAACGGGACAGCCCCGCCCGACCTTGAAGCCGCGTACGGCGAAGGCCGCTGACGAACGCCGCTGACGAACGCACGAGGTTCCGCTCGCCCGGCGGCCCGGTGGCTCCCGGTGGCCTCCCGCTCAGCGTCGTCGAAGCGGTGCTGAGCGGGGGCCCGGCGGTACCGATTGAGCCCGGAGTGAGCGCTCCCTTAGGGAAGTCGAAAGTTCTGCGCTGACGGTGTTTTCGACGGGCCGACAGGCCGTACGGTCTCTCTCACCGAGCCCGGTACGGGCAGCACGGCACCGGGCCCACCCCACCCGTCTGCGCCGCCACGCCGCCTGCCGGGCGGCCGGGCCACGGGCCCACGCCGACACACGCCGGGCCGGTGGCCACGGCCATCCGCCGACGCGCATCCCCCCGCCACAATCCCACCGTAAGGATCGCCCGTGAACGACATGGCCATCCCGGCTGTCACAGCCGCCCCTGAAGGAGGCGCCGAGCTGCGTCTCGTGGTCCGTCTCGACTGGCAACGCGTCGCCGAACTCGGGCTTCTCGCGTCCGAGTTGGCCAGTGAGCTGAAGCGGCCGATCACTCTCGACGAAGCGGTGAGCCACCAGCTGGCCTTCCGTACCCGCCCGGTGGCTCCGGCTCACGGCACCGTCGGCACCCTCGCCGGCATCACGCCGGCGACGACGGTGGTGCCGCTGTCCGGCGCGGCAGCCGTCGACCCCCCTGGCCAGGCACCGGTCGCGGCGGGCAAGCAGGCCGGACCCGCGTTGGTGGAGAGCGGTCCGTCGAGCCGGTCCGCAGCCGTTGCGTCCGGCCAGTCCCCGGCACAGCAGGCAACCGCGTCGGCACAGATCAGCGACAAGAACGCTCATCCGCTGGTCGCCGCAGGGTGACCGCCGAGGCCGGACAGGTACCGCCCTCATGGTCCGGTTCGTCCGGCTCCGGCCCGTACCGCACTCACAGCACTCATCGGAATCGCTCACCCCGGAGGGACCGCAACATGGAACTCTCATCCCGGACCACTTCTCTCCGCCTCCGCGGCGGAGGCGGCCGAGTACCCGTCCGCAGGCGGATGTCGTACGGTCTCCTCGCCGTCGGGACCTCGCTGTTCGCCGTGGCGTGCGTGCCCACCGCCCCGACGGCCGCGCCCTCCGCCGTGACGGCGCCGTCGGATGCCAGGACGACCGGAGTGCCGAGCGAAATGCCGGAGAACACGCCGTCCGGCACGCCGATGTCCGGGGCCATGGGCACGCCGACCGGGGCGCCCGCCACCACGCCGGTCGGAACGCCGACGCTGAAGTCGGGTGGAAAGCCCGCCACCGGGCCGGCCGCAATGCCCTCTGGGCGGCCGCCCGCCGGTTCGAGCGGCATGCCGACCGCCATGCCGATGTCCGGCCCGGCCTACCCGCCCACCGGCATGCCGAGCGCGGCAGGCAGTGCCCCCGCCCCGGTCTACGGCGGCCACTGGTAGAGCGCCACCCGCCGGGCGCGGAGGCGCGCCGGCACACAGGCGGTGGGTCTCCCACCGCTCTCCCCGGCGCCACACGGCTGATGTCGTCTGTCGCCGGGGAACCCTCGCCCATGTGCACCGGGTCCGCGCCGACCGCCGGGCCACCATCACTATCGGACAAGGACAGAGCTTGAGGAATTCGACAAGGCCACGTCGCAAGTCCCCGCGGGACACCGTGGTGCGGCTTCGCGCGGCCGCCGCTGGCACGGCACCGGAGCTGCCGAGGCCCCCGGTCCCGGTCCTGGTCGCCGCCGTCGTGGTGGTGCTCGCCGTGGTCGCCACGGTGTTGCAGGCTCTCCAGCTCCCCGCGACGGCGCACAACCGCAGCGGCACGGAGGCGGTGCACCGGTTCGTCGACTTCTTCTTCGGCGTGCTGACGCTGATGGCGCTCAGCGGCAGCGTCACACTCGGACTCCTGGCCGCCGAACGACGCTTGCTGACGCCACGTCACCGGGTCGCGGTCCAGGCTCTGCACCGCGCCCTCTCCGTGGCGGCTGTGGTGACACTGGTGATCCACATCGCCAACAAGGTCGTCGAGGGGCATGCCGCTCCCGCGGCGGCGGTGGTGCCGTTCGCTTCCGGTACCAGCTTCGTGGTCGGCGTCGGCACCGTCGCCGCGGAACTCCTGGTCCTGGCCGCGGCGACCGGTGCGCTCCGCGGCCGCTTCGCCGACAACCCCCGTCTCACCCGGCTGTGGCGACCGCTGCACTGGGTCGCCTATGTCTCGTGGCCGCTCGCCCTGGCGCACGGGCTGGAGGCCGGGCGACCGGCCAGGGGCTGGGTCGTGTGGTCGTACGGCGTCAACATGGCCGCAGTGGCGCTCGTCCTGCTCATCAAGTTCCTGCACGGAGCCGGACGCAATACCACCGGCGTCAACGCCAACCGCCGCCTGATCGCCGTGGACCTGATCGGCCCTGGCGAGGAGGCGAACCACCCGACAATCGGCGACCAGTTGCCCGTCTTCGGCGAGTCCTCCGCACTGCTGGCCCTGGACGTGGAGCTTCCGGACGTCCGGCCGGCAGCGACGCCGGAACCCGCCTCGCCTGCCGCCATGTCCGCCCCGGTGCCCATGGACCCAGCCGCTGCCGCCATGCCCGCCCCGGTGCCCATGGACCCGGCTGCCATGCACTGGGACACCGGCGAGCTGAACGCCCTGCTCGACGCCGGCCGTCAGCAGTACCTGGCCGAGCAGGCGGCGTTCCAGCAACAACAGCAACAGCAACAGCAGCAGCAACAACAGCTGCAACAGCAGGCCCAGTTCACGATGGATGCCTGGGACACCGGCGAACTCAACGCGATGTTCTACGGAGGGGGTCAGCAGTACCTCGTGGAGCAGACGTCGTTCCAGCAGCAGCGACAGCAGGCCGAGTACCCCCAGCAGCCGTATGCCCAGGAGTACCCGCCCCAGGCGTACGCCGGCCAGCCCGGGTACCCGCAGGCCCCCGACATCGGCCCGCAGTTCCCTCCTGCGGAAGGGCCATGGTCCAGCCCCGGCTACTGGTACCAGCCCACGCGGACGCAACCCTCCGGGTACGTCGTCGACTCCTGGCCGAACCGATGACGGCCGGCACCGTGGACGTCCCGGAGGTCATCCGAATGGGACCGCCCCGGCTCACCGCCGGGCTCGACCAGTACATCCGGATGGGCTACGAGGCTCATCTCGCCGTCCACGGGCCACTGCCCCGGTACGGCGCGCCGGAGCTGGTCGACCTCGCCCAGCGGATCGCGCTGGCCGGAAAGGGCGGCGCCGCCTTCCCCTTCGCCCGAAAGCTCAAAGCGGTGATCGACTCCGCCCGGCGCCGACGTCTGCCCGCAACCGTCGTGGTCAACGCCACCGAGGGCGAGCCGGGCAGCGCCAAGGACCGGATGCTGCTCGCCCGTGCCCCGCACCTCGTCCTGGACGGGGCGCTGCTGGTCGGCGAGGCGCTGCGCGCCGACGGCATCGCCGTCGGCGTGGACGAGGGCAGCCCGGGCGTCACCTCGATGCCCGCGGCGGTCGCGGAACGCCGCTCCCGGCTGCCGATCCGGGTCGTGCAGCAGCCGGCCCGCTTCGTCTCCGGCGAGTCCGGTGCGCTGATCCGCGGCGTCAACGGCCTGGTCGCCCTGCCGCCGAGCCGCAAGGTCCGCTCCTCCGACGGCGGACTCGGCGGCGTCGACGGGCTGCCGACGCTGCTCTCCAACGCCGAGACGTACGCCCAACTGGCCGTCGCCGCCCGACTCGGAGCGGAGGCGTACTGCGCCGTCGGCCCCGACGCCGAGCCCGGAACGGTGCTGCTCACGGTCAACCGGCCGGGGGCTCGGCGGCCCGTGGTGGTGGAGGCCCCCGCCGGTACCCCGCTCGGTGCGGTGTTGGACGCCTGCGGGACCGGACCGGGGCAAGGAGTGCTGGTCGGCGGCTACCACGGCATGTTCCTGGACACGCAGTCGGCGGTGACCGCTCCCTGCTCCCGGGCCGGCATGCGGCAGTCCGGCGGAACGTTCGGTGCCGGGATCGTCATCCCGCTGCCCGAGGACGCCTGCCCGCTGGGCGAGGCGTACCGGATCGTCCAGTGGCTGGCCGCGGAGTCGGCGGGCCAGTGCGGTCCCTGCCGACGCGGACTGCCGGAGTTGGCACGGGCCTTCGGCGCGATGGTCGCCGGCGGCGGTGCCCGCGCGGTGGAGGAGGTCCGCCGGCTCGCCGCCGCAGTGGTGGGACAGGGCGCCTGCGCCCACCCCGACGGATCCGCCGGGTTCGTCCGGTCCGCGCTCAGCGCCTTCCCCGAGGACGTCCGCGCGCACACCGAGGGCGCCGGCTGCGGACGGCGGGTGCGCGCACTGCTGCCGACCGTGCCCTGGAGCCCGGACCGGGACATCGGCGAGGTCGGCCGGGTGAACCTGACGGTGGACTGGGCCCTGTGCGACGGGCACGGACTGTGCGCGGACATCGCCCCGGAGCTGTTCACGCTCGACCGGCACGGTTTCCCGGTGGTCAGTGAGGGCCCCGTGCCGGTCTGGCTGACGCTGTCCGCCAAACGGGCGGTCAACCAGTGCCCGGCCTTGGCCCTTCGCTTCGCCGTGTCCGGCCGCTGAGACGGATGGCCAGGTGATCGAAGGGCCGGCTGACGAGGCTCCCGCAGGAGGAGAGCCTCGCCTGCCAGGAGCGATTCGACGAGGTGCACGGCGCCGTGCACCGCTGGCCGTACCTGGAGGGATGTCCGGGTGGGCCTGTCCGGCGGATCATCCGCCGGACAGGCCCTAGGGCGCAGAACGCGGCTGTCGCCTCCGGCTCGGAACCGACGGCACCTCGAACGGGTTCCGGTGCCTGGAACCTGCGCAGGTCAGAGCCCCGTCTCAGGGCCAGCGGCCTGGGCGCCGCCGGGCGACGAGGGCGGCGATGTCGTCGTCGAGCTCGCCTCCGCTGTAGGCGATCAGGTCGCGATGGAGGTGGTCGAGGAGCTGGTGGGGCGCCTCGCCGCTCCACGAGCGGATGCGTTCGGCGAGGGGGTAGAAGGCGCCGGAGCGGTCGCGGGTCTCGGTGACCCCGTCGGTGTACAGCAGGAGCTGGTCTCCGGGGTGGAAGGGTGCGAGGTCGACGTGGTAGCCGTCGCTCACCAGCATGCCCAGGTTGAGTGGCGGCGAGGGAGCGGCGGGCCGTAGCGTCCGGACCCCGCCGCAGTGCAGCAGCAGTGGGGGCGGGTGGCCGCAGGTGACGGTCCGGACGACCGGTTCGTCGTCCGGGATCTCGGCGAGGAGTGCGGTGATGAAACGTTCGGCGATCTCCGAACCCGGGACTCCCGGGTATTGGGAGGCGCGGCGGCTCATGCTCGTCTCCAGGCGGTGCGCGAGGTCGGGCAGGTCGGGCGCGTCGTGGGCGGCCTCGCGGAAGGCGCTGAGTAGTGCCGCGGCCGTCTGCACCGCGAGCAGGCCCTTTCCGCGTACGTCGCCGATGAGCAGCCGTACGCCGTGCGGGGTGCGTATCGCCTCGTACAGGTCGCCGCCGATCCGGGCCTCCGCCGCGGCGGCCAGGTAGAGGCTCTCGAGTGTGACGTGCCCGAGGTGGCGCGGTACCGGATGCAGCACCGCCAGCTGGGCCGCCTCAGCCACCGAGCGGACCTGAGTCAGCTGATGGGCGCGTCGGCCCAGCAGGCGGTTGAGGAAGACGGCGAATGCCGCGATCACCGCGAGGGTGGCCAGCTCGGAGTAGGCGGTCGCATCTCGCAGCGCATCGAAGTCCACCATGAGGCCGACGAAGATGGCGCATGCGCCCACGGCGGTGAGCACGGTTCCCCACAGGGGCAGCAGCGCGGCGCCAGCGACCATGGCCGTGGCGAGGAAGGCGTCCGGCCTGACGGCGCGGGGCGTGAAGAGGCCGATGAGCAGGCCGATGAACAACAGCAGGGCGGGCAGCGCGGGCAGCAACCTGGCCCGCGCACCAGCGCTGTGCGGGACTCCGCGTTTCTCACCGCGTTCCTCAGGAGACCTCGCCACCGCGCCGCTCCCCGGCGTCACACAGGTCGAGCGGCGGCCTGGGCCCGGAAGCCTGGCCACCGGTTTGGGTAGTTTGATCGGTTTGGCTAATTTTATCGCCGTTCGCCCGTGGTCCACGCGCAACCCGCTTCTCGCCATCCCCCGTCCTCCGGGAAGGAAGACGAATCCCCGGGCGTCCGGGGCCTCGCCGCGAGCCGTCGCACGGCGCGGGCCGGAGCGACGGTGATCTCGAAGTCCCCGGCCCGCGCCATGGGGCGCCCCGTGGGTCGGCACTCCGCCTCTCACCTGCACCGATTCGTTCTCTCACCCGCGCCGACCCGCCCCCTCACCCGCGCCGACCCGCCGCTGATCCGCTTGGAACGCAGGCTGGCGGTCGAGATCGGTCCGTTTGGCGTCAACAATGGGATTTGTCCCTGTTGTTCTGGAGCGAGGCTGGGCCTGGCTTGGTCGACGTGCAGAGAAGTCCTGATGTGCCCGGGCGGCTTCCTCGTCCGAGGCGCAGGGGGCAAGGACGCCAAGAACACGGCCGGCCGTATGCGGGAAGGCTGAGGCGGCTGTTCAAGGGCCTGCTGAGCCTGCGCAGCCTCGCCGGCCCGGTGTTCCTCCTGCAACTGGCGGTGATGCTGCTGATCGCCGTCGCCGCGCTGGGGGTGCTCGTGGTCGGGGCTCGGCGCGACGCCACGGCGAATGCCCAGAGCCGGACACTCGCCGCGGCGCAGGCGTTCGCGAACTCTCCGGGGATCCTGACGGCACTGAGCGGACCCGACCCGAGCGCAGTCCTGCAGCCGTACGCCGAGGCGGCCCGGAAGGCCGCCGGCGTGGACGCCATCATCGTCTACCGGGTGGACGGGATCACGCTCACCCACAGCGACCCGAACCAGATCGGGAAGCACGTCATCGGTCCCTACGCGCAGGCGGCGACCGGCAAGCCCTTCACCAGCACCTTCCACGGAACGCTGGGTCTCTCCGTGATCTCGGCGGTACCCGTCAAGGCCGCCGACGGCTCCGTCGTCGCCATCGTCTCCGTCCCGGTCACGGTCGGGAACGTGCAGCACAGGGTGAACCAGCAGCTGCCGGTCCTGTTCGGCGGTGCCGCGGTGGCTCTCGCCATCGGCGCGGGCGGGGCGAGCCTGGTGAGCCGCCGGCTGCAGCGGCAGACCCATGGCCTGGGCCCGGCCGAGATGACCAGGATGTACGAGCACCGCGACGCCGTGCTGCACGCCGTCCGGGAGGGCGTGCTGATCCTCGGCGAGGACGGCCGCCTGCTGCTGGCCAACGACGAGGCCTCCCGGTTGCTCGGCCTGCCCGCCGACTGCGAAGGCCGTCCGATCACCGAGCTGGGCCTGGGCCACCTGGTCGCCGAGCTGCTGGCCTCGGGGCGAGTGGTCACCGACGCCGTGGTCGGGTCCGGCGACCGCCTACTCTCGGTGAACATCCGGGCCACCGACCGCAACGGGGGACCGCCCGGGCGGGTCGCGACCCTGCGCGACTCCACCGAGCTACGCGCCCTGTCCGGCAAGGCCGAGACGGCCCGTGAGCGCCTCAGGGTGCTGCACGAGGCCGGCGCCACGATCAGCACCACACTCGACGTGGTGCGCATCGCCCAGGAACTCGCGGAGGCGGCCGTCCCGAGCTTCGCCGACTACGCCACCGTCGACCTCGTGGAGCCCGTCCTGCACGGCGACGAGCCCACCGGTACCCGGATCCTCCGACTGCAGCGCGCCGGGCTGAGCGGCGTCCACCCGGACACGCCGTTCCAGCCCGTCGGTGCGACCATTCCGATCGTTCCCACCGCCCCGCTCGGCCGCAGCCTGCAGCACGGCCAGTCCGTGATCGAGGCGGATCTGGCCAGCGCCGGCGTCTGGCACGACGACGCCCCGGACCGGGCCCGGCGCGCGGTCGACCACGGCATCCACTCGCTGCTGAGCGTGCCGCTGCGCGCCCGAGGCCAGGTCCTCGGCGTGGCCGTCTTCTGGCGCGCGGCCTCACCGGAACCCTTCGACGAGGACGACCTCTCGCTGGCCGAGGAGCTGGTCGCCCGGGCCGCCGTCTCCATCGACAACGCCCGCCGCTACACCCGCGAGCACCGGATGGCCGTCACCCTCCAGCACAGCCTGCTACCCGGCGGACTGCCCGAGCAGAGCGCCCTGGACGTCGCCTACCGCTACCTGCCCGCCGAGGCCGGCGTGGGCGGCGACTGGTTCGACGTGATCCCGCTGCCCGGCGCCCGGGTCGCCCTGGTGGTGGGCGACGTGGTCGGCCACGGCCTGCACGCCGCCGCCACCATGGGTCAGCTGCGCACCGCCGTGCACAACTTCTCCTCCCTCGACCTGCCCCCGGACGAACTGCTCGGCCACCTGGACGACCTGGTCAACCAGATCGACCAGGACCGGGCGGCCAAGGACGGTGACGCCATCACCGGCGCGACCTGCCTCTACGCCATCTACGACCCGGTCACCCTGCGCTGCGTCATGGCCCGGGCCGGGCACCTGCTGCCGGCCCTGGTCCACCCGGACGGCTCGGTGGAGTTCCCCGAGTTGCCCGCCGGGCCGCCGCTCGGCCTGGTCGGCCTGCCGTTCGAGAACGCCGAACTGCAGCTGCGGGAGGGCACCCGGCTGGTCCTCTACACCGACGGGCTGGTCGAGGACCGCTCCCGGGACATCGACGTCGGCCTCGAACTGCTGCGCACCACTCTCGGCCAGGGCGACCGCAGCCCCGACGACACCTGCGAGGCGGTGCTGAACGCCCTGCTGCCGGCCAACCCGACCGACGACATCGCCCTGCTGGTCGCCCGGACCAGGGCGCTGCCCGCCGACCGGTTCGCCGTCTGGCACGTCCCGGCCGACCCGGCCGCCGTCGCCCGGGTCCGGGCCGGCGTCGCGGAACGGCTCACCGCGTGGGGGCTGGACGAAATGGCCTTCACCACCGAACTGATCGTCAGCGAGCTGGTCACCAACGCCATCCGGTACGCCATCGGGCCGGTCCGGCTCCGGCTGATCCGTGACCGCGCACTCATCTGCGAGGTCTCCGACGGCAGCAGCACCTCCCCGCACCTGCGGTACGCGGTCAGCACCGACGAGGGCGGGCGCGGGCTGTTCCTGGTCGCCCAGCTCTCCGAGCGCTGGGGCACCCGCTACACCCCCACCGGCAAAGTCATCTGGGCCGAACAGCACCTCCACGAGAGCGCCACCCCGGCAGTGGAAGGTCCCGGCGAGATCCCGCCGGTGACCACCGAAGGACGTCTGGAGTCATCGTGACCGCATCTCGTGCCCGAACGGCGATCGTCTCCGGCTGCCTGGTCCTCCTGGCCATGGGCCTGGGCGCGTGCGGCCACACACCGCCCGCCACACCCAAAGACCCGTCGGTGGCCACCTCCGCGAAGGACGTGGGCGGCATGGACGCACTGACCGCCGCGGCGAAGAAGGAGGGCACGCTCAGAGCGATCGCGATCCCCCGTGACTGGGCCTACTACGGCGGCCTGATCGACGGCTTCGAGAAGAAGTACGGGATCACGGTCACGGTCGACGATCCTCTGGGCCACAGCCAGGACGAGATCGACGCCATCAAGAAGGACGGGAGACAGCCGATCGCCCCCGACGTCATCGACGTAGGGGACACGTTCGCCCGGGCGGCAGGCCGACAGAACCTGCTCGCGCCGTACAAGGTCACCGCGTACCGCTCGATCCCGAGCAACCAGAAGGACCCGCAGGGCCGTTGGTCCAACAACTACGGGGGCTACATCTCCATCGGCTGCGACGCGAACCGCGTCGAGGTCTGTCCCGAGACCTTCGCCGATCTGCTGAAACCCGCCTACCAGGGCAAGGTCGCCCTTGAGGGCGACCCCACCCGCTCCGAGACCGGATTCGCCAGCGTCTACGCGGCGGCCCTGGCGAACGGCGGATCGTTCGACAACATCCAGCCCGGCCTCGACTTCTTCGCCAAGCTCAAGCAGGCGGGCAACCTCAACCCGGTCGATGCCACCTCGGCCACGGTCGCGAGCGGCCAGACGCCCATCAGCATCAACTGGGACTTCGTCAACCTCAACTACACCGACCAGCTCCGCGGCAAAGGCGTCAACTGGCAGGTCTCGATCCCCTTCGACGGCAGCTTCGCCCAGTACTACGCGCTGGCGATCAACAAGGACGCCCCACACCCGGCGGCCGCCCGCCTGTGGCAGGAGTACCTCTTCAGCACCGAGGGTCAGAACCTCCGGCTCAACGGCTACGCCCGCCCGGTGCTGCTCGACGCCATGAGGAAGGACGGCACCCTTGACGAGGCCGCCTTCGCACGATTGCCGACGGTTGAGGGAACGCCCGAGTTCCCGACGGATGCGCAGACCGAGAAGGCGAAGGAGACGGTCGCCGTGGGCTGGGCGAAGGTCATTGCGGACGGCTGACGTCGGGGGCGTGTCCAGCCGACAGGGGATGAGGGCTGTGCCGGTGGCACGCGTGAACGCAGGTCACGGCCGGTGCAGCGGCAGACCTGGAGTTAAATTCGAATCAATTCGATTTTGAGGGCCGAGCTGAGGCGCTGTCAATCCCCGCGGTCGCGGCGAGCCGACCCGTTCGGCCGTCAGGTCGGTCGCCGGGGGCCGGGGGCGCGTACGTCTCCAGGTGGGCGGTGACGAGGCGGCGGGCTTCGTCCACCGTCGCTGCGTCGCCGCGCCGGGAGCGCTCGAAGGCGACGTCGAAGAGCCGGTCGCCGGCCTCGAAGGCGAGCTGTACGGCGAGGAGCGGAGGGCCGGGGCGGATCAGTGCGCGGTCGACGAGCACCCGCAGGGTCTTCTCGGCGAGCGACTCGTCGAACTCGCGCCCCAGCTCGACCAGGGGTGCGGTCTGCTCCCGCCACAGCTGGACGAAGGCCGGGTTCCGGCGGCCGTGGGCGAGCAGCGGGTCGATGACGGCGTCGACGGTGTCGCGTACGGTCCGCAGCTCGTGCCCGTTCGGTCGGGCGGCGATCCGCTCGCGCAGTGCGGCCAGGTGACGCCGCAGCAGCTCGGCGTCGACCTGGTCGCGGTCTCCGAAGTGGTGGTAGACGGACGAGAGTGTCTGCCGACCGACGCTCGGGTCCTTCAGTCCGTCCTGGAGGTCGGACACCGGATGCGTCGGCGGTCCGCCTGGTGCGAGCTCCGGATCCGCAACTCGGCGTTCAGGCCGCGAAGTTGCAGAGGGCCGTAAGAGCCGCGTGGACCTCCCGTTCGATCTTGGCGTAATGCCCGGGCGGGCTGCCGTAGTTGGGGTGGAATCCGGACTCCTCCTCGTGCCCGGTCTCGATGGTGAAGGCGAAGACCGGCGCTCTGGTCGGGTCGTCGAACTGCCGGCGGAAGGCGTAGTCGCCGCTCGGCAGCCAACGGGGCGCGGCCGGCGTGCAGATCGACGGCCCGTCCGACGCGCCTTCGTGCCCCCGGCCCGCGCCCGGGCGGGAGGCGGAATGCCGGTGGCCGCGCCGTCGTGTCAGAGTGGCGCACGGCCGGCAGGTGGCGGCCCGGGAGAACCGCGGCGGGGGCGGCGTCGATGCTTCTGCACGACGACGAGGAGGACGCTCTCCCGCTGCCGCGCGGCGAGCGGGACATTCCACCACCCCGTCCACCTGCACCTGAACCACTTCCGGGTGCTCTCCCGCAACGGCGCTTCGCCCGGCCGCTTCGATGCGGGTTGGAAGGACACCGTCGATCTGCGGCCGGCCGAGGCTGTGGAACTCGTCGTCCGGTTCACCGACTACGCGGGTAGGTTCATGCTGCACTGCCACAACCTGGAGCATGAGGACATGGCGATGATGGGCGACTTCGTCACCGCATGAATCCGTCGTCAACCGTGGCGCAGCAGTCAGGTTCGTTACCTAGCCTTGGGTGCGTGACAGTCGAGATGCGGCAAGTGCCACTGCTGGATGGCCCGGTGGAGTTCCGGGGCGCGCTGGATCTGCAGCGTACGGAGACGGGTGTACTGCCCTGGCGGTTGCCGCGGTGGACGCGGGCACAGTTTCCGAACGAGGCGGTGGCCCGGATGGCGGCCTTGCCGTCCGGGGTGCGGATGGCCTTCCGGACCGCCGCGACGGTGCTGGAGGTCGAGGCGCTGGCCGCGGACATCGGGGTGCTGGAGCTGGTGATCGATGGAGTCCGGACCGGGCGGGCCGAGTTCGCGGCCGACCGGCCCGCGCGGGTGCGGTTCGACGTGCTGAGCGGTGGGGAGAAGGACGTTGAGGTGTGGCTGCCGCAGCGCGCGCGGACCGAGCTGATCGGTCTGTGGGCGGACGCCGAAGTCGCACCGCCGCGCCGGACGGGCCGTCGGCGCTGGGTGCACCACGGCAGCTCGGTCAGCCACTACCCGCAGGCCGACTCTCCCTTCGACACCTGGCCGGTGCTGGCGTCGGTCCACGCCGGGGTGGAGCTGACCAATCTCTCATTGGCCGGCAATGCCCGGCTCGACCCGTTCGTGGCCCGGGCGATCCGGGACGAGCGCGCGGAGTTGATCAGCCTGAAGCTGGGGCTGAACGTGGTGACCGGCGCGGACTTCAAGCTGCGGTCCTTCCTCCCGGCCGTGCACGGATTTCTGGACACCGTCCGAGAGGGACACCCGGACACGCCGGTGCTGGTGGTGTCCCCGATCAGCTGCCCGCCACTGGAGGAGGTGCCCGGACCCGCGGGGACGGACAGCGAGGGTCGGTTCACGGCCCTCGGCGATCCGGCGCAGGTCGCGTCCGGGGCCCTCACGGTGGGCGTCGTCCGCGCCGAGCTGGCCCGCATCGTGGCTGCCCGGCGCGACCCGCATCTGCACCATCTCGACGGCCGCGAGCTGCTCGGTCCGGGCGATCTGGCCGAGCTGCCGGACCTGTTGCACCCGAGCCCGGCCGGCCACCGCCGGATGGCCGAGCGCTTCGCCGCCCGCGCGTTCGGCCCTGACGGCCCGTTCGCCTGACCCGTCGGGGCCCGCGGCAGGGCCCCGGACCGGCGCGGCCGCGCGCATTGCGGGCGCGCCGGACCTGGGCCTGCCCGGGGCGGAGGTGTCGCGGGCGGCGGAGGGTCATCGCCCCGGGTTGCCGCCGACCTGCCAGTCCCTCGGTGTCATGCCGTAGGCCGCACGGAAGGCGCGGCTGAAGTGGCTGGAGTTGGCGAAGCCCCAGCGGCGGGCGACCCCTGCTACCCCGAGTTCCGTGGCCACCGGGCGGAGGAGGTCCCGGCTGCACCGCTCCAGCCGCTGGGTCCGGATCCACCCGCCGACCGTGGTGCCCTCGAGCTGGAAGAGCTTGTGGAGTAAGCGGAGCGACATGAAGTTCGCCTCCGCGATCGTGGACGGCGACAGGTCCGGATCGCGGAGGTTGCGCAGGATGTGCTCCTTGACCCGCTCCAGCGAGGCCGCGCTCCGCGAGGCCTGCGGCCGGGAGCGCCCGGACCGGTCGTCGACCAACAGCGCCAGCAGGTCGAGCGCGGTGGCTGCGGCCCGACGGCCGACGGCCTCGTCCAGCACCTCCGCCTCGCGCGCCATCTGCGAGAGGTAGGTCGCCACCAGTGCGGCGCTGCCCTCGGCCCCGCTGAACGAGGTCGCGGTCAGCGCCCGCAGGTCGCGCTCCGGGACGTCCAACTCCGCGCGGGGGAAGTGGAAGGACGTGAAGACGAACCCCTCCTCCATCTTCTTCCGGAAGACCCGGGAGGTGTCGGTGATGGAGAACTCGCCCGGCCGGATGACCGACTCCCTGCCGTCCTGCTCCTTGAGCGCGGTGCCGCGCTCCTGCAGGCTGAGGATCAGCGACGGGGGGCCGCCGTCGGCGATCATGCGCCGGCTGCGCGTCACCACCTGCGGCCCCGCCTGGACCCTCCATATCCGCACCGGGCCGAGCTGGTGGCCGACGATCGCCCCGGGCGACGGCACCTCCTCCAGGAGGTCCACCGCCATCGGTACGAAGGCGTGGGACACCGCCTCGTGCCAGCTCTCCGCCCGGTCGGAGGCGGACAGTCGCGCGGTGGAGAGAGATGCGGGCACCGGGTTCCTCTCGGGTCGGTCGGCCGGCGGTGGTCCCGTCCACCGCTGTGCCTTCCGGAACACCATGCCAGCGGGCCCGGGGCGGGACATCGCGCGAACCTACTAGATCGGGGGTGACCCTCACTTGACGGCCGCACCGGTGGCGGCGCCGGTGACGTGGCGCTGGGCGACGACGAGCAGGACGGCGGCGGGCACGGACGCCAGGACGGTGGTGGCCATCACGGCGTTCCACTGGTCGGTGTGGGCGCCGAGGTACTGGTAGACGCCCAGGGTGATCGGCCGGACGGTGTCCGTGGTGGTCAGGGTGAGGGCGAAGAGGAAGTCGCTCCAGGCGAAGAGGAAGGTGAAGACGCCGGCCGTGATCAATGCGTTCCGGCTCAACGGGAGTACCACGGAACGGAAGACGCGCAGCCGGCCGGCGCCGTCCACCCGCGCGGCCTCGATGATCTCCGCGGGGATGCCCCGCATGAACGAGTGCAGGATGACGATCGCGAAGGGGATGCCGGCGGTGGAGTCGGCGAGGATCAGCCCGAGGTGGGAGTTCAGGAGCCCCAGGTCGTTGTAGGCGCCGTAGAGCGCGTTGGCCACCACGATGCTCGGCACCATCTGGGTGGTCAGGATGCCGAGGAGCACGACGTTGGTGCCGCGCAGGCGGAACCGGGCCAGCGCGTGTGCCGCCGGCGCGGCGAGTGCCAGGCTGAGCACCGCGCTGCCGAGGGCCACCACGAGGCTGGTGACGAGGTTGCGCCCCTGGTCGCGCAGCGCGGTGGCGTACCCGCTGAGGTCCGGATGGAGTGGGAACCACCCTCCGCGCAGGGTGTTGCCGGCCGGCTGGAGGGAGGCGTTCACCATCCAGTAGACGGGGAACAGCATCAGTGTGAGCAGGACGATCCCGACGAGGGTGGACAGCCGGCCCCCGCGGCCGGGCGGGCGCTTCACGGGATCGCCTCTCAGACGGTCCGGGCGCGTCGGTCGGCGCGCAGATAGAGGACGGCGAACACCAGCGACAGGACGATGAGCAGGTTGCTCATCGCGGCGCCGCGCCCGAAGTCGTACTGCCGGAAGGACAGTTCGTAGGACTGGGTGGCGATGGTCTCGGTGGCGCCGGCCGGTCCTCCGCCCGTGACCACCAGGATGATGTCCAGCACCTTGACGGTGTAGACCACGCCCAGCACGAGCACCACGCTCACCACCGGCCGCAGCAGTGGCCAGGTGATGTGGCGGAACGAGGCCAGCGGGCCGGCGCCGTCCAGCTTCGCCGCCTCGTACAGGTGCGGGGGGATGTCCTGCAGACCGCCGTACAGGATCGCGGTGTTGAAGGGGACGCCGACCCAGATGTTGACCAGGACCACCGACAGGAGCGCCTGGGAGGTGCCGGTGAGCCAAGGGATGCCGGACGTCCAGAGGTGGAGGCCGCGCAGCACCGCGTTGACGACTCCGGTGTCGGGGTCGAGCATCCACTTCCAGGTGGTTCCGGAGGCGACCAGCGGCAGCAGCCACGGCAGCAACAGGAGCGATCGCAGCACGCCGCCGAGCGGGAAGCGGCGCCGGAAGAACAGGGCGAAGGCCAGGCCGACGGCGAACTGCCCCAGGACCGATCCGACCGTGAACACGGCCGTGGTCAGCAGGGTTCGGGGGAAGCGGCTCGACGAGAGGACCGCCGCGTAGTTCCGCAGCCCCACGAACGGGGCGTCACCGGTGTAGAAGGTCGTGACGGTGTACCGCTGGAAACTCATCACGACGTTCTCGACGATCGGGTAGCCGAAGAACAGCAGCAGGTACGCGGCGGCGGGCGCGATGAACAGCCACCGTGCCCATCGCTCCCCGCTCCGAACCGGCAACGGGTCAGTGGCCGGTCGCGGTCTGCTGCGCATGGCTGAGGGCTTCCTCCGGTGTCTGCTCACCCGTCAGCGCGGACTGGATCGCGGTGTAGATCCCCGTCGCCGCCTTGGGCCACTCGACGCCGAGCTCGCTGGTACGGGCGCGCGCCGCCGCCACGCTCTGGGCGAAGGCGGCCATCGACGGGTTCTCCTCGGCGTGCTTGGCGGCCACCGAGGTGCGGGAGGGCACGGTGCGGTGCTCCTGGGCCAGGGTGAGCATGTTCGAGGGGGAGTTCAGGCAGGCGAGGACCCGGGCGGCCTTCTCCTGCCGGGCCTTGGAAGGGCTCTGCGGGACCGTCCACACCTCGCCGCCGAGCGGGGTGACCGGGCTCTGTCCCAGCCGGGGGACGGGCACGGGGGCCACTCCCCAATGCAGGTTCGCGTCCTTCTCCAGGGCCGGGATGCGCCACGGGCCGTTGATCATCATGGCCGTCCGTCCGGCGACGAACTGGTCGTGGACGTCGGCCTGCGTCCAGTTCAGCACCGACTTCGACATGGATCCGCTCTTCACCAGGTCGACCCAGAGCTGGAGCGCCTGCGCGGCCTGAGGGGTGTCCAACTGCCGCTCGTCAGCGCCGTTGGACCACAGGAAGGGCAGGAACTGCCAGGTGCCCTCGAAGGTGGCGTTCGCGTCGACCGCCATGCCGTAACGCCCGGGACGGGTCAACGCGGCCGCGGCCGCCTTCAGTTCGTCCCAGGTCCTCGGGACGGCGACGCCGGCCTCGGCGAGCATGTCCTTGTTGTAGATCAGGGCGACGGTGCTGACATTGGGGGCCAGTCCGTACACCTTGCCCTGGTAGGTGCCCGCCGACAGGATGCCCTGGGCGAAGCCGTCGGCGTCGATGCCGTAGCCGTCCAGCGGGGTCAGTGCGCCGGTCCGGGCGATCTGCTGGAGGTCGGGGTTGTCGAGCATCAGCAGGTCGGGGAGGGTCCGCGAGGACGCCTGCTGCAGGACCTTGGGGATCAGGGACGCCCCCGGGACGCTCGTCTGCTCGACCCGCACCCCGACCGTTCGGCCGCACGCGGTGAGCAGGTCGCCCCATTGGGCGTGTTCGGCTTCGTCGGTGTAGTAGTCGAGCGCGGTGATGGCGGTGACCTCGCCTCCGGCCGACCCGGAACCGGTGCTGTGACCGCACCCGGTGGCGGCCGGCACCAGGAGGAGGAGCCCGGTCAGGAGGGCGGCGATCCGCCGAGCCGACGGTCTGGCCGGTGAGATCATGCTGGTGCCTTTGCGGGGTGCCTGGGCGTCGGGGTTCGATCGGACACTTCCGTTCGAACGCACATTAAACACCCCCGGGAGCACCCGTGGTGTGCCCGGTGGCCTCCCGGATCATCGCCACCACGGCGTCGGGCCGCGAGAGCGGGACGGCGTGCGAGGCGTCCAGCACGTACTCGGTGGCCGCCATGCGCTGGGCCATGAAGCGCTGGGCGGCAGGGTTGAGCATCCGGTCGGCGGTCGCGATGGCGTACCAGGACGGCTTGTCCGCCCAAACCGGCGAGCCCGACCTGTCGGTCAGCGCGCCGCAGGCGATCGGGCGTTGTGCCGCGGCCAGCGCCTGCTCGACCGCCGGTGGCAGGTCGTCGGCGTACACCTCCCGGAACCGTTCCGCACGGATGGACACCGCACTGTCAGGGCCGGCGGGCAGTGCCGTGGTGATGGTGGCGTCGGCCAGCGGGGAGGGGGCGAAGCGGTTGGTGATGTCCAGCACGCACTCGCCGGCGTCGAGGCCGAACGCGGCGACGTAGCACAGGGCCACCACCTGGTCGGCGTCGTCGGCCGCCTGGGTGATCACCGCGCCGCCGTAGCCGTGGCCGACCAGGATGACGGGGGTGTCGAGCTCGCGCACCAGGCTCATGACGCACGCGGTGTCATGCTCCAGACCGCGCAGCGGGTTCGGCGGGGCGTGCACCGCCATTCCGGCGGCGTGCAGCAGGTCGACGACAGCCGCCCAGGACGAGGCGTCGGTGAATGCCCCGTGCACCAGCACGACGGTCGGCGGAACGGGGGTGGGGCTGTGCATGCCGGTGGCCTTCGACTGGGCGGGGGAGTGGGACGGGTCATGTCCCAGCCAAGCGGGTCCGGCCGTGGCGGGGCATCGCGTGAACGTACCAAGGAGGCGCGCTCAGGCCTCGGGGAGGGAGGCGACCAGGTTGGCGAGTTGGACCCGGGAGCCGATCGACAGCTTGCGGAACACGGCCGTCAGATGGGTGTTGACGGTGTGCGGGGACACCACGAGCACGTCGGCGGCTGACCGGTTGGTGTGGCCCTGGGCGATGAGGCGCGCGACCTTCTCCTCCGAGGCCGTGAGGGCGCCCCAGCCCCGGACGGGGCGCTGCACGGTCGCTGCCCGGCGGCTGTCGGCCCCGGCGCCTTCCAGGGCGCGTTGGACGCGTGCCGCGGCGGCGTGGGCACCAGCCTCGGCGAAGGTGCCCCGCGCGTGGGCCAGCGCGGTCACCGCCCGGCCGCGCCGCCCTGCGGCCAGCAGTGCCAGGCCGAGATCGGCGTGGGCGGCGGCCCGGGTCAGCGGGCGGGGGCTCGCCCCGAGCAGTTCCACGGCGTGTTCGAGGACGGCGGGGTCGTTCCGTACGAGCCCGCGGGCCTGCGCCGCGATGCCGGTGGCGGTCGGCACGGACGGGTTGCGTTCGGCGTGGGCCTCGGCCTGCGCGGCCAGGTCCTCGGCGAGCTGCTGCTCCCCGCCGCGCAGGGACATCCGGACCGCGGCGTCGACCCAGTCGCGCAGCAGCCGCCACCGCATGAAGGGTCCTTGCCGCTGCACCTGGCGGATCCGGTCGACGGCGAGTCCGACGTCCCCGTCGGCCTCGGCGTGGACGGCCTCCAGGAAGCGCACCGCGGCCGTGTTGCCCGGGTTGGGTTTGACGGCCAGTCCCTCCTGGGCGGCGAGCAGGTGCTCCGCGGCCGCCTCCCGGTCGCCGCGCAGCAGGGCGATCCGGGAGCGGATCACCCGGCCGTTCACCTGCTGGACGGGCACCCGTACCTCGTCCTCCAGGCGTTCCATGGTCACGAAGTCGGCCTCGGCGTCGTCGAGCCGGCCGAGCCCCAGGTCGTGCTGGCCCTGGGCCCACAGCAGCATGGCCTGACGCACCACACCGGCCCGGTCCGCCGCCCGGAGGAGCAGGCGTGCACCGGAGGCGAAGTCGTCCGCGTGCAGGTGCGCGACGACCTCCTCGGGGAGGAAGGCGGAGTCGATGGTGCTGAGCGCGGCGAAGCGCTCCAGCGCGACCGCGTTCTCCCCCGCGTTCAGTGCGATCTCGCCCAGCCCGGACAGGGCCAGCACATGGGCCTCCCGGTCGCCGATCGCGGTGGCGGCCCGCAGCGCGGTCTCGCCGGCCTCCCGCGCCGCGGCCAGGTCACGGCCCCGGGACAGGGCCAGGGCGCGCAGGGCGGCCAGCCGTGCGCAGATCTCCGGGGCGGAGCCGCCCGCGGCGAGCGCGGCCTCGGCCCGGCGGCGCAGTTCGTCGGTGAGGTCCATGGTCCACAGCGCCCCGCCCAGGGCGGACTGCAGCCGGCCGAAGGTCTCCAGCGGCGGCCGGTCGCCCAGCAGCCGGTCGCCGGTCGCCAGTGCCTCGCGGTTCCGGCCGGCCCGGGTCAGGCAGAGGATCGTCTGCTCGCCCACCTCGAACTTCAACTTCCCTGCCGACGGCGCAAGTTCGAGCGCGCGCAGCATCAGGTCAGCCGCCGGACCCGGGGTGACCGCCAGCACGTCGTCGGCTGCTCGCCGCAGAAGCGCCACGGCCTCCTCGTCCCCGGGCACGGCGCCCCGGAGGATGTGCGGCACCGCGTCGATCGGCTGCCGCCCCGCGGCGACCAGTCGGCGGGCGGCCTCGCGGTGCAGGGCCTTCCGGGCCGACGGTGGGATGTCGGCGTAGACCGCCTGGCGCAGCAGGTCGTGCCGGAAGACCAGGTGGTCGCCGTCGTCGTCCAGGAGTCCGGCGCGCACCGCTTCCTCGAGCGCCGGGAGCAGGGCGGCGGCCGGGCGGTCGCAGAGCGCGGCGGCGTCGTCGAAGCCGAACCGGCGGCCCAGCACCGCGCCCATCTGGAGGAAGCGCAGCGTGCCGGGCTGCAGGGACCGGAGCCTGCCGCGCACGCCCACCACGAGCCGGGAAGGCACGACCTCCTGCGAGGCGTCGGCGGTCCGCAGTCCGGCCAGCATCTCGACCGCCAGGAACGGGTTCCCGCCGGCGCCGTCGAGCAGGTCCCGCACCCACGTGTCGACCGCCGGTCCGAGCGTGTCGTCGGCCAGTTGACCGATGGCCGTGCCGGACAGCGGGCCCAGGGACACCGTGACCGTCGGAAGGTTGCCGGCGGCGGCCGCCACGATCTCCTCCGCCGGGCCCGCGGGCTCCCGGCGCCCGGTCAGCATCCACAGGACCGGCGAGGTCCGCAAGCGGGTCGGCAGCTGCTGCAGGGCGAACCGGCTCAGCGCGTCGGCCCACTGCACGTCGTCCAGACCGATCAGCACCGGTGCGTCGGTAGCCCTGGCCTCGATCGCCTCCGCCAGGCGCTCCACCAGCCAGATCCGCTGGTCGTGGTTGCGGGCGAGATCGGTGAAGTCATCGTCGGACAGCAGCGGCCGGTCGCCGCGCAGGGTGCTGGCCGCCAACGACGAGAACGGCACGAGGTGGTGCAGCTCATCGGCCTTGCCGAGGCCCACGGAGAACCCCGCCGCGCCGGCCCGGGAGACGGCCTCGGCGAGCAGGGTGGTCTTGCCGATGCCCGGTTCTCCCTGGATCAGGGCCAGCCCCCCGCTCCCGGTGCGGGCCACCGAGGCGATCAGCGCCTGGAGCTCTGCGAGCTCGGCCTCCCGGCCGCGCAGGCCGCGATGGGACAGTGGACCGCCTGACCCTGCCATTCGAGCTTCTTCCCGTCCGCCCACGCCTGCCGAAGCCGGGCTCCGTCCGTGCCGCTGTTCCCGGCTCCAGAGGGTACGCCGTGGGTGGTCGGCCGCTTCACCGAAGGTGGCGGCGGTCCGGCCGTCAGCCGGTGGGGCGGGGCAGTTCGGCGTCCCAGTCGATCGCGTCGGCTTCGGTGCCCGGGGGGACGAGGGCGAAGGTCTCCCGGCGGAGCCAGCGGCGCACCTGGCGGGACGGGAGGTCTATCAGGACGACGTCGTCGCGGTTGCGGAGCATGATGCGCAGGGCCGCCCGGCCGTGGCAGGTGCAGGGTGGCCAGATCCGGACGTCGCCGGCGCCGGCCGGCCGCTGCAGTCCCTCCCAGAGGAGGTCGCGGGAGAACTGCCAGACGCCTGCTTCGGCGGCCGGCCCGAGGAACTCGAGCGCGACGGCGAGCGGGTCGTCGCCGCGGTAGCCCAGGCGCACGGGGACGTCGAGGGACTCGTGCTCGCCCAGGACGAGTCGGGCGGCGAGGAGGATCTCGGTGCTGGTGACCTCCGGGTGGGGCTGCGAGGAACTGGGCAGCGGCTGGTGGGCGGGCATGGGGTCTCCTGGGTCGGTGTCGGGGCGGATGTCTGCGCCGGTGCGCGTGGGGTGGGGTGGGGCCGTGCGGGGGGCGCGGTGGTCCCGCCTCGGGCCCCGGGAGCTGCCGTGGACCGGGGGCGGCGGATCCGCCGTCCAGGCTAGGGAGGGGGATCGGCGGGGATGTTCCGGTGGTGCACGCCGACGTGACGGTCCGTGCACCTTCCCGGTCGTCGGGTCGGCCGGGAAGTGGGCTCGCCCCGGCCGTGCCCGTGGTCGGGGAGCGGTGCGGTCAGGTGGCTTCGCTGATCGTCGTCGCTTCGGTGTCAGTGGCCCGAACTTCATTGTCCTGCAAGCTCTTTGATCTTCCGGGAAACGTGCCGGCGGGGCCTTCTCCGAGGAGTGGATGCTACTCGGGGTGAGCGCCGTCCGGGTCGGGCGGAGCCGCCGGAACCTCGGCTTGTTGAATGTTTGTCCAGCCGTTCCACTCCTTGTATGAATGGCGCCGGAAGGACTTCCCCTCCTGAACGCCCCGTTGCCGGTGGCGCCGCCGCCCAGCCGTGCGGCGAGCCACCCTCGCCAGCATCCGCACAGCACCACTTCCAACCGGTCGGAGCCTCCCGTGAGCCAGTCGGGTCCCTCGCCCATGTCCGAAACCCCCGCGCCCGAAGTCGCGGTCCACCAGCTTGACCAGGCCGCCCGCGACGGCGGCAACGGCTGCATCGACATCCTCTCCCCGCCGCCCGGGACCGACCCCGAGGACTGTCTCTACGTCGTTCTGCACGTCCACGGCGCGGCTTCCGTCCGACGCGGCGGGGCCAGCACCGTGCTGGCCCCGGGGGACCTGCTGATCGGCACCACCCCGCATCCGGCGGGCCTGTTGCAGGACTCCGAGTGCCGGATGCTCCGCTTCCGGGTCCCCTGCTTCTACCTCGGCGTCCGGCACGGCGATGTCCGGCGCGCGGGCGGGCTGCTGGCACGGGGGAGTGAGGGGATCGGCTCGCTCGCCTCCCAGCTCCTCCGTACCCTCGCCGCCCAGGCGCGGGCCCACCGGGCCCGGCCGGGCAACCACCTCGCGCGCGGCGTCTCCGACATCGTCGCCATCCTGGTGACCGAGCTGCTCGACCGGGAGAACCCGGAACACCCCACCGGCGCGGCCGAGTTGCTGTCCCGGATCCGCGCCTACATCGAGCAGAACCTCGCCGATCCGGACCTCTCGCCCGAATCGATCGCCCGCTCGCAGCACATCTCGGTGCGTTACCTGCACAAGCTCTTCCAGCAGGACGGGGTGACCGTGGGCCAGTGGGTGCGGCGGCGTCGGCTGGACGCCTGCCGTCGGGAGCTGGGGCGGCCGTCCCGTCGGCAGACCAGTGTGTCCGCCGTCGCGCACCGCTGGGGCTTCGTCAGCCACTCCCACTTCAGCCGGGCGTTCCGCGACGCCTTCGGCGTCTCGCCCCGCGAGTGGCAGGCCTACGCCACTCGGACCGAGGGCCACAACCCTGCCTCCTGATCCCTCCACTCGGTGCCATCCGAAAGGCCGCCATGCCCACCACCAGGCCGACCGTCGTGCTCGTCCACGACGGCTGTTCCGACGCGACCAGCTGGTTCGGTGTCATCGCCGAACTCCACCAACGCGGCCTGACCGTCCTGGCCTTCGCGAACCCGCTGCGCGGACTGGCCCACGACGCCGCCAGGGTCGGGCGAGGTCCGGCCGAGGTATCTCCCGGGCGGAGGGACCGCGCCCGATGAACGACGAAACGGACGTCGCGGGGGCGGTCGAGGATGCGTTCCCCGGGTGCTGCCCGTCCGAGCAGGTCGGAAGCGGTTCGTGCGGCCGGCGCCCGGTGCTGGAGCGGGAACTCGCGGAGTTCCTGGACGGCGGAGCCGGCCGGTCCGCGACGGAACTGCCGGACCTCGCCGTCCTCACCTCCGACGGCCGCTCCGACGGCGGGCCGGAGGAGTACGAGGACGATCCGTACGGCACCACGTCGGAGTGGTTCGCCCTGCCGTGCGAACCGCCCGGGCGGGTGCGGGTCCAGGTGACCAGGCCCGTCGGCGGCGCCGAGCTGAGCCCGGTGGTGCTGTTCCTGCCGGGTCTGGGCTGGTCGCTCGGGGACGCCGCCTGCTACGGCCCGTTGATCCGGGACTTCGCCCTGGGCACCGACGCCGCCGTCGTGTACGTGGAGTACGACCGGGCGCCCGCCGCGCGTTACCCGGTGGCCGTCGAGCAGTGCTACGCCGTGGCCCGCTGGATCCGTGCGCACGGCCAGGAGATCGGGCTGGAGGGGGACCGGATCGCCGCCGTCGGGGACTCCGCGGGGGCCAATCTGGTGGCGGCCCTGACGTTGCTCGCCCGGGAGCGCGGAGACGTACGGCTGGTGCACCAGGTGCTGCTGTGCCCGGTGACCGACGCGGACTTCGACACCGCCTCCTACCACCGGTTCGCGACCGGGTACTTCCTGCACCGCGACCACATGCGCCGGTTCTGGGACGACTACCTGCCGGAGCCGCACCGGCGGCGGGAGGCCGTCGCCGCGCCGCTGCGGGCGACCCTGGAACAGCTCGCCGGGCTCCCCCCGGCACTGGTGGTCACCGCCGAGGCCGATGTGCTGCGGGACGAGGGCGAGGCCTACGCCGCCCGGCTCCGGCTGGCGGGCGTCCCGGTGGTGGCGACGCGCTACCAGGGGGTGCCGCACGGCTTCCTGCTGCTCGGCGCGCGCTACCCCACCGGCACCGCCCGGGCCGCGCTGCTGCAGGTCGTCGACACCGTGCACATGGCGCTGCACCGCCGGTCGTGGTGAGGGCGGGCGGTGCAGCGCCGGGTACGGGCGTGACCTGCGGGGGCGGTCACCGGTCGGTGTGGATCTCCGCGACGTAGCCGCCCGGGAACCGGACCATCGCGCTCTCCCGGCCGCCCGCGCGGACCGGCCCCGACAGCACCGTGGCGCCGGCCGCCCTGGCCCGGTCCAGGGTCGTGCCGAGGTCCGGCACGCCGTAGCCGGTGGTCTCCAGGCCGAACGGGTGGGGCAGGTGGCCGTCCGTCACCGTGACGGTGGTGGCGCCGAAGCCGGAGGTGAGCCGGATAAGCCGGTACGTCGTCCCGGGCCGGCCGAGCGCGGCGCCGTCGGCGTGCCGGTCGTCGGACACGATGTGGCCCTTGGTGAAGGCGAGGTAGCTGTCCAGGAAGGCGCCGACCGAGTCCGGCGACAGGTAGAGCCGGTTCTCCGGCACGCTGGCCAGAGCCGGGTACGACGTCGGGGCGTTGTGCACGTAGAGCTGGGCGTTGATCCCACCGGGGAACTGGACGACGGCGTCCCGGCCGATCGGGTCGGCGAACGGCGCCACGGTGACGGCCGCGCCGTCGGCGCGGGCGGCCCGGACCGCCTGGTCGAGGTCGGTCACCAGCCAGCCGGTGCGCTCGGTGCCGAACGGATACGGGACGGGCGTGGTGTAGTCGAACACCGACAGCGTGCCGACCGGCGACACCACCAGCTCGGACAGCGTCCGGCTGGGCGTCGGGGTCACCTGGGTGGAGACCGGCCCGATCGTGGTGCCGCCGAAGGTGGACGTCCAGCTGGTCACGAAGGCTTGCTCGGTGCCGGGTGCGACGTAGACGTGGGTGGTGTCGTACTGCGGGCCGACGGCGAACTGCTGGTGCGAGCCCGGCTTTGCCGAGGTGCTCTGGGTTGCCGAGGCGGTGGGGATCGCCGTCAGCGCGGCGACCGCCGCCACCAACGGGACCACGCGTCGGACGAGTTGAAGCTTCACGGGTGACCTCCTGGTCATGGTTCGCGTCCGGCGCCCGCTCAAGCGAGCGCCGGGCGCGGGTGTGTGGCCGGTACCGCCATCGCCGTCTGGGCCTGGGGCGGCGACGGCGGTACCGACGATGGGACGGACGGCCGCGGTCGTGGAAGGGCGGCCGTCCGGGTCACTTCGCGAGGAAGGCGAGCAGCGCGGTGTTCACCTCCTCGGCGTGGGTCCAGAGCAGGCCGTGCGGCGCGCCCTCGATCTCCACGTACTCGGCGGAGGGCAGCGCCTTGTGGAACGGCCGCGCGGTGTTCTCCACGGGCAGGATGCGGTCGCCCGTGCCGTGCAGGATCAGGGCGGGGACGTCGATGCGCGGGATGTCGGCGCGGAAGTCCGTGTACCAGGTGGTCGGGGCGGCCGAGGCGGCGAAGGAGCCGCCGCTCGCCGCGACGTCCCAGCTGTTGCGGACGGCCTCCTCGCTGATCCGGCTGCCGAGGTTCTCGTCCAGGTTGTAGAAGTCCTGGTAGAAGGCGGTGTAGTAGGCGTACCGGTCGGCCTTCACGGCGGCGACGACGCCGTCGAAGAAGTCCTTCGAGGCGACGCCGTCCGGGTTGTCGTCGGTCTTGAGCAGGAACGGCTCCAGGGACGCGAGGAAGGCGACCTTGGCGACACGGGCGGAGCCGTACTCGGACACGTACCGGGCGACCTCGCCGGTGCCCATCGAGAAGCCGACCAGCACGGCGTTCTGGACGTCGAGGGTCTCCAGCACGGTGTTGAGGTCCGCGGCGAAGGTGTCGTAGTCGTAGCCGGTGGTCGGCTGGGAGGACTGGCCGAAGCCGCGGCGGTCGTAGGTGATCACCCGGTAGCCGGCGTCGAGCAGCGCGGTGCTCTGCCGCTCCCAGGAGTGCCCGCTCAGCGGGAACCCGTGGATGAGGACGACCGGCTGCCCGGTGCCGTGGTCCTCGTAGTAGAGGTCGATGGAGGTGGAGTTCTCCTGGCCAACGGTGATGAACGGCATGGGGTTTCCCTATCTCTCGGACAGCGTGTGGCTGCGATGGGGCTCACGCTAGGGGCGGCCGGCGCCGGCTTGTTGCCTCGGAGAGCACCCGGTGTCGTCCGAGAGTGCTCCGCGTGCGCCCGGCGGTTCACATGGGCTCAACTCCCGCGCGGGTGCACGGAAGGACCGCAGGCGGTGCGCCGTCGGAACAGGCCGTCGGCCCGAGCGTTCCTAGTCTGATCCCCGAACAGTCCAGCTATCCCCAGGAGCGCCATGACCAGCCAGCCACACCTCCACCAACACGCCGCCGAGATCCAGGAGTTCGGCACCGTCACCCAGTTGCCGATCGCGCTCTCCCACGACGCCCGGCAGTACTCGTGCCAGCGGCTCAACCGCGTCCTCGCGGACACCCAGTTCCTGTACGCGCTGTACAAGAAGTGTCACTGGGGCATGCGCGGGCCGACCGCCTACCAGCTGCACCTGCTCTTCGACAAGCACGCCCAGGAGCAGCTGGAGCTGGTCGACGCGCTCGCCGAACGGGTGCAGACGCTCGGCGGGGTCGCCGTGGGTGACCCCCGGCACGCCGCGCGGATCACCGGGGTGCCGCGCCCGCCGGACGGCATCGAGGACGTGCACTCGATGCTCTCGCGGCTCCTCGACGCGCACGAGACCATCCTCGCCGACGTCCGCGACGCCGCCACCCGCGTGGCGGGGCTCGGCGACGACGGCACCCAGGACCTCCTGGTCTCCCAGATCGTCCGCACCGGTGAGACCCAGGTCTGGTTCCTCGCCGAGCACCTGGTCGTCACCCCCGAGACCGGGGCGTGACCGCGGGCCGGGCCTGTTCGTCGGCAGGCCCGGCCCGCTCTGTGCCGGGCCCGTTCGTCGGCGGGCCCGGCACTTTTTCGTGTCGTTCACCGGTTCCGGCGTCGCCCGCGCGATCGCGGCAGCCGCGCCCGGTGGGCGGCCGTATCCGTCCACCCGTCGTCCTTGGAGGTACCGTGCCCGGACGCCATCCGTTCCCCGACCAAGGCCCCACGGCGGGCGCGGACTCCGTCACGCCCGTTCTGAAGGCGCAACTCAACCTCGGGGACGGGAAGTTCATCGATCTGCCGGTACGCTTCGCGTACTGCGGTGACGCGCCGTTCTCCGTGGTCATGGAGTTCCCCGACTCCGGCCCGGCGGTCGGGACGTGGGAGTTCTCCCGCGACCTGCTGTGGAAGGGCCTGCACAAGCCGGCCGGGATCGGCGATGTGAAAATCTCGCCACCGTGCCGCTGCCACGGCCGCCGGCAGCTGCGGATCACGCTCAGGGGGGACGACGGCACCGCCTCGATCGACGTGCCGGTCGAGCCGGTGCACAGCTGGCTGCGCGAGCAGAGCTTCGTCCTCGTGCCCCGCGGTAGAGAATCCGAACTGATCGACTGGGACGCCGAACTGAGTCGACTGGTCAGAGACCGCTGAGGCGATCGCGGCCGGGGAGAGGTGCCGCGAACCCCGCAGACCGTGGACGAAACGCGACTCGGCCGTGCTCGTACCCGAGGACCGGGAAGGAGCACGGCCGAGTCGCGTCCCGCCATCGGATCCGGGCGGTCGGACGGGGCCACCGACTACAGGGTCCGGCGCACACCCGCCTGCTGTTCCAGCCGGTTCAGCTGGCCGGCCAGTCCCGCGTGCATGGCGTCCCGCACGGGACCGCTGCGCCCGATCCACAGCACCTCCCTGCCTCGGAGCTCCTCCAGCATCAGGGCGTAGGCGGCGTACATCGCGACCGCCGCGAGGAGCATGCCGAGCGCCCCGGCGGCGTGGCCCAGCCAGGCCGCGCCCGAGAGGCCGTAGATGCCGGCGACGAAGTAGCGCGGTACGGCGATCAGCAGGAGCAGCCACAGCACCTTCTTCGGCCTGGCCACCGATGCCATCAGAGCGGCGAAGACCGTGAACGCCAGGTTCATCACACCCAGCACCTGTGCCCCGCCGTGGGCGTCCGTCGACGTGACCAGGCCGTTGGCCAGCCAGGCGCCGGCGAATCCGCCCATCAGCGTCGCCGCGATGACGTCACGGGCGCCGAACGCGAGGATGCTGACCAGCAGTTGGAGAGCGAAGGCGGAGAAGACCGTGAGCGCCACGGCCTGCCGGTTCGCACTGTCGATCAGGCCGAGCTGCAGGCTGCTGGTCACGACGGAGGAGATGGCCACCGTGAAGAAGCCCAGGGGCATCGGCGAGGCGATGGGCCGTAGGGTGATCCGTGTCATGGCGTGCAGGTTCGGCTCGGCTCCGGTACCGGCCATCGGATCCGTGCTCGTGGGCGTCTCGATCCCGGCCACCGTCGGGTCCGGCTCGCGCACGCGCTCGTCTTCCCTCGCCGCCGCCACCATCATCTCGCTCCTTGCTCTCGGTACTTCGCGTCCTTGGGACGGCCGCCAACAGGGCGGCCGTCCGCTTGCTTTGCGACGCGCCCCCCGGTTGGTGGGCCGAAATCGCTCCAGAAGGCTATGAGTTGGGATGAGCCAGGACTTGTCCCGATGTGTACGGTCGCTGTTGCGCCCGTGCCCTCCGAGGAAACCGCGCCTCAGCCGCGATAGGTCTCCAGCAGGCGCAGCCAGACCTCGCTGATGGTCGGGTAGGCGGGTACCGCGTGCCAGAGCCGGCTGAGCGGCACCTCGGCGGTGACGGCGATGGTCGCCGAGTGCAGCAGCTCCGTGACCCCGGATCCGACGAAGGTCGCCCCCACCAAGGTTTCCCGGTCCAGATCGATGACGGCCCTTGCCCGGCCGCGGTATCCGTCGGCGTGCAGCGAGGCGCCCGCCACGTCGCCGATGTTGTAGTCGACGGCCCGTACCCGCAGGCCCCGTGCGGCTGCGTCGGCGAGGGTGAGGCCGACCGAGGCCACCTCCGGGTCGGTGAAGACCACCTGGGGTGCGCCGGCCCGGTCGGCGGTCGCGACGCTGCGCCCCCAAGAGGCGACGTCCAGCTCCCGGCCGGCCGCCCGGTCGGCGATCGCCGTGCCGAACACCCTGGCCTGGTACTTGCCCTGATGGGTCAGCAGCGAGCGCCCGTTCACGTCGCCGGCGGCGTAGAGCCAGTCGCCGTCCACGTCGACGGCCAGCCCGGTGTCATCCACTGCTATCCACCCGCCGGGTTCCAGGCCGACCGTCTCCAGGCCCAGGTCTCCCGTGGCGGCCCTTCGCCCGGTGGCGAACAGCACCTCGTCGGTATGCAGTTCACCGTGTTCCCCGAGGTCCAGGACCACCTCGCGGTCGCGCGTCAGGCCGCTCACCGACACCCCGGTCCGTACGTCGACACCGGACTCCCGAAGGGCGGCGGCGACGAGGTCGCCCGCGAAGGGTTCCATCCTTGGCAGCAGCCCGGACCCGCGGACGAGCAGGGTCACCCGGCTGCCCAGTGCGCTCCAGGCCGTGGCCATCTCCGCGGCGACGGCGCCGCCGCCGACGACGGCCAGCCGGGCGGGGACTTCGGCGGCGCTGGTCGCCTCACGGCTCGTCCACACGTCTGTGCGCTCGATGCCCGGCAGGTCGGGCAGGGCGGCACGGGTGCCGGTGCAGACCGCCACGGCGTGACGCGCGGTCAGGACGCGGCGGGTTCCGTCGGCGCCGTCCACCACCACGCGCCGCGCGCCCTCCAGCCGGCCGTGCCCGCGGACCAGCGTGATCCCGGCGGAGTCCAGCCAGGCCACTTGGCCGTGGTCCTGCCAGTGCGAGGCGAAGCCGTCGCGTCGACGCAGCACCGCCGCGGCGTCCGGAGCGCCCACGACCGCCTCCCGGGCGCCGCGCAGCCGCCGGGCGTCTCGCAGGGCGGCCGGCGGGCGGAGCATCGCCTTGCTCGGCATGCAGGCCCAGTACGAGCACTCGCCTCCGACGAGCTCCCGCTCCACGATCGCCACACTCAGCCCGCCGGCTCTCGCGCGATCGGCGAGGTTCTCCCCGGTCGGACCGGCGCCCAGTACCACGACGTCGAACTCTTCGGATCCACTCATCTGTCAGCCGCCTCCTCGTCACCCCTGAGGAATGACAATCGTTCACAATTGAATGAGTCGCCGTCGGCGTTCCTGCATGCCGACGGCCTCGGGCCCCTGGGCAGGAGAACTGTCCAGGGGCCCGAGCCCGTTCGGTCGCGGCCGCCTCAGGCGCGGTGCAGGGCGAGCCGTGTGGCCAGGCCGCCGCCCACACCGGCGATGACGGCCACAGGCAGCCACCACAGCGGCCAGTGCGCCAGGCCGAGGGCCCCGTCGACCGACCACTGTCCGGGGCCGGTGGCGGTCAGCGCGGCGCCGACGACGATCAGGACGAACGGGAACTCGTACCCGTCGTGCTGCACCCACAGCCCGTGGGGCCACTTGACTGTCAGGGCGACGGTCATCACCCCCATGACACCCGCGCCGGCCAGCGGAGTGAGCAGGCCGAGGGCCAGCATCAGTCCGGCCCCGATCTGGGTGCCACCGGCGGCTATCGCGGTGAGCTTGCCGCCGCGGAAGCCGTCGCCCCGGAACTCGGCGCTGCCACCCTCCAGGCCGCCGCCGCCGAGGTGGAAGCTGACCTTCTGAACGCCGTGGCCCGCGATCAGCAGACCGGCGACCAGGCGCAGCAGGAGAAGGCCCGTGTTCATTTCGGACTCCGTTTGGGTTGGTGCGGTCCGTCAGCCGGCGGCGTGCGGGTTGATCATGGACTGGGCGTAGACCAGGCCCATGCCGTAGGCGCCGCCGTGCTCCTTGACCAGCTCGGTCACCGGGACGTAGGTCTCGGTGCGGGCCCAGTCGCGCTGGAGCTCCAGCAGGACCTGGATCCAGGTGACGGGCACGGCGCCGGCGGCGGTCATCCGCTGCAGGGCGTGCTCGTGGGCCAGCGGGCTGACGCCGCCGGAGGCGTCGGCGACGACGTAGACCTCGTAGCCCTGGTCCAGCGCGGAGAGGGCCGGCAGGACGAGGCAGACCTCGGTCCACAGGCCGGAGAGGATGATCTTCTTGCGGCCGGTCGCCTTGACCGCCTCGACCAGGGCCTCGTCCTCCCAAGCGTTCATCGTGGTGCGGTCGACGACCTCCTGGCCGGGGAAGACGGCCTTCAGCTGCGGCAGGATCGGGCCGGAGAAGGACTCGGCGGCGACGGTGGACAGCACGGTCGGCACGTCGAAGATCTTCGCGGCCTTCGCCAGGCCGACGGTGGCGTTGATGATCGCGGTGCGGTCGCCGCTACCGGTGCCGAAGAACATCTGCGGCTGGTGGTCGACGAACAGCATCATCGCGTTGTCGGGGGTCAGCAGGTCCGGGCTCGGAGCGGCGTGAACGTTCGCGAAGTCGACCATTTGTCTTCTCTTTCCTTGTGAATGCAGGGAATTGACGTTGAATCAGACTTTCCCGGATCACCGGGGCGCCTCGTTCAACGACGTTAGTGCGCGGCGGCCCGGGTGTTCTGCTCGCTGTGCGCCCGGGATTGTCCTGACAACGCACGACCGGCCGAACCGAGCCGGACGACCGCTTCAGTGCGCTACGGGGCCATCGGTCATGCGCTGCGGAAGTCCTTCGCGCGTCGCCGGCTGCCTAGGTTTCGCCGGGTGGCCCCGTCGGGCCGCGATCAGCCAGCGGAAAGGCGGCAACCCATGCAGTTCGGGATATTCAGTGTCGGTGACGTGACGGTCGATCCGACCACGGGACGGGCGCCGAGCGAGCGCGAGCGCATCAAGGCGATGCTGGCCATCGCGCTCAAGGCCGAGGAGGTCGGCCTGGACGTCTTCGCCATGGGCGAGCACCACAACCCGCCGTTCGTCCCGTCCTCCCCGACGACCATGCTCGGCTACATCGCCGCGCAGACCGACCGCATCATCCTCTCCACCTCGACCACGCTGATCACCACCAACGACCCGGTGAAGATCGCCGAGGACTACGCGATGCTGCAGCACGTCGCCGACGGTCGCGTCGACCTGATGCTCGGGCGCGGGAACACCGGCCCGGTCTACCCGTGGTTCGGACAGGACATCCGCCAGGGCATCCCGCTCGCGGTGGAGAACTACGCGCTGCTGCACCGGCTTTGGCGCGAGGACGTGGTCGACTGGGAAGGCCGCTTCCGCACCCCGCTGCAGGCCTTCACCGCCACGCCCAGGCCGCTGGACGGCGTGCCGCCGTTCGTCTGGCACGGCTCGATCCGCAGCCCCGAGATCGCCGAACAGGCCGCGTACTACGGCGACGGCTTCTTCCACAACAACATCTTCTGGCCCCAGGAGCACACCCGGCGGATGGTCGAGCTCTACCGCGAGCGCTACGCCCACCACGGCCACGGCACGCCCGAGCAGGCGATCGTCGGCCTCGGCGGGCAGGTGTTCATGCGGAAGAACTCCCAGGACGCGGTGCGCGAGTTCCGTCCGTACTTCGACAACGCGCCGGTGTACGGGCACGGCCCCTCGCTGGAGGAGTTCACCGAGCAGACCCCGCTGACCGTGGGCAGTCCGCAGGAGGTGATCGAGCGCACCCTCGGCTTCCGCGAGACCGTCGGTGACTACCAGCGCCAGCTGTTCCTGATGGACCACGCCGGCCTGCCGCTCAAGACGGTGCTGGAGCAACTCGACATCCTCGGCGAGGAGGTCGTGCCCGTCCTCCGTGAGGAGTTCGCCAAGGGCCGGCCCGCGACCGTTCCCGACGCCCCCACTCACGCCACGCTCCGGGACAACGTCCCCGCCGCCTCCTGACCAGGACGGAGTCCCCCATGGAAACGACTTCGCCGATCACGCTCGCCGTGATCTCGGGCGGGCTCAGCCAGCCCTCGTCCACCCGCCTGCTCGCGGACCGCCTCACCGAGGCCACCACTGGCCACCTGGCCCGTGCCGGATGTGAAGTCCTGGTGCGCCTGCACGAGTTGCGCCCACTGGCCACCCCCATCTCGCACCACCTGCTCTCCGGCTTTCCCACGCAGGCACTGGGCGGCGCGCTGGAGGAGGTGAGCACGGCGGACGCGCTGATCGCCGTGTCCCCGATCTTCTCGGCCTCCTACAGCGGCCTGTTCAAGTCGTTCTTCGACCTGCTCGAACCCGGCGCCCTGGCGGGCAAGCCGGTGCTGATCGGCGCGACGGGCGGCACCGCGCGCCACTCCCTGGCCCTGGAACACGCGATGCGCCCGCTCTTCACCCACCAGCGCGCGCTCGTCGCACCGACCGCGGTCTTCGCCGCCTCCGAGGACTGGGGCGGGACGGGCGACACGCACACCGACAGCCTGCCGGCGCGGATCGAACGGGCCGGGGGAGAGCTCGCGGCGCTGATCCTCGCGGCCCCGGCGAATCCGCGGCCGGCCGGCGGCCCGGCAGTGACTCCCTCCGCGCTCGGCTTCCACTGACCCCGCGCACACCCTCAACCCCCACGGCCGAACACCACCGAACGAAGGGACCTCCCTTGTCCACCATGCCCGTCGCCGGAATCCGTCCCGGCACCCCCGACCAGCCCGCCGACCTCGTCGTACGCAATGCCAAGGTGTACACCAACGACCCGCGCCGCCCCCAGGCCACCGCTGTGGCCATCCGGGACGGACTGATCCAGGCGGTCGGCGACGACGCGGACGTCGTCCCGCTGGTCGGCCCCGACACCCGGGTGGTCGACGCGCTCGGCCGCCGGGCCGTTCCCGGACTCAACGACGCGCACCTGCACGTCATCCGCGGCGGCCTCAACTACGTGCTGGAGCTGCGCTGGGACGGCGTCCCGACGCTGCGCGAGGCCCTGGCGATGCTCCGGCTCCAGGCCGAGCGCACCCCGCCCGGCCAGTGGGTGCGGGTGGTCGGAGGCTGGTCCGCCGACCAGTTCGCCGAACGGCGCCTGCCCACCCTGGAGGAGCTCAACGCCGCGGCGCCCGACACCCCCGTCTTCGTGCTGCACCTCTACCAGTCGGCGCTGCTCAACCGGGCCGCGCTGCGCGCCGCCGGCTTCACCCGGGACACCCCCGACCCGGCGGGCGGCCAGATCGTCCGCGGACACGACGGCGAGCCCACCGGCCTGCTGATCGCCGCCCCCGGCGCGCTGCTGCTCTACTCCACCCTGGCCAAGGCACCGATTCTGGACGTGGCCGACCGCATCGGCTCCACCCGGCACTTCCTGCGCGAGCTGAACCGCTTCGGCCTGACCTCCGCGATCGATGCCGCCGGCGGCTTCCAGAGCTTCCCCGAGAACTACGGCACCGTCATGGAACTCGCCCGCCAAGGCGAACTGACCCTGCGCATCGCCTACCACCTCTTCCCGCAGACCGCGGGGCAGGAGCTGGACGACCTCACCCGCTGGGTCAACACCGTGCGCCCCGGGGAGGGCGACGAGTGGCTGCGCCTCAACGGCGCGGGGGAGAACCTCACCTGGGCCGCCGCCGACTTCGAGAACTTCACCGAACCCAGGCCACAACTGGGCTCCTACGAAGGCCAGTTCGAGAAGGCCGTCCGCCTTCTGACGGAGAACGGCTGGGGCTTCCGGCTGCACGCCACCTACGACGAGACCATCCGCCGCGACCTCGCCGTCTTCGAGAAGCTCGCCGCCGAGGGCCTCTTCCCGCAGGGCAACCGCTGGCTCTTCGACCACGCCGAGACCGTCAGCCCGGACAGCCTCGACCGCATCGCCGCCCTGGGCGGTGCCGTCTCCGTGCAGAACCGCCTCTCCTTCCAGGGTGAGGCCTTCGTCGCGCGCTACGGCGCTCCGGCCGCAGCCGAGGCGCCGCCGCTGCGCGCGATGCTGAACCGCGGCCTGACCGTCGCGGCGGGCACCGACGCCACCCGGGTCTCCTCCTACAACCCCTGGGTCGCCCTGCACTGGCTGGTCTCCGGCCGGGCGGTCAGCGGTCGGCGCCTCGCGGCCGAGCACAACCGGCTCAGCCGCGAGCAGGCCCTGGAGCTCTACACCCTGGGCGGTGCCCGCCTCACCGGCGAGGAGGAGGTCAAGGGCCGTCTGGCGGTCGGCAGTTACGCGGACCTCGCACTGCTCAGCGCCGACTACTTCAGCGTGCCCGAGGCCGACATCGCGCACATCGAGTCCGTCCTCACCGTCGTCGGCGGACGCATCGTTCACGCCGCAGCGGAGCACCAGGGGCTGGCCCCCGAGCTGCCCGAGGTGTCGCCGTCCTGGAGTCCGGTCACCCGGTTCGGCGGCTACCACGGCACCCCCGCCCCCAGCCTGACCGGCGTCCGCCAGGCCGAGGGCGTGCTGGAGGCCGTGGCAGCCTCCGGCGAGGAGCACGCCTGGCGCGCGGCGCGCGGCCTCGCCCTGCCCGGGCAGTCACAGGTGCCGCTGGACCCCTGCTTCCTCTGACCGGAAGCCGATTCCGCCTGGGGGCACCGCCCGACCACGGCGGCGCCCCCACCCACATTCCCCCTACCGCCCGAGGAACCGTCGTGACCACGCCCGCAGCCGATTCCCGCAGCGCACCCCCGCCGCCGGTGCCCGGACCGAAGATCCACGACCGGCACCCGCTCGCACTGGCCCTGTTCGGCCTCACCCTGGTCAGCGGTCTGATCGACGCCGTCAGCTACCTCGGCCTCGGCCACGTCTTCACCGCGAACATGACCGGCAACGTCGTCGTCATCGCCTTCGCGCTCGCCGGAGCACCCGGATTCTCCGTCACCGGCTCATCGACCTCCCTCGCGGCCTTCCTCCTCGGCGCGCTCCTGGCCGGCAGACTCGCCACCCGACACGCCGGAACCCGGCGCCCCGCACAGCTGCGCACGGTCTTCATCCTGGAGGTCGCGCTGTACGGTGCGGCAGCCGCCGTCGTCTTCGCCTGGAGCGCGGACGGGCCCGCGCAGTACGCCGTGATCGCCCTGCTCGCCCTGGCGATGGGCATCCGCAACGGCACCGTACGCGGCCTCGGCGTGCCGGACCTCACCACCACCGTGCTCACCCTCACCCTGACCGGCCTGGCCGCCGACTCCCGCCTCGCCGGCGGCACCGCCCCCCGCCAGCGCAGGAAGGTCCTCTCCGTCGCCACCATGCTCGCCGGCGCCGCCCCGGGCGCCGTCCTCGTGCTGCACGGACAGACCGCCTGGGCCCTGGTCGCCAGCGCCGTCCTGGCCGGCGGCACCCTCCTGCTCTACCGCGAGTGACGGCGCTCCGGCACCACCTGTCGCAGTAGGTCCGTCGCGACCTCGGTACGCGTGCGTGACGACATGCACGCACAGGTCAGCCGGCATGTGGCGCGGGGCAAACGCGGGACGGGAACGCGTTCATGATGAACCGACAGGTCAGGGCCGCCGGCCTCCGTACTTCCAGAGCGGGGTACGGGCTGCCGTGCGGCCGTGGTGCGGAACTCGTACGGGCTCCGCACCACGGCCGGGGGCCTGTCGCGGCCGTCCTTGCCGGAGCTCCATAACGCGATGTGATGGGGTGCTGGGATCTTCTGGGAGGTCCCTCGGTCGGCCAATCTTCTCCCACGCATGAAATGTCACATCATGCATGGAGGAGACGTGGGACAACGAAGAGTCGGGCTGGCCTTCGGGGCGGCCCTGGGGCTGCTGTCGGTTGCCGGTTGTACGGGATCCGGTGGCGGCGCCACCGGATCGAACGCGGCAGCGGTGAAGGGCGGCACGCTGCACGTGCTGTCCACCCTCGACCTGGAGCATCTCGACCCGGCGCGCAACTACGTCACGTCCTCGCAGGACGTGAGCCGACTGATCTACCGGACGCTGACCACCTTCGCCGCCGCGCCGGGCCAGGCGGGCGGGAAGATCGTGCCGGACCTGGCCACCGACACCGGCCGCCCCAGCGACGGAGCGAAGACCTGGACCTTCACCCTCAAGCCGGGCGTGAAGTTCGAGGACGGCCGCCCGATCACCAGCGAGGACATCAAGTACGGGGTCGAGCGGACCTTCGCCGCCGAGCTGCCCGAGGGCCCGCCGTACGCCCGGATGTGGCTGGCCGGCGGCGAGTCGTACAAGGGGCCCTACAAGGATCCGGCCGGGCTGGCCTCGATCGAGACCCCGGACACCGGCACCGTCGTCTTCCATCTCAACCGCCCGGTGGCCGACTTCGGCTCGGCGGTGTCACTGCCGATGTTCGCCCCGGTGCCGCGGGACAAGGACACCGGTGTCAACTACGACTCCCGGCCGTTCTCCTCCGGCCCGTACAGGATCGGCGGCTTCGACCCCAAGAAGCAGCTCACCCTGGTCCGCAACACCGACTGGGACCCGGCTACCGACACCATCCGCAAAGCCCTGCCCGACAAGGTCGTCATCGACCTGGGCCTTGACGCGGCGGTGGTCGACCAGCGGCTGATCGCCGGCCAGGGAGAGGACGCGAACGCGGTCTCGCTGGAGCCGGTCGGCCCCGCCTCGGTCGGGCGGGTGCTGAATGACCCGCAGTTGAAGAGTCGGCTGGTCACCGGCGACTCGATCAACACCCGCTACCTGAGCATCAACACCAAGCACAAGCCGCTCGACGACGTCCGGGTGCGCCAGGCCATCGCGTACGCACTGGACAAGGACGCGCTGCGCACCACTCGCGGCGGTCCGATCGCCGGTGACCTGGCGACCAGCCTGCTGCCGCCGTCCCTCGGCTACCAGGCCGAGGACCCCTATCCGAGCAAGGACGGCAAGGGCGATCCGGACAAGGCCAAGGCACTGCTCGCCGAAGCCGGCCACGCCTCCGACCTCACCCTGACCCTCGACGCCCCCGCCTCGGCCGCCGGCAAGGCGCAGGCTGAGGCGGTGCAAGCCTCGCTCAGCCGGGCCGGCATCACCGTGAAGATCAACGAGATCAGCTCCTCCGCCTTCTACAGCACGGTCGGCAACACCGACCAGGAGCACGACCTGGTGATCGCCGGCTGGTCCCCGGACTGGCCGGGCGCCTCGACGTACCTGCCGATCGTGTTCGACGGCCGCCTGATCACCAGTCAGGGCAACAACAACTACTCGCAGTACGACTCCCCGGCCGTCGACGCGCAGATCGACAGGATCGCCGTGATGGGCGACCCGGCAGTGGCCCAGGCGGCGTACGGGCAGCTGGCCCAGCAGATCACGCAGGACGCTCCGGTGGTGCCGTTCCTCTGGGACAAGGCACCGATCCTCGTCGGCCCGGACGTCGCCGGAGCGTACGGGCACATCGCCTACGTCGGCCGGCTCGACCTGGTCTCCCTGGGGCTGCGCAAGTGACCGTGATCCGACGATTGTCGGCCCAGCGCTCGGCGGCCCTCGCGCTGGTCGTGGTGGCCGGGCTGGTCCTGGTCGCGGTCGCCGCGCCGCTGATCACCTGGATCGCCGGGAACTCGCCGACCGCCTTCCACGGGGATGCGGTGGACCCGGCGCTCGGCGGCCTGCCGCGCGGCGCGGCGGGCGGGATCAGCACCCGGCACTGGCTTGGCGTGGAGCCGGTCAACGGCCGGGACCTGCTCGCCCGGGTGGTGTACGGCGCGCAGGTGTCGCTGCTGATCGCCGTGCTCGCCACTGTGCTGTCGGTGGTGCTGGGAACGGCGCTGGGCCTGGTCGCCGGGTTCTTCGGCGGGTGGGTCGACACAGTGATCGGGCGCACCATGGACCTGCTGCTGTCCTTCCCCAGCCTCATCTTCATGATCGCGCTCATCTCGGCGGCGCCCGGCACGGACCGCCGGTTGCTCCTGGTCGTGGTCCTCGGCTTCTTCGGCTGGCCGTACGTCGGCCGGATCGTGCGCGGACAGGCGATGGCGCTCGCGCGGGGGGAGTTCGTCGCGGCCGCCCGGGTGCTCGGCGCCTCCCGCCGGGCGCTGCTGCTGCACGAGGTACTGCCCAACCTGACCGGACCGGTCCTGGTGGTGGCCACGATGTCCATCCCCGGCTACATCGCCACCGAGGCCGGCCTGTCCTTCCTCGGCGTGGGTGTCCAGGCTCCCACCCCGTCCTGGGGCCAGATGATCGCCACCGCCGTCCCCTGGTACGCGGCGGACCCTGCCTACTTCGTGATCCCCGGCGCCTTCCTGTTCGTCACCGTGCTCGCCTTCAACGTGCTCGGCGACGCGATCCGCGACGCGCTCGACCCCCGGAGCCAGCGACGATGATCCTCTACCTGCTGCGCAGACTGGCTGTCACGGCGGCCATCCTGCTGGTGATCTGCGCCGCCACCTTCGCCATCTTCTACCTGATGCCGGCGGACCCGGCGCAGGGCGCCTGCGGCAAGGCGTGCAGTCCGGAGCGGATCGCCGAGATCCGCACCACCCTCGGGCTGAACCACTCGCCGCCGGTCCAGTTCCGCGACTACCTCGTCGGCATCGTCTCGGGGCGGACCTATGGCAGCGGTGCGCAGGCCGTCAACTGCCCGTTCCCGTGCCTGGGTTTCAGTTTCCAGACGAACCAGCCGGTGTGGCAGATGCTCACCAGCCGGCTGCCGGTCAGCTTCTCGATCGCCATCGGTGCCGCGGTGTTGTGGCTCGTCGTCGGCGTCGGCGCCGGTGCGGTCTCGGCCCTGCGGCGTGGCAGCCTGTGGGACCGGGCCGCGATGACGGCCGCCCTCGGCGGAGTATCGCTGCCGATCTACTTCACCGCCCTGGTGCTGCAGTACCTGCTGGTGGTGCAGCTCACGCTGCTGCCGTACCCGCAGGTCGTGCCGTTCACCGCCGATCCGATCGGCTGGGCGCAGTCGATGGTGATGCCCTGGATCACCCTGGCCATGCTGTACGCCGGGATCTACGCCAGGGTCACCCGCGGCGAGATGCTGGAGAGTCTCGGCCAGAACTACGTGCGCACCGCCCGAGCCAAGGGCCTGCCCGAGACCACCGTCGTGCGTCGGCACGCGCTGAGGCCCGCCCTGATGCCGATCGTGACCATCTTCGGCATGGACCTCGGCGCGCTGCTCGGTGGCGCGCTGATCACCGAGTCGGTGTTCGGCCTGCCCGGCGTCGGCAAGCTCGCGGCCGACGCGATCGCCTCCGCCGACCAGCCGGTGATCCTCGGCGTGACGCTGTTCGCCGCCTCCTTCGTGGTGCTCGCCAACTTGCTGGTGGACCTCGTGTACGCGGTCCTCGACCCGAGAGTGAGGGCCGTCGGATGACCCTGCTGACGGTACGTGACCTGGCCGTGGAGTTCCGCTCCGGCGTCCGCGCCGTGGACGGGCTCGACCTCGACCTGGACGCCGGCCGAGTGCTCGGCGTGGTCGGCGAGTCCGGTAGCGGCAAGTCGGTCACCAGCCTCGCGGTCCTCGGCCTGCTGCGCGACGCCCGGGTCAGCGGCGAGATCCGCTTCGACGGGCGACAACTGACCGCCCTCGACCAGCGCTCGCTGCGCCGGCTGCGCGGCGACCGGATCGCGATGATCTTCCAGGACCCGCTGTCCTGCCTCAACCCGTACTACTCGGTGGCGTTCCAGATCGCCGAGGCGTACCGGGCGCACCACCGCGTCGGACGCAAACAGGCGCACCGGATCGCGGTGCGGATGCTGGACCGGGTCGGCATCCCGGAGCCGGAACGGCGCGCCCGCTGCTACCCGCACGAGTTCTCCGGCGGGATGCGGCAGCGGGTGATGATCGCGATGGCCCTGTGCCTGGAACCCGACCTGCTGATCGCCGACGAGCCGACCACCGCGCTGGACGTCACCGTTCAGGCGCAGATCCTCCAACTGCTGCGCGAGCTACGTGAGGAGGCCGGCACGGCCATCATGCTGATCACCCACGACATGGGCGTGGTCGCCGGACTGGCCGACCAGGTTGTGGTGATGCGCCAGGGCCGCGCGGTCGAGCGCGGCCCGGTACGCGACGTGTTCCACCGGCCGCAACAGCCGTACACCCGAGGCCTGCTGGCCTGCGTTCCGCGCGTCGACGGACCTCTGCCGGACCGGCTGCCCACCCTCGGGGCGACCACATGAGCGAGCGGTGGGGGTACCCCCGGCCGGAGGCTGGGGAGAGCGAATCATCAGAAGGCGCGCATGAGCGAGCGAACCACGAGGAGGAGTACCGTGGACGATGGCGACCGGAGCGCGGAGCAGGCACACGGCCGCACCGCCCTGCTCGAAACGCGGAACCTGGTCAAGCGCTTCCCGGTGCGCCACGGCCTGACCCGACGACTGGCCGGCCACGTCGCGGCGGTCGACGGAGTCTCCCTGACAGTCGGGCCCGGCGAGACCCTCGGCCTGGTCGGCGAATCCGGCTGCGGAAAGTCCACCGTCGCCAAACTGATCACCCGCTTGGAGCGGCCCACATCGGGCAGCATCCACTTCGCCGGGCGCGATCTCGCCGGGCTGGACGAGACGGACCTGCGCCCGATCCGCCGTGACCTTCAGATGGTCTTCCAGGACCCCTTCTCCTCACTCAACCCACGGCACACCGTCCGTCAGATCCTCGCCGGCCCCTACCGCTACCAGGGCCTGGAATCCGACCCGCCGGCCGAGGAGTTGCTGGCCCGGGTCGGCCTTCGGCCGGAGCACGCCGACCGTCATCCCCACGAGCTCTCCGGGGGGCAAGCCCAACGCGTAGGCATCGCCCGGGCGTTGGCCCTGCGCCCGAAGCTGGTGGTGTGCGACGAGCCGGTCTCGGCACTCGATGTCTCCGTCCAGGCGCAGATCCTCAACCTGCTCAAGGACCTGCAGGACGAGTACGGACTGAGCTACCTGTTCATCGCCCACGATCTCGGCGCCGTCCGTCAGATCAGCACCCGGATCGCCGTGATGTACCTCGGATCGGTCGTCGAGACCGCCGACCGCGACACCCTGTTCGCCCACCCCGCGCACCCGTACACCCACGCCCTGCTGTCCGCCGTGCCGCTGCCCGACCCGGACCTGGAGACTTCCCGGGAGCGCATCGTGCTCCACGGCGACCTGCCCAGCCCGCTCGACCGCCGTGGGGGCACCTCCCGGCCGAAGGCTGGGGGAGGCTGCCGGTTCCGCACCCGCTGCCCCAAGGCCGACGAACTCTGCGCCGCCGAACGCCCGCTGCTGCGGGTGATCGCCCTCGGACAGCAGGTGGCCTGCCACTATCCCGAGAGGACGCCGTGATCCGCGCCCAGTACCGGCTGCCCGGGCTCGCCGTGACCGACCACGTCTTCGGCGTGCCGCTCGACCACACCGAACCCGGGCGGGGAACCACCGAGCTGTTCGCCCGAGAGGTCGTCGACCCCGTACGGTCCGGTGATCAACTGCCCTGGCTGCTCTACCTCCAGGGCGGCCCCGGAGGAAAGTCACCGCGCCCGCTGAACGCCACGGCCGGCTGGCTCGGCCACGCCCTCAAGACGCACCGGGTGCTGCTGCTGGACCAGCGCGGCACCGGCCGAAGCGCGCCGGTGACGGCGCGGACTGCCTCGCGGTTCGGCTCCGCCCGCGAACTGGCCGACCACCTGGCTCACTTCCGTGCCGACTCGATCGTCGCCGACGCGGAAGTGATCAGGCGCCAGCTGTGCGGCGATGAGCCCTGGGAGACCCTTGGGCAGAGCTACGGCGGATTCCTCACCCTCAGCTACCTCTCCTTCGCCCCCGAGGGCCTGCGCGCCTGCTACATCACCGGCGGCCTACCCGGCCTGGACACCACCGCCTCCGCTGTCTACGCGGCCACCTACCCGCGCGTGCGGGAGAAGACGACCGCGTACTACGCCCGCTACCCCCGCGACCGCGAACTCGTCCGCACACTGGCCGATCTCCTCGACCGGCAGCAGGTCCACCTCCCTGACGGCGACCGGCTCACCGTACGGCGGTTGCGCACCCTCGGCCTGATGCTCGGCATGGGAGACGGAGCCGAGCGTCTGCACTGGCTGCTCGACGAGGCCCTCGAACCGGGCAGCGGGCCATCGGCATCCTTCCTGCAGCAGGTGATGAACCTGACCGCGTTCACCGACAACCCGCTGTTCGCCGTCCTCCAGGAGTCCATCTACGGCCGCCGCGGCATTCCCACCGGTTGGGCCGCCGCACGAGCCATCGCCGAGCACCCGCAGTTCGCCGAGGAGGCCGACCCGCTGCTGTTCACCGGCGAGATGTTCTACCCGTGGATGTTCGAGGAGATCACCGGGCTGCGCCCGTTCGCCGAAGCTGTCCACCTGCTCGCCGAACGCACCGACTGGCCCGACCTGTACGACCCGGCGGGGCTGGCCGCCAACCGGGTCCCAGTGGCCGCGGCCGTCTACCACGACGACATGTACGTGGACGCCGGTCTGTCCCTGCGCACCGCCCGCGCGGTCGGTTCCCTGCGCACCTGGGTCACCAACGAGTGGGAGCACGACGGGGTCGCCGCGTCCGGTGACCGAGTCCTCGCCCGCCTGATGGACCTGGCCGCCGACCGTATCTGACCGAGGACTATCCCACCTCTGCCGTAGGGAAAGGAACAGAGAGATGAGACTCAGATCCCTTGCCGCCGTACTGGCGGCGGCCTTGCCGCTGGTCGCCGCGACCCCGGCCCTCGCGGACACCGCCGCGGCGGCCTCCGCCTGCGCCCTGCCCGGGAAGACGGGCTGGACGGACGAGGGGCGGAGCACCGACTACACCCAGTTCCAGCAGCCGCTGGGCACCAAGCACGTGCTGATGCTCTTCGTCGACTTCCCCGACGCACCGGCGACCGGCTCCCTCGACGGCTACTACCGCCAACTCGCCCCCGCCCAGGAGTGGATGAAGCAGGACTCCTACGGGCGGCTGCGTCTGGACATCGACCCGCTGAAGCGCTGGATCCACATGCCGCAGGCGTCCTCCTCCTACGGCTTCCAGCGCGGCATCACGTTCGAGGCGCACGAGGCGTACGTGAAGCAGGCCGTCGAGGCCGCCGAGCCGTACACGGACTTCTCGAAGTACGACATGTTCTACATCGTCCCGACCGCGTCCGCCTCGGCGATCAGCTTCTCACCCACCTACCTCTACGACCCGACCACCGCCGGGATCACCGCGAACGGCAAGCGGATCAAGTGGGCGGTCACCTTCGGCCAGGACATGTACCACTGGGGCTTCAAGGTCGCCGACCACGAGACCTCGCACACCTTCGGCCTGCCCGACCTCTACGGTTTCACCGGCACCGACTACCACCGCTACGTCGGCGGCTGGGACCTGATGGGCGACATCGCCGGCCCCGCACCGCAGCACATCGGCTGGGAGCGCTGGAAGTTCGGCTGGATCGACGACCGTCAGGTCGCCTGCCTGCCCACGTCCGGCAGCCGGACCGTCCACCTGAAGGCCGTCGAACGCCCCGGCGGAACCAAGATCGCCGTGGTCAGGACCAGCGACACGACGGCCTACGTCGCCGAGTCCCGCCGTGCAGTCGGCGCGGACAGCAAGGCCTGCTCCACCGGCGTGCTCGTCTACAAGGTCGACACCTCCACCCAGACCGGCTACGGACCCGTCCAAGTGATCAACGGCGATCCGGGCGCCACCGCACCGACCGGTTGCACCGTCCTCGACATGGCCGCCTACCAGCCCGGCCAGTCCTTCAGCGACCCCGCCACGGGAGTCACGATCGACGTGCTGCGCCGCGGGCCGCTGGCAGACACTATCAAGATCACCAAGCAGTAGAGCCGGCGTGATCATCCATCAGCTCGCGTCGTGAAGCTGCTGGGCGAGCCCCGGCAGCAGCTCCGCTCCGCCGGAAGAGGGGTCACCGCATTCATAACGCGACGTGATGGAGAGCCGGGAGCTACCGAAGCTACCGATCGATCCGCACGATAACCTGCACGCGCTTCCCGCACGGCGGCAGTCGCCGACCGTACGCGGGCCGCTCAGGGAACCCGGCCGGCGCCGCCCGCGAGGGCGCAGCCGGCCGGGTTCACAACCCGGACCGATCTCCACGGAGGCTTCCATGGATCCCTCAGTCAGACCCCGGCGCTCGCTGCCGGCGGCGCTCGTCCTCGTCCTGTCCGCGCTGCTCGCCCTGGTGGTCGTCCCCGCCCAGCCCGCCCACGCGTACAACGGCAGCGCCTCCGCGTGTGCTCTGCAAGGCATGACCGGATACACCGACGAGGGTCAGCAGACCGACTACACCCGGTTCCAGAACCCGATCGGCACCAAGCGCATCGGCCTGGTCTACGTGGACTTCCCCGACGCCGTCGGCACCGCCCTGCCCCTCACGTCGTACTACGACACGCTGAAGGGGGCCACGGACTGGATGTGGAACGCCTCCTACGGCCAGACCACGCTGGACATCCAGGTCCCGGACGCCGACTGGGTCCGCATGCCGAAGAACTCCACCGACTACGACTGGGAGCGCGGCTTCTCCTGGACCACGCACCAGGTCTACGTGCAGGACGCGCTCACCGCTGCGGCCAACGCCGGAGTCGACCTCTCCCAGTACGACATGTTCTACGTCGTGCCGACCGCCACCGCGACCGCGATCGGGCACTCCCCGACCTTCATCCAGGACCCGGCCAGCCCGACCTGGGTCTGGAACGCGCACACCAGCAGCTGGGTGCTGATCCACTGGGCGGTGACCTTCGGCCAGGACATGTGGACCTGGGGCTACAAGGTCGGCGACCACGAGACCAGTCACACCTTCGGCCTGCCCGATCTCTACGCCTTCAGCGGCGATCTCAACCAGTACGTCGGCGGCTGGGACCTCATGGGCAGGATCTCCGGCCCCGCCCCGCTCTACTTCGGCTGGGAGGCCTGGAAGTTCGGCTGGATCACCGACACCCAGGTGTCCTGTCTGGACACGGCGAACACGTACACCACCACCCTGACCGGGCTGGAGTACGGTGGCGACGGCTACCGGCTGGCGGTGGTCAAGACCAGCCCCACCACCGCCTATGTCGCCGAGTCCCGTAAGGCGGCCTACAACGACGCCAACGCCTGCGCCACCGGCGTCCTCATCTACAAGGTCGACACCTCCATCACCACCGGCAACGGGCCGATCCAGCTGGTCACCAATCCCAACGCCGCCGCACCCACCGGGAACTGCACCACGACGGACATGCAGACCTGGCAACCCGGCCAGTGGTTCCAGGACGACACCGCCCGCATCCGGATCTACGTGAACGCCTCGGACACGTCCACCGACACGGTCTGGACCTACAAGTGGTGACCGCGTGGCACCGGGACGTTTCCGATCAACGGGCGGTGCGGCGCCCGGTGCGTTCGAGCCAGCCCTGGTAGACCGTGCTGCGGGCGCACGCCGCCTGGTACGCCTCGATGACGTTCCGCACGAGCGAGGGGCCCAACGGTTCCAGCGGTCCCTCCTCGTGCCAGGCGAGCAAATGCCGGTACCAGAGCGGATTCCCGGCGATCGGGCGTACGGCGATGCCGGGCATCTCCTCGAACGTGGCCTGGCAGAAGCTCACCGCGTGGCCGTTGCGGACGATGTCCAGGAGGAGCCGACCTTCCGCCTCGTGGACGACGCGCATGCGATGGCCCAGTATGAGCAGGGTCCTGGACCAGTACTCCCGGATCCGATCGTTGTCCGGACGAGGAGCGGCCCAGTCCTCGGCCTCGAGGTCCTCCAGTCCGACCTCCTCCAGCGCCGCCAGCGGATGGGCTGCGGGCAGTGCCACGAAGAGCGGTTCGGTGGCGATGGGCTCGACGGCAACTCCTGGGGGGATCGCCAGCTCGTAGCCGGGGCTGTCGCCCACCACAGCCGCTTCGAGACGGCCGCCCGCGACGTCCTCGACGAGGGGGACGGGGCATCCCTGGCCCCGCGAACTGATCTCGGCCTCCGGATGATGCGACCTGATCGCCGTGATCAACCCGCCGAGCAGGGGAGCGTTGACGGAGCCGAGCCGGAAACGGTGCGGCGAACAGCCGTTCTGAGCGGCGAGAGCGGATGCCTCCAGCAACTCGTCGACGGTCGGCAGCACCGCCCGTGCCCGGCCGAGGACCACTTCCCCGAACGCGGTCGGAACGACACCCGACTGCGCGCGGGTGAACAGCTCACCACCGAGCATCCGTTCGATCCGCGTCAACTGGGCACTGAGGCCGGGCTGGGTCAGCCGCAACGACGCGGCGGCCCGCGTCAGACTGCCGCTGTCCGCGATGCTGCAGATGATCCGGAGGTGCCGGAGTTCGAGCTCCATGGCGAGATGGTATGGAGATCAGGCCCACATCAATAGGGGTGCGTCGGTAACGACCCGGCCGTCGAACCGGCGGACCGACCAGCGTTCTCGCTCACCGGGGCGACTGCCGGCGGCTCGCCGACCCGCCCGGTCGCGGGGAGCGATCCCGCCAGGGCCTTCCGTGTGGCGATCCCGAGCCGACCGCCGAGGAACCGGCCGGCCTCGGGCCCTGGCGAGCGGGAGCGAGGCAGAGCTCGCGACGCTTATGACAACAGCATTGACGTGTAAGGGTGCCGCCGGTTTCATGGCTCGCACTTCCCCCCCACCCCACCCCCGCACCCCCACGAGCAAGGCGGTGATCCGTTGGCATCCACGGTGAAGGACACGGGCAGCGGTCCGAGAACGGGCGCGAGCCACGGCGCCATGCACAAGTCCATCGGCCTGCTGGACGGAGCGGTGATCGCCGCCTCCAGTACGGCCGCCACCAGCAGCATCGGCATCGGCCTGGGCCTGATGGCCGGGGTCGTCGGCCTGCACCTGCCCGCGATCATGCTGCTGGCCTTCCTGCCCGTGCTCGCCATCGCGGGCGGCTACGGGCGGCTGAACGCCGTCGAGCCCGACGCCGGCAGCAGCTACCGCTGGGTAGGCCGGACGCTCAGCCCCTGGCTGGGCTTCCTCACCGGCTGGGTGAACACCGTCGGCACGGTGGTCTTCATGGCCTACACCACCACCGTCACCGGCTCGGCGATCATCCAGCTCCTCGACCAGGCCCACCTGCGCAGCATCGCCGGCCTGCGACTGGACGCCGACTCCACCGTCCAGTGCACCCTGCTCGGCCTCGCCGTCCTGATCGGCGCCGCACTCGTCGCCGTACGCGGCCTCGACCTCGCCGCCCGCCTGCAGAAGGCGCTGCTGGTCTTCGAGTACGCGGTGCTGCTCGGCTTCTGCGGCTACGGGCTGTTCGCCGGCGACCAGCCGTTCTCCCTCCAGTGGTACAACCCCCTCGACATCCCCTCCTTCGGCGCGGTGGCCCAGGGCATGGTGCTGGCGGTGTTCTGCTACTGGGGCTTCGAGTCGGTGTTCAGCGTCGGCGAGGAGGTGCGCGACCCGCGCGACGCCTCCCGCGGCGGCTTCCTCGCCCTGGTGGTGATGCTGCTGCTCTTCCTGCTGGCCGGCACCGCCTTCCAACGGGTGCTCCCGCTCGACGAGCTGGCCGACAACGGCGCACACGGACTGACCTACTTCGGCACCAGGCTCGCCCACCAGCCGCTGGCCGCACTGCCGTTGATCGCGCTGATGTTCTCCGCCGTGGCCTCCCTGCAGTCCTCGGTGATCCCGACCGCGCGCGGGATGTACGCGATGGGCCGCGACGGCGTGCTCGGCCCGGTCTGGACCCGCCTGCACCGCACACACACCACCCCTGCCGTCGGCACCCTGCTGATCACCGGCATCGCGGTCCTCCTCGCCCTCGCCTCGATCGCCATCCCCACCGTCAACGACCTCATCTCGGCCGCCGTCAACGCGATCGGCATCATCGTCGCGCTCTACTACGCGCTCACCGCCGTCGCGGCCGCCGTCCGCTTCCGCCACCTGCTGCGCACCGACCCGCTCCAGGGACTGCGCGCGGTGGTCGGCCCGCTGCTCGGCGCGGCCGCCCTGCTCGCCGTCGGCGGCTACCTCGCCTGGACCTTCTACGACTCCACCGACCACTTCGAACTCGCCGCCGACAACGGCTGGTTCGAGCTGACCGTGGTGGTGGCGATGGTCGTCACCGGACTCCCGTCGGCGGCCTGGGCCCGCTGGCGGCGGCGCTCACCGTACTTCCTCGACCCGACCGCCTGACCCACCCCAGCACGACCCGAGAACGGAGCACCACCCATGACCAAGGCCGATCTGGTCCTCACCCGCGGCCCCGTCCACACCGGCGACGCCGCCCGCACCCGGGCGAGCAGCCTGGCCGTGGCCGGCGAGCGGATCACCGCCGTCGGGCACGACGAGGTCCGCGAGCTGATCGGACCGAAGACCGAGGTCGTGGACCTGACCGGCAAGCTGCTGCTGCCGGGCTTCCAGGACGCCCACATCCACGCGGTGTACGGCGGCGTCGAGTTGGCCGCCTGCGACCTCACCGGCACGGTCGGCGTCACCGAGTACCTGGAGCGCATCCGCGCCTACGCCGAGGCCAACCCCGGCCAGGAGTGGATCACCGGCAGCGGCTGGTCGCTGGAGAGCTTCGACGGCGGACTGCCGACCCGGCAGCTGCTCGACTCCGTCGTCCCGGACCGCCCGGTCTACCTCACCAACCGCGACCACCACGGCGCCTGGGCCAACACCCGCGCCCTGGAACTGGCCGGCCTCACCCGCGACACCCCCGACCCGGCGGACGGCCGGATCGAACGCGAGCCCGACGGCACCCCGGCCGGCACCCTCCAGGAAGGAGCCACCAGCCTGGTCGCCCGACTGGTGCCGGCCACCACCACCGCGCAGCGCCTGGACGGCCTGCTGCGGGCCCAGCGCCTGCTGCACTCGCTCGGCATCACCGGCTGGCAGGACGCGCTGCTCGGCGTCTTCAACGGCCAGCCGGACCCCTCCGACGCCTACCTGGCCGCCGCCCGCTCCGGCGCGCTGACCGCCCGCGTGAGCGGCGCGCTCTGGTGGGACCGCGACCGGGGCGCCGAACAGATCCCCGAACTGGTCCGGCGCCGAACCGAGTTGAGCCACGGCCGGTTCCGGGCCGGCTCGGTGAAGATCATGCAGGACGGCATCGCGGAGAACTTCACCGCCGCGATGACCAGCCCCTACCTGGACGGCTGCGGCTGCGCCACCGGCAACTCGGGCCTCAGCTTCGTCGATCCGACCGCACTGCGCGGATACGTCACCGAACTGGACGCGCTCGGCTTCCAGGTGCACTTCCACGCCCTCGGCGACCGCGCGGTGCGCGAGGCCCTGGACGCCGTCGAGGCCGCCCGCACCGCCAACGGCCGGCGCGACACCCGCCACCACCTCGCCCACCTCCAGGTGGTCCACCCGGACGACCTCCGGCGCTTCGCCCGGCTCGGCGCGATCGCCAACATCCAGCCGCTGTGGGCCGCGCACGAACCCCAGATGGACGAGCTGACCATCCCCTTCCTCGGCCCCGAACGCGCCGCCTGGCAGTACCCGTTCGGCGCGCTCCAGCGCGCGGGCGCCACCCTGGCGGCGGGCAGCGACTGGCCGGTGAGCAGCCCGGACCCGCTGGCCGGCCTGCACGTCGCGGTCAACCGGATGGAGCCGGAGGCCGTCGACGGCCGGGTCTTCCTGCCCGAGCAGCGCCTCGACCTCGCCTCCGCCCTCGCCGCCTACACCGCCGGTGCCGCGCATGTGAACGGCCACGACGACGCGGGCACGCTGGCCGTCGGGCAGCTCGCCGACCTGGTCGTCCTCGACCGGGACATCCTCACCGGGCCCCCGGAGGAGATCGCCCGGGCCCGGGTGCTGCGGACGTACGTGGGCGGTGAGTTGGTCCACGCGGCCGACTGAACGCGGCGGACTGAATGCGGCGCAGGCCGCCGTCGCCGGGCGCGGGGGCTCGGCGACGGCGGCCTGCGGCGGGTGCGGGTGCGGGTGCCAGGCGGCCCGGGTGTCAGCTGTCGAAGCCCAGGCCGAAACGGTCCAGCGTGCGCAGCCACAGGTTGCGCCGCCCGGCGTCGGCGTCGGCGTCGGCGCGGGTGAGGGCCCATTGGGTGATGCCGATGCCGATCGAGCGGGCGGGCTCGGGTGGGAAGGGCAGCGGCTTGCGGCGGACGAGTTCCAGGGCGGTGTGCTCGGTGCGGGCGCCGTTCAGGAGGTCGAGCATGACCTCGGCGCCGAAGCGGGTGGCGCCGACCCCCAGGCCGGTGAACCCGGCGGCGTAGGCGACCCGGCCGTCGTGGGAGAGGTCGAAGAAGGCGCTGAACCGGGTGCAGGTGTCGTTCGCGCCGCCCCAGGCGTGGCTGAACCGCACACCCTCCAACTGGGGGAAGGTCTGGAAGAAGTGCGAAGGTCTCCGGACGCTGGTCACGCTCCGCCCGTACCCGGCTGCGGTACTGGTGGACGACGTCGTAGCCGCCGAAGAGGATGCGATTGTCGGCGGAGAGCCGGACGTAGTGGAAGTGGTTGGCGCTGTCGGCGAAGCCCTGGCGGCTGCGCCAGCCGACGGAGGTGAGCTGTTCCTCCGTCAGCGGTGCGGGCGGGTGAGGTCGTCGAAGGGGAGGGTGCCGAGAGCGGGTATCAGCTCCCGTTCGATGTGGGCGCGGTGGCGGGAGGTCGACGCGGACGGTGCCGCGCTGGCGGCAGGCCCCGACCTGGTCAAGCCGAACGCCGACGAACTCGCCGCCACGCGGCAGGAGTGTGGGTGGAGGCCGAACTCGGCGAGGTCGGCGGCAAGGACGGCGTGCACGCCCCCGGCGCCCCGACCGACCCCGCCGAGGCCGCCGCCTTCGTCGCCGCCACCGGCGTCGACGCCCTCGCCGTCGCCGTCGGCACCTCCCACGCCATGCTCACCCGCGACGCCGTCCTCGACTTCGACCTCATCGCCGAACTGCGCGGGGCCGTCCCCGTCCCGCTGGTCCTGCACGGCTCCTCCGGCGTGGCCGACGAACACCTGACCCGCGCCGTCGAACACGGCATGACCAAGGTCAACATCGCCACTCACCTCAACCAGGTCTTCACCGGCGCCGTCCGGCGAACCCTCGACGACAACCCGTCGCTCGTCGACACCCGCCGCTACCTCGGCTCCGGACGCGCGGCCATGGCGGCGGAGGTCACCCGCCTGCTGCGCGTCCTCAAGGCGCCGACGGCCTGAGGATGTTGACGAGTCGAGGTCCGTCCCGGGTGGGACGGGCCTCGCTGTCGTGCTGTTCGGGGCGCGGCTCAGGCTGGCTCGACCGGCGTGAGCTTTTCGCCGCCGAGGATCCACCGGCCGCGGCGCATGACGGCGACCAGGTCGTAGGTGCCGGAGTCGAGGACGACCAGGTCGGCGTTCTTGCCGGTTTCGAGGGAACCGATCGAGCCGCCGAGGCCGAGGAGCCGGGCGGGAGTCGTGCAGAGCGATTCGACGGCCTGGCCCAGCGTCAGGCCGTTGACGGTGATCGCGCGCTTGAACGCCACGTCCAGGGTCAGCGTCGATCCCGCGATGGAACTGCCGTCGGACAGCATCGCGACGCCGTCCCTGACCTCGACCTGGAGCGGGCCGAGCGGGTAGAGGCCGTCGCCCATGCCGGCGGCGCCCATGGCGTCGGTGATCAGGGCGACGCGGTTCGCGCCGGCGGTCCGGTAGGCGAGGTCGAGGACGGACGGGTGCAGGTGCACGCCGTCGTTGATCAGCTCGACGGTGACCCGCTCGTCCTCCAGCAGGGCCACCACCGGGCCGGGAGCGCGGTGGCCGATGCCGGGCATGCCGTTGAACAGGTGGGTGGCCACCGTCGCCCCGGCCTCGATCGCCGCCAGCGCGGTGGCGTAGTCGGAGTCGGTGTGGCCGACAGCAGCGATCACGCCGAGGTCGGCCAGCATCCGCACCGACTCCAGACCGCCCGGCAGTTCGGGGGCCAGAGTCACCATCTTCGCGTGACCCCGGGCGGCGTCGACCAACTCACGCACCAGCGACGGATCCGGGTCACGCAGCAGGTCCGGCCGGTGCGCACCGCACCGGTGGTGCGAGATGAACGGGCCCTCGAAGTGGATGCCTGCGAGCACACCCTCCTCGACCAGCTCGGACAGCATGGCCGCTTGGCGGGCGATGTCGTCGATCTCCCCGGTGACGGTGGAGGCCACCGTCGTCGTGGTGCCGTGTGCCAGGTGGGTCCGGGTCACCAGCAGCGCCTCCTCCGCGACACCGGAGGCGTAGGAGGCACCGCCGCCGCCGTGGACGTGCAGGTCCACGAAGCCGGGGACGACCGTGTAACCGGTCAGGTCCAGGTCGCCGGGCTCGGTCCCGCCTCCGCTCGTGCCGTCGGTGATGGCGGCGATGCGCTCGCCCTCGACGGCGATGCGGCCGTCCTCGACGACGCCGCCGGGCAGGACGAGTCGGGCGCCTGCCAGAGCGATGCGGTCCGCGACGATCACGACCTTCTCCATTGCTGCTTGAAGTTGCTTGAATCTAAGGAATTATAGTCACTTGTAAGCAATGGGTCCGGTGTGGCCCGAGGCTGAGAACGCCGCCGACGCCAGCCCGCTCCAGCTCGTGGGACCCGACGCCGCACCCGTACTCCTCATCCACGGAGCCGAGGACACCCTCGTCCCGGTCGACAACAGCGAGCGCCTCGCCGCCGCCTAGCCCGGCTCATGCGGCGGCCTCGATGCCGAGCTCGGCGAGCAGGCCGCGGATGCGCTGCTCGATTTCGTCGCGGATCGGGCGGACGGCGTCGACGCCCTGGCCGGCCGGGTCGTCCAGCTTCCAGTCGAGGTAGCGCTTGCCGGGGAAGTACGGGCAGGCGTCGCCGCAGCCCATGGTGATCACGACGTCGGACGCCTGGACGGCCTCCGCGGTCAGCACCTTCGGGGTTTCGGCGGAGACGTCGATGCCGACCTCGTTCATGGCCTCGACCACGGAGGGGTTCACGGTGTCGGCCGGGGCGGATCCGGCGGAGCGGACCTCGACCCGGTCGCCGCCGAGGCGGGCAAGGAAGGCGGCGGCCATCTGGGAGCGGCCGGCGTTGTGCACGCAGACGAACAGGACGGACGGGACGGTGGAGGTGCTCACGGCAGGGTGCCTTCTTGATCGTGCGGATGTGGGGGTGGAGCGGTCAGCGGTCGCTGGTGGCGAGCGGGTAGTCGGGCTGCAGGGCCGTCATGCCGGCGGCTGCCGGGGCCGGTCGGCCGAACAGGACGGTCACCAGGGTGAGGCCGATCGCCAGGCCGGTCAGTTGGGCGGCGATGAACGGAAGGACGGAGGCGGGGGCGATGCCGGCGAAGGTGTCGGTGAAGGTCCGGCCGATCGTGACCGCCGGGTTGGCGAAGCTGGTCGAGGAGGTGAACCAGTACGCGGCGCCGATGTAGGACGCGACGGCGACCGGTGCCAGGTGTGCGCGGCCGATCCGGCCGAGGCCGAGGATCAGCAGGACCAGGCCGGCGGTGGCGACGATCTCGCCCAGCCACAGGTGTGGCGCCGAGCGGTCGTGGGTGGACCAGCGCATGAGCGGTTCGCCGAACATCGCGTCCGCCAGCACTGCGCCGCCGATCGCCCCCATGACCTGGGCGGGCACGTAGGCGACGGCCTCGCGCAGGGTGGGGCCGTCGCCGGTGCGGCGGCCGGTCCACCAGGTGGCGAGGGTGACGGCCGGGTTGAAGTGCGCGCCGGAGACCGGGCCGAGCAGGGTGATCAGTACGCCGAGGCCGAAGACGGTGGCGAGGGAGTTGGCCAGCAGCTGCACCCCGACGTCCTGGGAGAGCTTGGTGGCCTGGATACCGGAGCCGACGACGACGGCGACCAGCGCGGCGGTGCCGGTGAACTCGACGGCGGCCCGGCGGGCGAGCGGTACCGGTTGCATCATCTGGAGGCCCCCTCGGCGACCGGGGCCTGGAGCAGGGAGGAGAGCTTGGCCAGGGCGGTGGGCAGCACCCAGTAGTAGACCCAGGTCCCGCGCCGCTCCGAACCGACCAGGCCGGCCTCGCGCAGCACCTTCAGGTGGTGGGAGATGGTCGGCTGGGAGACGTCGAACGGTCCGGTCAGGTCGCAGACGCACGCCTCGCCGCCCTCGTGCGAGGCGATCAGGGACAGCAGCCTCAGCCGCACCGGGTCCGAGAGTGCTTTGAACATCCGGGCCAGGTCGACGGCTGTCTCCTCGTCCAGCGGCTCGCGGACCATCGGTGAGCAGCACACGGCCGGCGCCTCGTCCTGGTCGAGCACCTTCAGCTCCAGATTCGACATGCGTCTATGTTGACGCCCATCTAATCCGGTGGCAACCTCGCCTGTATCGACGAGAGCAGGGACCGGATGCCCTCGGCCGGGTTGAGCTCGGGAGCATTTCCATCGGCATACCGCGACGATCGCAGAACGTCACTACCGCGGACACTGCGAGTTCAACCTGAGTAATCCCCCTCCGCCGCAGGCCCGTTGTCGGGCCAGGCGCGCCCGACGGCGCGTGGCGGAGGGGGATGAGGCACTCGGTCGGTCCCACAGGGTTCAGGGCGAGGGGGTGTCCGAGGGGTCCTGGGCGGCGTCCGATTCGGCGGCAGTGGCCGCGCTGTCGGCGGCGTCCACCTTCCGCTTCATCTCGCCGAGCTGGTCACCGCTGGCCGCGGTGGTGGCGGGCGCGGCGGCCGGCTGGGAGGCGGTGCCCGTCCCGCCCGTGTTCCCGCCGCATGCTGTCAGGGCGAGCGAGGCGAGCAGGACTGCGGCGGTGAGACCGGCGGCCCGCCGCAGCGAGCGAGCGGTGGCCGGACGTGCGGCCGCTGCGCGGGCGGTCATGGTGCGAGCGGTCACTGCGCGGTCGCGGTGCCGAGGCCCTGCGAGGAGCACCAGGTGGCCACGTCCTTCAAGTCGTTCTGCCGCTGGGTGAGCGTGGGCACCAGGCTCTTGCGGTAGGTCAGGCGGTCGTTGAGGTAGCTGTAGACGGCGGTGTGCCCGGCGGCCTTGGCGTTGTCCACCCGCTGCTCCAGACGGGCGACCGAGCCGACCTCGGTGTTCGGGCCGTTCAGGCGGTTCAGCGCGTTCTGGATCCGCTGCTCGGTCTTGGGCAGGCGCTTGCAGATGTCCTTCGCGCCGTCGCCCTTGGGCGCCGGCAGGGTCTTCGGGGTCACCGTGGCCACCGGGGTGGCGTTGGTGGTCGCCGCCTGGGCGGGGCCGGCGAACGCGAACAGGGTGCCGCCGAGGGCGAGAGCACCGGCCGCGGCGGCGGCCTTGCGGTAGGAGCGCATGGTGAGTCCTCCAGTTGCCAGGGGGTGGCAGATCCGGCCGGACCGTCGGGCGGCCCGGCTGAGCAGGACGGTAGAGGGCCTCTTTGTGGATTCCTTGTGAGCCGTGGACTCCTTGTGAGTCGCCGGGTCCGCGAGCCTCCGCCGCCCGCTCAGCCGCTCGCCCCCGTGGACCTGATCCAGTGGCGGCGGGTCGGCAGGGGCAGGGTCGGGGCGTCCGGGGCGACCAGGGGCAGGCGGATCTCGATGCGGCAGCCGCTACCGCTCGGCGGCTCGGTGACCGTGACCGTGCCCCGGTGCAGGGCCACCTGCTGGGCGACCAGGGTCAGTCCCAGACCCGAGCCGGGGCTGTCGCGGCGGCGGTGGAACCGGTCGAAGACCGCCGCGCGGTCCTCGACCGGGATGCCCGGCCCGTCGTCGTCCACGGTCAGGACTGCCTGTCCGGCCTCCCGGTGCAGCCCGAGCACGATCCGGGCCGGCAACCCCGGTCGGTGGCCGTGCACGGCTGCGTTGGCCAGCAGGTTGTCGCAGACGATCCGCAGCCCGGCCTCCCAGCCGTGCACCCGCAGCCCGCCGCCGTCCGGCCCGGTGAGGTCGGGAGCGGCCAAGGCGATGACCGCCAGCTCCGGCCGTCGTCGGCGAAGCTCGGCGACCGCCGCCGCGGCCGGCTCGGCCAGGTCCAGCGGTCCGAACGCCTCCTCCTCGACCAGGTCGCCGCGGGCCAGTGTGCGCAGCGCGGTCAGCAGGTCGAGCAGCCGTCGGTGGTCGTCGCGCAGGTCGGCGGTGATCTCCGCGCGGTCGCCCGGCGGCAGGTCGGGGTGCGCGCTGAGCACGTCCAGGTTGGTCTGCAGGCCCATCAGCGGGGTGCGCAGCTCGTGCGAGGCGGCGGCGGAGAACGAGCGGGCGGTCTCCAGCGCCTGCCCGGTGCGGGCGACCTGCTCGTCGTAGCGGGCCAGTGCGCTCTCCAGCGCGACTGCGAGCTCGTCCACCTCGCGGATCCCGCTGCGCCGGTGCCCGAAGCCGGCGGCGCCGGCGCGTGGGTCCAAGGCGGCGGCCCGGCGGCCGAGCCGGCTGAGCGGGGCGGTGGCGCGCCGGGCCAGGGCGTAGGCGAGCAGGCCGGAAACCGGTGCGGCCAGCACGGCGGCCCACAGGATCCGTCCGCGTACCGCGTCCACTTGCGGGTCCGTTGCGGACACCGGCGTCGCGACCCAGAGCGTGCCGGGGTCGGCGCCGGTCACCTGCCGGGCCAGCACCCGCCAGGCGCGGCCCTGTGCGTGCACGGTGACCGGGCCGCCGGTGTTCCCGTGAGCGGGCTGCGGCAGCACCGAGGCGGGGCCCGGCATCGGGCCGCCCTGGGTGACCTGGTTGCCGTTCGCGTCCGTCACCCGGATGCCGACGTCCAGCGCGTCGTCCAGCAGGTTGCGGCGCTGGTTCTGTTCGACCCGGAGCCGGCCCTGTTGCGTCGCGTTCAGCAGCGCCCGGGAGGCGGGCAGCACGGCGTCGGCGCGGTCGCGCAGCTTGGTGTCCTGCTGGGCGCGCAGGTCGTGGGTGACCAGGCCGAGCAGCAGCGCGCCCGTGCCCAGCACCAGCAGCGGGACGAGCAGCGCGGCGCCGATCGCGATCCGGGTGGCAAGGCTCATCGAGCGCAGGGCGGGGGTCGCGCCGGTCACTGGTCCGCCTCCGGCATCCGCAGCACGAAGCCGACGCCGCGCACGGTGTGGATCAGTCGGGGTCGGCCGCCCTCTTCCAGCTTGCGGCGCAGGTAGCTGACGAAGGTGTCGACGGCATCGGTGCGGACCTCGAAGTCGTAGCCCCAGACCCGGTCCAGCAACTGGTCGCGGGTCAGTACCAGGCCGGCGTTGCGGGCGAGGTACTCCAGCAGCTCGAACTCGCGGCGGGTCAGCCGCACCGGCCGGCCGTCCCGGCGCACCTCGCGGGTAGCGGGCTCGATCTCCAGCGGTCCGACCCGCAGCAGCTCGCCGCCCGGTCCGTCGAGTCGGCCGCCCGCACCCGCGCCGGCCGGCGGGCGGCGGCGCAGCAGGGCGTGCAGCCGCAGCACCAGTTCCTCCAGTGCGAACGGCTTGATCAGGTAGTCGTCCGCGCCCGCCTGCAGGCCGGCCACCCGGTCGGCCAGTTCGTCCAGTGCGGAGAGCATCAGCACGGGCGTGTCGACGCCCTGGTCGCGCAGTCGGCGGCAGACCTCGGTGCCGGTCAGGTCGGGCATCGAGACGTCGAGCACCAGCACGTCCGGCGGCTCGGTGGCTACCAGCTCCAGCGCCGCCCGCCCGCCGTCCGCCGAGCGCACGGTGAACCCGCTCAGCCGCAGGCCGCGCTCCAGCGACCGGCGGATCGTGTTGTCGTCGTCCACCACCAGCACCGTCCCGGTGCTGTCACCGACCGCCATCGGCCCTCTCCTCGCTGCCGCCCGGCCGTTTGCCGGGCCCCACGATGGCACGGGCTGATGAGAGTTTTCTCATCGAAGTCGGGGCCCGTGTGAGCGCGTGGGGTGGTGTCAGCGGGATGGGCGGCAGCGGGCTGGTCGAGGACGGATGGTCGCTGAGCTCGACTCTTCTCGGCTGGTGTGACGGGTCTTGGCTGTCGTGAGGTGAACAAGTGGCTGCCATGGCCGCGCCCACCGACGTCCGCCCCGGCTCGCCCGATGCGGCGGGATCGGGCGAGCACCGCATGGCCCTGCGACACCTCGCGCTGCTCCCTTCCGTCGGCCGTGGCCGACCGTCGCTGCCGGGCCGGACGGCACGGCACGGCGCCGGGCGGTTGCGCGGGTGCGATCGGCGTAGCACTGGCGCTGACCTGCGACGGGGAGTGTCAGGCCGGCCGACTCACCACCACGTCCGACGCGATTGCGCAGCCGATCGCAGTGCGGCACCGGCTGCGCAGTGGTGCCGGTTGTGACTGCGACCCTTGGCGCTTTGCATGTCACCACACCACAGCACGCTGGGGCGGCGTCGAAACGCCGGGGCCTGCGGCCGGTGTGGCGGACGCGGCCCACGGCAGCGCGTACCAGGAGAGCGTGGCGAGAACGGCTGCGCTCGGCAACTCGGCGACGTAGGCGAGTAGTTGCGCGAGTTGGTAGTCGGAGCCACGATGTGCCGACCACAGGTCGAAGAACGCGTCCAGGCCCAGCAGGACGGCGGTGGCCGAGGCCATCGGACTGGTGGCCGGGTGGCGGCGACGTACCAGCCGGGCCAGCAGGAACAGCGCCGCGACCTCCATGACGTCCAGCCACACCCAGGAGTTGGAGAGGTTTCGTGTGCCGAAGCGCCCCTTCACCGACATCGCGAGCACGACGATCCATGGCATCAGCAGGACACCCGCCGTATGGAACGCCATCGGCAGCCAGCGCCGGATTGCCGCCTCGCGGGCTGCGATCCGCCTCCGAAAGGTGTGCGTCGGCATCGTTGTGTGCCTTTTCCTTCGTGGTAGTTGGGTTCCAAGCGGTGTGTCGGCCGATCGGCCTGCCGATCCTACGTGAAATACCTACTCGGGCGACGTCCTGCCCGGTTCACCGTTGCGCGGGCGGGCTCGACGGCGCCGGGACGTCGATCACGACGGCGCTGCCCCGGGCGACCGCGTCGCCGGAGGCGGGCAGTTGGCCACAAACGCGACGAACGGGCAGCCCCGGTGTGGGGCAGGCGCCCTCCACCACCCTGGACACCCGCAGTCCGGAGCTCTGCACGCTCAGTCTGGCGTCGGCGACACTCTTGCCTGCCAGATCCGGCATTCGGACGGCTCGCCCCCCGGGTGGCGAGTCGGCCGCCGAGTACGCCCCGGCGGCCGCGCACACGGCTGCGCACAGCACCACGGCAAGGACGACGCGTCTCGCCCGTCTGCCTTGCCGCGGACCGCGGGTGCGCTGGACCCGGTCGGGCGTGGGCTCAACCGGTGCCGAGGCATGGTCCGAGGCAGACGGAGTCCGACAGGTCGTGAGCACGTCGCTCGCGTGCGTGCGGGCGACGACGGCGGCCAGCGTGTGGGCTACGGCGATGCGCATCTCGGCGGCGGTCTGGTAGCGCTGGTGACGGTCCTTCGCCAAAGCCGGCAGCACGAGACCGTCGCACACGTCCGGCAGCTCCGGCGCGTATGTCGAGGGTGGCTGCGGCTCCTCGTTGACGTGTTGCCATGCCACCGCGACGGGCGTCTCGCCGGTGAACGGCGGCCTCCCGGTCAGCAGCTCGTAGAGCAGGCAGCCCGCGGAGTACAGATCTGAGCGCACGTCCACCGACTCGCCGCGCGCCTGCTCGGGCGACAGATACGCCGCCGTACCGATGACCATGGAGCCCTGGGTCAGGGCCATCGCGTCGATCGCGAGGAATTGGGCGATGCCGAAGTCCATGACCTTGGTCCTCCCGTCCCAAGTCACCATCACGTTGGCGGGTTTGACGTCACGGTGCACGATGCCTCGGGCATGGGCGCGTTCCAATGCCTCCAGCACGCCGAGCGTCAGTTCCAGGGCCCGCGCGGCCGGCAAGGGCGGACCCTGGCGCAACATCTCGTCAAGGGTGCATCCCTGGACGTACTCCATCACCAGGTACGGCAGCACCCCCTCACCCAGCGCCTCCTCGCCGCTGTCGAAGACCGCAACGATCGAGGAGTGGTTGAGCGAAGCCGTGGAGAGCGCCTCCCGCCGGAACCGGAGCAGCGAGGTGGGGTCGGTGGCCAGATCCGGTCGGAGGGCTTTTACCGCCACCAGGCGGTCAAGGCGCTGATCTCGAGCCAGGTGCACCTCTGCCATACCCCCGCGCCCCAAGAGCGCCAAGACCGTGTACCGCCCGCCCAGGACATGCCCTGATTCCATCGCACCTGTCCTCACTCGTGTCGAGACGTGAGCGCCGCCGTCTCACGCCAAGCAGGTCCGGGCACGGTACGAGGCATTCTTGTGAGATCTCTGTGAAAGCGCCGGTGCCAGTGGTGCCCCCGGCCGGGCTCTTTCCCTCCCCTTTCGCGGTTCCCGAACGTAGCCGTCACCGGCACCAGCCGCCGGCCCGAGCTGCCGCGACGCACGTCACAGGATTTCCACAAGGATCGCTCTTACCGGGTCGTGGTGGCGGCGAGGGTGGCCGGGACACCGTTGCCCCAGGACTTCCGTGCAGTTCCGGGCCGGTGTCCAGGGCCTGCCCCGTCCCGCCTCCGCGTGCGTTCGTGGTAGCGGGGTGGCGAACGGGACACGCCCGACCTCGTGGACCTCACGCCAGCCGAGATTCGCCCTCTGCTGGCAGCCGGAACCCGCCGCCGTGCTCCGGACCGCGTCCACGCCGCGACGTGGTTACGCTGCCGTCGCCACCACAGGCGCGAGCTCTCCGCTGTCACTGCACGCGGCGCGGTCAGCCGTTGGGGTGGCGAAGAGCGCCCGGCACTCGTTCCCACCTCGCGCACTCCCTGCCCCCGGGCCGGTCACCAGCGGTCATGGAGAAATGCTGCTGGCTACTTGAGGGGCGCCTGCGGCAGCGTGCTGGGGCAGAGTCGGCGCGGCTGCTTGTCGCCCTTGAGCTTCGCGTCGACGCAGCCGCCCGGCAGTGCGCCGGGGCCGTAGGTGCTGGTGCCGAAGTTGGCGGTGACCTGGAGAACGCCGTCGCCGAAGCTGGTCTGCTGCACCTGGTGGTCCGCGCTCAGGTAGCTGAAGTCGGTCATCGGCTGCGTTCCGGCGGCCTCGTGCAGTGGCGCGAAGTACTGCTGCAGTGCGGCGAGTTGCTTGCCGTCGGTGTTGAGTGTCGGGCCGTTGAGGACCAGGTTCAGCGGGGTGTTCTGCAAGATCGCCTGCAGTGCCCGGGTGGTCTCCAGTGCCGGGAACTTGGTGTAGGACAGCTCCCACCGGTCGAGGTTGACCTGGGCATCGTGCAACGCGGTCTCCAGCAACGGGATCCGGTACGTCGGGTCGAACATGGCCTTGGTCAGATCATTCGGCAGGGTGACCGGTTTGAAGAAGACGCCCGGTGCGGTGGCCGGCGCATAGCCGCCCCAGACCTCCTTGTTCTTCTCCAGCGGCCACAGCCCGTCCGCCGGCGGAGTCAGCGAGCCGTGACTGAAGTCGATCACCGGGCTGGCCCAACCGTGCGCGGCCTCGGATCCGAGCACCAGCTTGTCCGGGCCGGACAGTTGGCGCATCCGGGCGATCCGGTTGGCTTCGTCCTGCTGCTGGTTCATCGGGTGGTCGGCGCTGAAGTCGTCGTACAGCTCGCCGGCCGCGTCGACGTCCAGGAAGTAGCTGTTCGATCCGTTGGCGGTCATCCGCACGGTGCGCTGAGTGAGGAACCCGTCGTGCTGCGCGAATGCCTGCGAACTGAGGTAGCAGCCGCGATCGTGGAAGCCCGCGAGCACGGAGCCGTCCTGCTGGTGGATGCAGTAGCCCGGGTAGACCGGCGCCGGCCAGGCGGACGTGGGGGCATCGGCGGTGGCCGGGTCCTGCCCGTTGGCGAACGAGTCGTACGGGCCGACCAGGTAGCCCGCCTGCTTCGCGGCGGCCACCGCCTGTGTGTCCATCGGCTGGTCGTCGGCGTCGTAGCCGAGCCAGAGCCGGGACAGGCCCAGCGCCTGCATCTGCTGAACGCCCTGCGCGGTGCGGGCGCTGCCCCAGGTGTAGGCGTGGAAGGCACCGAGCAGCTTGCCGACCTCGGGATTGGCGGCGATCTTGCTGCTCAGCGTGACCAGTTGGCCTTGGTCGCTGAGCCAGCGACGGTAGTCCTGTGCCGGGGCGACGGGAGAGGGCGCGGTGAGGGCGAAGGTGACCGTGTAGTCCCGGGTGGCCTCCCGCTGGGAGAACGTGTGCACGGCGATGCCGTGCAGACGGCCGTCCTGGGAGCTGAAGCCGAGTGAGGTGCCGATCGGCTGTGGCACCAGGTAGCTGACGCCCGCTCCGGCCAGTGTGTAGCCCCACAGCGGCATGCTCAGGTCGGTTTCGAGGCCGTAGCTGGCGCCGGCCACGCCGTTCTGGGTCGAGTTCCAGAACGGGTCGGCAACCGGAATGCCCAGACCCTCGCCGCGCGGCAGTTGCATCTGCGTGGCGGACGGATCGGTGCCGGTGACCGGCCAGGACAGCGTGGCGCCGTCCTGCTCGCTGTGCACGGTGACCTGCAGCCGACCGCGCACCGCGGCGGCGGTGACGCTCAGGCCGTGCTCCGGCAGCGTCCAACTCGCCGTGCCTCCCTTGACGGTGACCGGACCGGGCGCACCCAGTGGCTGCGCCGCGGGTGCGGAGAGGGTCAGCGGCCGCCCGTCGTGGCCTCGCGCGGTGATGGCCAGCGAGTCGGTCTGCAGCTGTGCGACGCCGCCGTTCACCGGGATGTCCAGGAGGTTGCCGTGCCGTCGGATCGAGAGGTCGGCGGGCGCCGGGCCGACCGGGTGGGTGGTCGCGCCGTGGGCGGTCGACCAGGTCGCGCTGACGAGGGTGGCAGCGCTCACCAGCGCGAGCGCTGCCACCATCGCGCGGCGGTGGTGGGTGCGTCGCGGGTGTTGCGGGAAAGGCGGCGGAGTCGAGCTCATGGTCGTCATGCTGTGGAAGGGTGTCGGCAGGTCATAAGAACACTTCTTATGAAGCGTCGGCGGGGCTGTGGCACGAGCAACTGTCAGCGCGCTGACCGCCCTGGCGGGCACGCTCAGCCGGGCAGGGCCAGCCGGAACAGCGCGCCGCCGTCCGGGGCGTTCTCGGCGGTGAGGGTGGCGCCGTGGGCGCGGGCGATCTGCCGGGCCATCGCGAGTCCGAGACCGGAGCCGGGCAGCGCTCGCGCGGCCGAGGCGCGGTAGAAGCGGTCGAAGACGTACGGCAGGTCCTCCGGCGTGATGCCGGGGCCGTGGTCGCGCACGGTCAGCTCCAGGCCGGCCGTGAGGTGCACCTCGACCGTGCCGCCCGCCGGGCTGAACTTGGCCGCGTTGTCCAGCAGGTTGGAGACCAGCCGGGCGAGCCGGGCCGGCACGCCCGGGACGGTGCGCTCGCCGGCGGTGTCCACCAGGGTGAAGCCGATCGCGGGCCAGTGGCCGCGGGCGGCGTCCACGCAGTGCGCGACCAGCGGGCCCACCCGGACCTCTTCGAGTAGCGGCTGCGGCTCCTCGTCGCGGGCCAGCTCGATCAGGTCGTTGACCATGCCGGTCACCTCGCGCAGCTGGCGGCTCAGCGCAGCGGCCGCCCGCTCGCGCTGGCTGTCGCTCAACCGGTCGGCGCGGGAGAGGAGTTCGGCGTTGGTGCGGAGCGCTGTGAGCGGGGTGCGCAGCTCGTGCGAGGCGTCCGCGACCAGTCGGCGCTGGGCGGTCACGGACTGTTCCAGCTCGCCCAGCATGGTGTTGAAGCTGCCCGCCAGTCTGGTCAGTTCGTCCTCCCGGCGGCCGGGCGGCAGCTCGATGCGCAGGCTGGCGTCGCGGGTGTCGGCGATCCGTTCGGCGGTTCTGGTCAGCCGGGCCACCGGGGCCAGTCCGGTGCGGGCGACCGTGTGGCCGAGCGCGGCGGCCAGCAGCACCCCGGCCGCGGCGACGGCCGCCATCAGCTCGCCGGCCTGTCGCACCCCCTCCTGCACGGTGTCGGCGCGCAGCGCCACCTGGACGGCCTGCCGGGTGCCGGCGGGCGCCGTGAGCATCGGGGTGGTGAGTGTCCGGGCCGGGTGGTCGCCGATGGCGAGGTCGGTGAAGTAGCCGCCACGCTCGCGGGCCGCGACCTGGCGGGTGGCGGGGGTGACCGGCAGCAGGTACGGCTGGGCCGGGTCCCTGGCAGGGTCGGCGGGCACGATCTGGGCGCACGCGGGAGCGGCCAGGTAGCCGCACTCGCCGTAGACCACCTGCGGGCCCCGGTCGCGGTACTGCTGCTGGAGCAGGGTGGCCTGCTGGGTGAGGTGCAGGTCGAGCTGGTGCTCGAGCTCGTAGCGGACGAGGGTGAAGGCCGCCGCGCTGACGCCGACGGCGACCAGCGCGACCGCGGCCGTGCAGGCCAGCGCGAGGCGGGTGCGCAGCGGACGGCGTCGGCGCCAGCGGGCGCGCGCCCTCACCGCTCCTCCAGCCGGTAGCCCACCCCGTGCACGGTGTGCACCAGCCGCGGCTCGCCGCCTGCCTCCAGCTTCCGGCGCAGGTAACCGATGTACACCGCAAGCGAGTTGGAGTCGGGGCCGAAGTCCGATCCCCATACTCGCTCCATGATCACCTCGCGCGGCAGCACCTGGCCGGGGTGGCGCAACAGGACCTCCAGCAGTGCGAACTCGGTGCGCGAGAAGTCCAGTGGGCGGCCGCCGCGGCTGCCGGTGCGGGTGATCGGGTCGACCACCAGGTCGGCGAACCGGTATTCGGCCTCCTCGACGGCCGGCGCGCTGCGGCGCAGCAGAGCGCGCAGCCGGGCGGTCAGCTCGTCCAGCGCGAAGGGCTTCACCAGGTAGTCGTCCGCGCCCGCGTCCAGGCCGTCGACCCGCTCGCTCACCGAGTCGCAGGCGGTCAGCACCAGGATCGGGATCCGGTCGCCCAGGGCCCGCAGCCGACGGCAGACCGCCAGGCCGTCGAGCACGGGCATCATCAGGTCGAGCACCATGGCGGCGGGCTGCCAGCGGGCCACCTCACCGAGCGCCGCCAGCCCGTCGGCGGCGCCGCGCACCTGGTAACCCTCGACCGCCAGCCCGTCCTCGACGGCGGCGCGTACCTCCGGGTCGTCGTCCACGACCAGCACCTTCTGCCCGTTGCTCATGCGGACAACCCTCTCAAAGCGACTCTGAGAACTCTCTTACATCCGCTCGCCAGGCTGCCGGGCATGCGGACAGAACACGGGGACTCGCACCGCTTGTTGGGGGACATCAGGCGCCCGGCCGCTGCCCCGGCGCCGTCGGGCACCGGGGCGGCGGGCTCGGGACGATGAGGTCACCCCGGGCGTGGCGGTGCTACCGCGCCGCCGCCGCCCGCCTGGCGGCTGGGACCGCACCCTCGCGGTCCTGGCCGGGCAGGGCCCGCAGGATCGCCTCGACGCTCTGCTTGGCGTCGCCGAAGAGCATGCCGGTGTTGTCCCGGAAGAACAGCGGGTTCTGCACCCCCGCGTAGCCGGAGGCCATCGAGCGCTTGAAGACGATCACCTGCTCGGCCTCCCACACCCGCAGGACCGGCATCCCGGCGATCGGGCTGCCCGGGTCCTCGGTGGCGGCCGGGTTGACGGTGTCGTTGGCGCCGATGACGAGGACGACCGAGGTCGCGGCGAAGTCGTCGTTGATCTCGTCCATCTCCAGGACGATGTCGTAGGGCACCTTCGCCTCGGCCAGCAGTACGTTCATGTGCCCGGGCAGGCGCCCGGCGACGGGGTGCACCCCGAAGCGGACCTCGACCCCGCGCTCGCGTAGCCGCTGCGTCAACTCGGCCACCGGGTGCTGGGCCTGAGCCACGGCCATTCCGTAGCCGGGGGTGATCACCACTGATCGGGCCTGGTCGAGCAGCCCGGCGACCTCCTCGGCGTGGACCTCGCGGTGCTCGCCCTGCTCCTCGCCCCCACCGGACGGGGCCTCGATGCCGAAACCACCGGCGATCACGGACAGGAAGGAGCGGTTCATGGCCTTGCACATGATGTACGAGAGGTAGGCACCGGAGGAGCCGACCAGCGCCCCGGTGACGATGAGCAGATTGTTGTCGAGCAGGAACCCCGAGGCGGCCGCGGCCCAGCCCGAGTAGCTGTTCAGCATGGAGACGACCACGGGCATGTCGCCGCCGCCGATCGAGGCGACCAGGTGCCAGCCCAGGGCGAGCGCCAGCACGGTGACCGCGACCATCAGGGCCGGGCCGGGGCTGGCGGTGAACCAGACCGTCAGGCCCATGAAGGCGGCCAGCGCGCCCAGGTTGAGGGCGTTCTTCCCGGGCAGCGTCAGCGGACGCGAGGCGATCCGGGCGGACAGCTTCAGAAAGGCCACGATGGAGCCGGTGAAGGTGACCGCGCCGATGAAGACGCCGATGAAGACCTCGGCGTGGTGGATGCCGAGCAGGTCACCGGCGATCCGGGTCTGGCCGGACCCGTGGGACTCGACCTCCAGGTAGCTGTTCCAGCCGACCAGGACGGCGGCGAGACCGACGAAGCTGTGCAGGACGGCGATCAGTTCGGGCATCTGCGTCATCTCGACCCGCCGCGCCCGCCACAGCCCGGCCGCACCGCCGATCGCCATCGCGATCACGATCAGCGCGACCGCGCCGGCGGTGATGCTCTGCGCCGCCACCACGACGGTGGCGACCAGCGCGAGGGCCATGCCGGCGATGCCGTAGACGACACCGGCCCGTGAGGTCCGGTGCTGGGAGAGCCCGGCGAGGCTGAGGATGAACAGCAGCGCGGCGACCAGGTCCGCGGCGTGCGAGGCCGTCGTGGAAGTCATCGGGCTCAACGCCTTTCGGGGGAGGTCGAGAACATCGACAGCATGCGGCGGGTGACGGCGAAGCCGCCGAAGATGTTCACGCTGGTCAACAGAACGGCGATGAAGGACAGCCCGGTGACGACGCGGCTCTCGTGGCCGATCTGCAGCAGGGCCCCGATCACCACGATCCCGGAGATCGCGTTGGTCACCGACATCAGCGGGGTGTGCAGGGCGTGGTGCACCTTGCCGATGACGTAGTAGCCGATGACCACGGCGAGTGCGAACACCGTGAGGTTCTGGGCGAGTTGGGCCGGCGCGAAGGCGGTCAGCAGGAAGGTCGCGAGCATCCCCGCGCCGATCAGGCCGAAGCGCGCCGCGGGGCCGAGGCGGGGCCGTCCCGGTTCCACGGCCGCGGACGCCGGTGCGGCGGGTTGCGCGGCCGGAGCGGCCGACACCGCCACGGGCGGCGGCGGCCAGGTGATCTCGCCGTCGCGGACGACCGTCACGGCCCGCTGGACCACGTCGTCGAAGTCGAGGGCCAGCCGGCCGTCCCGGTCGGGCGTCAGCAGCTTCAACAGGTTGACCAGGTTGGTGCCGAACAACTGCGAGGCCTGTGCGGGCAGTCGGGCCGCCAGGTCGGTGTACCCGATGATGGTGACGCCGTTGTCGGTGACCACCGTCCGGCCCGCCACGGTGCCCTCGACGTTCCCGCCCTGCGCGGCGGCCATGTCGACGATGACGCTGCCGGGCCGCATCGCCGCCACGTCCTCGGCCGTGACCAGCCGCGGGGCCGGGCGGCCGGGGATCAGCGCGGTCGTGACGATGATGTCCACGTCCTTCGCCTGCTCGTGGTACAGCGCTGCGGCGGCGCGGTCGTACTCGGCGGAGGTCGCCCTGGCGTACCCGTCGGTGCTCGCCTCGTGGGCGACCTCCACGGCCAGGTACTCGCCGCCCAACGACCGTACCTGGTCGGCCACTTCGGGCCGGGGGTCGGTCGCTCGGACGATCGCACCCAGGCTGGACGCGGCGCCGATGGCGGCCAGGCCGGCCACGCCGGCACCCGCCACGAGGACCTTCGCCGGCGGGACCTTGCCCGCGGCGGTGACCTGGCCGGTGAAGAAGCGCCCGAACACGTGGGCCGCCTCGATCACCGCCCGGTACCCGGCGATGTTGGCCATCGAGCTGAGCACGTCCATCGACTGCGCCCGGGAGATCCGCGGGACGGCGTCCAGCGCCAGCGCGGTGACGCCGTGGGCGGAGAGCGCCTTGAGTAACTCGGGGTGCTGTGCGGGCGCGATCAGGCCGATCAGGGTGGTGCCCTCGCGCAGCCGGGCGATCTCGTCGTCCGTCGGGGCGTTGATCTTCAGGACCACCTCCGCCGCCCAGGCGTCGCCGATGCGCGCCCCGGCCTCGGTGTAGGCGGCGTCGGTGAAATCGGAGGCGGCACCGGCCTCCGGCTCGACGATGACGTCGAAGCCGAGACCGAGCAACTGCCGCACCGTCGCCGGTGTCGCCGCGACGCGGGCGTCCCCGCTGGACGACTCGGCGACCACGCCGATGGACTGGGGCGAGGGTCGGGTCGGGACAAGTGCAGACATGTCTGGTGTCTCTCTCGTCGAAAGCGCTGCTGACCGGGGGACGCGCGGCCGGGGGAGGATCCCCGGCCGTTGGTCGAAGGAACGTACTCCTACCCAGTCTGCGAACCGATGGCGCGAACCAGTGATGAGCCTCACTCGCCCGTACGGAGGATGGCTGGATGTGACCGGGCGCCCGCCGCCTCCCGAGGGTGGTACGTCCCCTCACGCCGGCTGCCCGTTGCCTCTACCAGCGCGGTCGGCGGCTCCGGGCGGAATTCCGAAGGAATTCACATCCTTCGACTCAAAAACACTGCGGCCGGGTGTTTCCGGTCGGTCCCTTGACTCCCCGGCGACGGCCCACGATGAGCACGTTGCGGCCGTGAACGATTCGATGTGCGAGGGGCGGCGAAGTTTTCGATCCCGTATTCCGGGGCGGCGCCCATCGCGCCGGGGCGCTTCCTGGGCACCGTGCTGCCCGCACCGATCGCCTCCTCACCCGTGCTGGGACGTGCTGGCCCTGCTGCGAAGCCCGGACCAGCTCGCCGCCCTCCGCGACGACCCGGCAATCACCGCCACGGCGGTGGAGGAGCTCCTGCGTCATCTCGCGATCCCCGCGCCTCTGCTGCGCACGGCCGTGGCCGACATCGAGCTCGAAGCCGCCCTCCGCTACCGCCGGGGCTCGACGGTCTACGGCGTCGAGGCGCTCCCGGTCACCTGGTGATCGGCGTCCGATGTGCTCCCGCCTGCCCCCGACGCCCGGACGCCCGGCAGGCGCGGGTGGACGTCCTCCGCCGACCGGTCGGCGGAGGACGTCCCGTCACTGCTGGAAGGGGCTCGGCTCCCAGGCCCTCCCGCCGATCGGGTAGCGGTAGAGCGGCCGGCCCTTGACCGCGCTGGTACGGAACGGCGCGCCGTCACGGACGCCGATGGGCAACGTGCCCGTCCGGTTGCCGCTGGACCACTCCAGTTCCAGGTACCAGCTGACGTCGTGGGAGGTGGTCTGGGCGGTCACCTCGATGACCTCCGGGTCCCGCTCGCTCACCTTGAGCGGCAGGCCGGTGCTGCCGTCGGTCACGACCGGACGGGGGCGGGCCGCGTCCAGGTCGAGGTCGAAGGAGTGGACGGCCATTCCGCCGCCGCAGCCCTCGAACATGGAGTAGGCGTTCCAGGCCAGCGGGGCCGCGATCCGGGCGATGCGGACGTTGAGCGCGGTCAGCACGACGGTGTCGCTGCCGGTGCCCTGCACGGTGAGCTCGATCGACTGGTAGTGGCCGGGGACCGCGCCGACCTTGGCGGCCCAGGCGGGGGCGTCCACCACCGCGGGTGGACGGGGGACTTCCGACGGCGGGCGGTCGATCACGTACTGGTCGCACTCGGCGTCCCGGTGCGGGCGGACCGTGACGGTGATCGGGGCACTCGCACCCCGGTCCACAGCGCCGGGGGGAGAAAGCGGGGCCGGGGATCCGGCGGACGGCCCGGCGTCCGCCGCCGGGGCCGGAGCGGACGTGGGGTCACCGCCCGGGTGAGTCTTGAGTCCGATGGCGACGGCCCCGAGGGCGGTGAGCACCGTGGTGGCCGTCACGGCGGCGAGTAAGCCCCGGCGTACTCGCCGCCGTGACGGCACGGCGGGGGTACGCGCAGGGGCGGCCGTCCCGACCTCCACGACGCCTTCCGCGGCCGGTCGCGCTTCCGGTTCCGGTTCGGGAACCGGAACCGTTTCCGGTGCCGTTTCCTGTGCCGCTTCCGTTTCCGGTGCCGTCACCGGAACCGCTGGCGGGGCCTTCGGCGCGGGGGCGGGTGCGGACGCCTGCCGGTTCCCCCGCGACGTGTGGGCGACGACCCACAGCCGGTAGAGCTCGGTCCGCTCCTCCGGTGTCGCCCGGCACAACCGCGCGAGACGCTCCAGCGGATCGAATTCCACCGGCATCACGTCGCCGGTGCAGTAGCGGTGCAACGCCGACGTGCTCACGTGCAGCCGCTTCGCCGGCGCGCCGTAACTGAGACCCGAACGGCTCTTCAGTTCCTGGAGCAGCCGTGCGATCTCCTGTGCCTCCCTCAACTCCCCGGTCCCCTCCGACACTGATCCCTCCACCCGCTCGCGAACCCCCTCGGAGCTACCGCCGCGGTGATCCGGCCCGTCGCCGGCAACCGGATCGCCGGGACGCCGACCCGACGTGAGCTCCGGCAGACAAGCACGCCGCAGACCGTCTCACGGTTCCCCCGAGGTCGCCGGCGGCACCGGCCGCGCCATCCCGAGCCCCTGCCGGCGCGTCCCAGGAAGGTTACGTCTTCCCAGCTCAAACAGGGTAGAGGCGTCCCCGCGTCCCAGATCGCCGGCCCACCGTTGCGGCTGGGACGAACCGGCGCACAAGCTGACGGCGAAACACCGAGAGGGAGCAACTGTGAGCACTGTTCGGGCGGCCCGGGCCGCGATACGCACCAGCGACCGATTCCACCGCGGTGCGGTGGCACTGGCGGTGGGCGGGGTCCTGCTGATGTCCGCGGCCTGCGGCGACGGCGACGGCCAGGACAAGGGCGCTGACGCCGCCGGCCCCGTCACCTCTGCCACCCCCGCCACGCCCGGTGGGACGGCGGCCACGGCCGCGCCGAGGACGTCGACCGCCGTGCTGGACGTGGAACCGAAGGACGGGGCCCGGGGAGTCGCACCGACCGCGCTCCAGGTGTCGGTGTCCCACGGCAAGCTCACCGCCGTCGACGTGACCGACAAGGACGGCAAGCCCGTCCAGGGGTCGATCACGGCGGACGGCACCGGCTGGAAGCCCGCCGCCGCGCTCGCCCCCGGCGCGGCGTACTCGGTGAACGCCCAGGCCAAGGACGCCGAGGGTCTGGTAGCCGCGGCCACCAGCGCCTTCACCACCGCTTCGCCCGGCAAGCAGGTGTCCACCAACGACAACATCGCTGACGGCCAGACCTACGGCGTGGGCATGATCGTCAAGGTGGACTTCAGCAGCGGGATCGTGAACAAGGACGCCGTCGCCAAGGCCATCACCTTCGAAACGGACAACGGGACGGAGGTGAAGGGCCACTGGTTCGGCGACAACCGGATCGACTTCCGCCCGGCGGAGTACTGGAAGCCGAACACCAAGGTCACCATCCACTACCGGCTGAAGAACGTCGAAGTCGCCCCCGGTGTGTGGGGCGACGTCGACAAGGACGAACCGTTCACCATCGGCCGGTCCCAGGTCTCCACCGCGGACGCCGCCACGCACCGGATGACGATCGTGCGGGACGGCAAGTCCACCACCGTGCCCGCCACCCTCGGCGACGACGAGCATCCCTCCTGGGGCGGGACCATGGTCATCATGTCCAAGGAGAAGGTCACCCACATGAACTCCCAGACCGTCGGCATGGGCGACGAGTACGACATCCCCGCCGCCCCGCACGCGATGCGGCTGACGAGGAGCGGCACCTACCTCCACGGGAACTACTGGTACAAGGTCGACCTGTTCGGCAAGGCCAACACGAGCCACGGCTGCGTCTCGCTCAAGGACGTGGAGGGCGGCAGCGACACGTCCCCCGCAGGGTCGTTCTTCAACAGCTCGCTGATCGGCGACGTCGTCACGGTTGTGAACACCAAGGAGAAGACCGTTTCTCCCGACAACGGCCTCGGCGGCTGGAACCTCCCCTGGGCCAACTGGTAGCACCCGCCCGCTGAGCAGCCGTCCTCCGCCCGGCGCGCCGGGCCGGCCTGGCGGCCGTTGAGTCGATCGAGGTCCTCATGAATCGATCGATCACGTGACCGATCAACGGCCTCGACGGCCCGTGTCCTGGTCACGGCCCAGGTCCGCGGCCGGGCCACGGCCTCGCAGGGCAGGCACACCCGGCCGGGCGAGCCGGAACCGATCAGCGTTTCCAACCGTTCCTACTGACTGTGCATGAGTTGCACGGCCGGACGCCCCGAACGGTCTTGGGTGTCCTGGTCTCCCGCGTTCGCTCCCACGGTCGGCGGCGCGCATCGTGTGCGCGGTCCGGGTAGGGGAGGGCGGGTTCCCTCGCGCTCCCGGTCGCCGGTTCGGGCCTGGGCGGTCCGATGCCCACCGCGATCGCTCTGGTCGTGGTGGGGCGGTGCCGTCCGACGCCTGATCCTGTGTCCGAGGGCGCGTCGTCCGATCGCCACGGCCGCCGCCTGGTGACGGGTGACGGGGCGGTTCGGTGTGGTGAGGGGATTTTGCCAGTGCTCGGCCCCCCACATCGAGGTGTAGGCGGGGTCCACGGCGATGATGTCGATGCCGCGCTCGGCGCTCATCGCGAGGAGCCGGGCGCGCAGCTTGCCGGTGGGGATGCCGGAGATCAGCTGCCGGAACCGCTTGCGGCGGCCGTGCTTCTCGCGGGTCTTGGAGTCGGTGAAGTCCAGATCCTCGATGACGATGGCCCGGCATCCGGTGTCCTTGGCCCAGTGGAGGAGGCGGATGAGGGCGTGCCGGATCTGGGCGTCCCGGTGAGTGGCGGTGCCGGTGAGCCGGTAGTCGAAGGTGTGGGGCTTACCGATCGGGTTGCCGTGGGTGTCCAAGCGCCAGGCGGCGAGGTGGTCGGCGTTCATGTCCACCCCGATCACCTCACCCGAACGCAACGACTCCAGAGGGACGATGGGGAGGTCTTTGCGCTGCCAGCTCGCGTCGAGGTACCAGCGGCTCCGATCCACGTCCAAGTGGATGCGGTAGGCCACCGCCCGGTTCGTCTCGATGCGGTCGCGCCACTCTGCGCCCCGGTGCGGGAACGAGACCTTCGCGGTGAGGACATACCGGCCGTGCTTGCTATTGGCCAGGTGCGCCAGTGGCGCGGGCAGCTTGATGCCGACCTCGCCGTCCGGCGTGACACGGATCGTTTCATTGCCGAACCGCTTGCCGGACTCACCGTCAGCGGACATGAACCAGCGCTCCGCGTCCCAGCGTTCCCGCCACTGATCCTCGGTCAGGTCTGCGGCGTCGAGGTTGTGACGGGTATTGAGCAAGCGTCGGCCACCTCGGACGACGGAGACCTTTCCGGCCTCCCGCTCGGCCTTGACGTGCTCGAACTTGGCCTCAAGGTAGGCCAGACGGCGGGACTTGACGAACCACTCGCGCTCGGACCGGTATCCGCCTGGGGCGCGCTTGGCGCCCTTCTCGCCGATCGGTAGGGACAGACGGTGGCGGATCGTTCCGATACCGGCCCGCAACGAGTCGAGGTGCTGCCACTGGGCGCGGCG